>NZ_CP120635.1:3377500-3677500 GCF_021353295.2 Pseudodesulfovibrio thermohalotolerans | reverse complement strand
GTAAACACGGCGCGGTCCACGCCTTCCCGGGTCAGGGAATCCACGATCAGGCCGGTCCAGCCGATGGATTCCAGGGTCGGCCCGCTGACCACCAGCGCCTTCTTCGCGGACAGGTTTGCGGCGTATTGACCGGCAAGCATGGCCGCGCCGGCGCCGAAGACGAACTCCGGGGCCACGAACTTCCGCAATTCGGAATGTTCCTCGCCGGGCATGGCCTGCCTCCTCATCGCCAAAGAGAGCGCGTACCAGGGTGATGACGGAACGAGTTGTCCGCCCAGTATTGGAAGGATAGTGGGAGGAGGCGTATTAGTCCATGACTTTCATAAGATTTCCGACTTCCTCGCGGAACCGCTCGAAAGCGGCCTCGGCAGTGCCGTCGCCGTGGCAGGCCGAAGACAGAGTGCCCGCGGCCAGGGCCGCCGCATTGGCCCCGATGGCGGTGCATACGGACCGGGCCGTGTAGGCCAGTTCCTCGGCCTTGGACACCGCGCCGGAACCAAGGGCCTGCCCCAATTCGTCGAGCAGAAGGTTGAGCTCGATCCGGGCCGTGACCAGGAAATCGGCGAAAATGGCCTCGTCCACGCCCAGATGCTCCATGGCTGAATCCGGCGTCCAGGCGGGCAGCGCGTCCAGGGCCTCGGTCTCGGCGGGACCGGAACCGGAGGCGGGAGGAGGCGGCGCGGGGACAGCTCCGATAAGCCGGTTTATGATTACGGACAGCTCGTGAAAATCCACGGGCTTCGCCACATAATCGTCCATGCCCGCGTCGAGGCTTTTGTCCCGGAACTCCTTCAGGGCGTGAGCCGTGACCCCGATAATCGGTATATTCGGGTCCGGGATGGGGCCGCCCGGCACGGCGGAGCGAATGGCCTTGGTGGTGGAGATACCGTCCAGGACCGGCATTTCGATGTCCATGAGAATGAGGTCGAAAGGTTCGCGCTTGAGCAGGTCCAGGACTTCGAGGCCGGTCTTGGCCACGGAATAGGTGTAGCCCAGATCCTCAAGCTTGAGGGTGGTGACCATGACGTTGACGTCGTTGTCCTCGGCCACCAGCACGCGAACGGGCCGGACCGGGGACTCGGGCCGCTGCGGGACATCATCGGCGGGCATGGGGCAGGAGAAGCCCGGCTCGAACCAGGCCGTGAAGGAAAAGACACTCCCCTTGCCCACGGTGGACTCCACCTGGATGGCACCGCCCATGAGGCTGATGAGCTGCTTGCAGATGGCCAGCCCAAGGCCCGTGCCCCCGAAGGCGCGGGTGGTCTGGGAGAAGCTCTGGAAGATGGATTCCAGGAACTCGCGCGGAATGCCGATGCCCGTGTCCTCCACGGCGAAGGTCACGCCCACTGTCCGCTCCGGGTCCGGGCCGGGGCCGAAGGCCGGCCGGACGCGAATGGAAATGGCTCCCCGGTGGGTGAACTTCACGGCGTTGCCCGCCAGATTGACGAGCACCTGCCTCAGGGACAGGGGATCGCCCTTGACGCAGCTCGGCACGCCCTCGTCGATTTCGAGGACCATGTCCAGCCCCTTTTGCCGGGCCTGGACCTCCAGTCCCTTGATGGTCGTGCGCACGTGGAAGGGCAGGTCGAAGTCCACGTGGTCCAGCTCAAGCTTGCGCGCCTCGATCTTGGACAGGTCGAGGATGTCGTTGATGATGGAAAGAAGATGCTGAGCCGAGTCCTTGACCGTCTTGAGATAGTCCCGCTGATCGTCGGACAGGTCGGTCTGCAGGGTGATCTCGGTCATGCCCACTATGGCGTTCATGGGAGTTCGGATTTCGTGGCTCATGGCGGCCAGGAACTCCGATTTTGCCCGGTTGGCGGCCTCGGCGTCCTCGCGGGTGCGAAGCAGGTCCTCCTGCGCCTTGCGGTTCTCGGTGACGTCGTCCCAGGCCCAGATGACGCCCTTGGACAGATCGCCGCGGTCCACGGTCTTGGCGTACATGCGGCACCAGACCGTTGAGCCGCTCTTGCTCCGGAATGCCTGCTCCGTGTTGAACTCCCCGCGTTCGGACAGGGCGGCCTTGGCGGCCTGGGCGAAGTCGTCTTCGGTCTGATAATGGCCAAGCAGCAGATTCAGGGTGTTGTCGCGAATGTCTTCGGGCGTGTAGCCGAATATTTCCGCGCCCCGCCGGTTGATGGTCACGATCTTGCGGCCCACGCTCATGGCGATGCCCATGAGCGAATTTTCCAGGATGGCCTCGAACTTGACCAGGTTCTGCCGGATGACGTTCTCGGACTCCTTGCGGGCCGAAATGTCGCGGATGTTCGCGAGGATGGCCGTCTCGCCCCGGTAGGTGATGCGGGACAGGTGGACCTCCACGTCGAACTCCCGACCGTCCCGGTAGCGGCGCGCCCGCCACTCCAGGTGGTGCGCCTTGCCTTCGAGGACCTCGCGCATGGTGGCGGCCATGAAACGCAGCGGGGTATCCTTGCTGGAAAGGTCCCTTGCCAGGGACACGCCCGCCGGGTCCATGCCTTCCAGGCCGAACATCTCGATCATTCGCTGGTTGACTTCGAGAATGCGTCCCTTGCCGTCGTGAATGATGATGGCGTCATAGGAGAAATCGAAAATGGTCCGCATGACCTCTTCGGACGCCCGCAGCTCGCTGGTGCGCTCCTTGACCCGCTCCTCACCTTGCGCAGCTCCTTTTCGGCGCGGCGTCTGCGCGAAATATTCAGAATCAGGGCGAGAATTATCAAGAATTGCAGGACGCCGAAGGTGACGGCGACCAGGAACAGCGAGGAATGCTCGCGATAGAAGGAGTCAGGCCGGTTGATGACCGTGCTCCCCTCCGGAAGTCCGGCCAACTTGATACCGAACCGCTTGAGCTGATCGTAGTCGAACTTCGGGCTGACCAAGCTGCCCTGGAGGACGGGAATCGCGCCCGGCGAGCGCCCGGACAGCACGTGGAGGGCGATCTGGGCCATGGCCTGGCCCTGGTCGCGGCCGTTGGCCAACATGCCGCCCACGATACCGTGCCCCAGGTCCGCATCGACGATGCCGTAGACCGGCACCCTGGACCGGGCCGAGACCGCCTGCGCCACCTCGTCCCTGCCGTAATACCGTCCCTCGCAATCCTTGTTGAAGGCGGCGAGCAGGACCACGGCGTCTTTCGGCAGCCTCTCCACCTGTCCGAGGACTCCGGGCAGCCCCTCGTCATCGCTGAACTCCACGACCACGTCCGGGGCAAGGCCGAAGAGCTGTTCTTCGAGGGACTTGCGAACGGCCTTGCCGGTGCAGGAATAGTCGTTGACCACGAAAACGGTCTTCACGCCCGGATGGAGGCGCAGGGCGCAGTCGATTGTCTGGCGCATGTCCAGAATCTCGGCCACGCCCGTAAACAGGGGATGGCCTTCGAGCTGGTCGGGCTGAAAAAAGTTCACCCCGCCGAAAACGACCGGAACCCCGGGAAAAAGCTTGTCGTGATGGCGGCACAGGAATTCATAGGCCGCGTTGTCCGTGGCCAGAATCAGATCGAGGCCCACGCCCTTGTACTTGTGGGCGTAAACATTCAGCAACTGACGCTCGTAAATGTCGTTGAACGCCACACGCTTGGTGTCCATGTATTCCCGGTGCAGGGTGATGCCCGTTTCCCGGGGGCGCAGGACGTCCACAAGTCCGCCGTTGACCTCATCGCTCCAGATGAACCCCTGATGATAGGAGTTGAGCATAAGAATCTGGCTCGACTGGGCGGCGCGCCCGATCCCGGGCGCGAGCAGGACCGCCAGCGCCATGAAGGCGAGCAGGAGGGGGCCACGGGCCCTGCGTGGGCGAATCGGTCTCTTCATGACAATCCCTGCACCGAGATGAATCGTCCGTTCTCTAACAAATACGCGGAAATTAATAAAGTCGACGGATACGGGTCAGGCCGCTGATTCCGCCTTTTTCCGGATAATAAAGACATTGGCCGGGGAATAGGCTATGTTTTGTTCTATAACGGGAATAGCAGTTTTTTCGCGGCCCGATCTCAACCCGCCGTTTCAGACCTCCGTTTTCCCGGCCGCCTTTTTTTGCATGTCTTTCCCCTGTTTTTGACTCAAGTCATACCCTTGCGCCTCCACCCGGCCTACAACCGAGGCAACAAGGACTTTTCATCGAAACAAAGGAGCGACACCATGTTTTGTTATCAATGTGAACAGACGGCCAAGGGCGGCTGCACCAAGATCGGCGTGTGCGGCAAAACCGATTCCACCGCGACCCTCCAAGACCTCCTCCTCCACTTCACCAAGGGCCTTTCCCAGGTGGCCATGGCCGCCCGCGAACAGGGCATCGAGGACGCCGAGGCCAACCGCTTCACTGTGGAGGCGATCTTCTCCACCCTGACCAACGTGAATTTCGACGACGCCCGGTTCGTCAAACTCATCAACGAATGCGCGGCCCTGCGCGACAGGCTCAAGGCCAAAGTCTCCGGCGTCGAGTTCAGCGGCCCGGCAGTCCTCATGCCCGCCCTCGACCTCCCGGGCCTGGTGGCCCAGGGGCGCGAATTCGGCGTCGACAACGACCCCGAGCCGAACCCGGACATCAAGTCCCTCAAGCACACCCTTACCTACGGCCTGAAGGGCGTGGCCGCCTACGCCGACCACGCGGCCATCCTCGGCAAGGAGGACAACGAACTCTACGCCAAGATCCAGGCCCTGCTGGCCGCCACCCTGGCCACCGACCTGACCCTTGAGCAGGCCGTGGAGGCCGGACTGGAATGCGGCCGCATCAACATCCGGGCCATGGAGATCCTGGACGACGCCAACACTTCCGCCTACGGGCACCCGGTTCCCACCGAGGTCAAGCTCGGGCCCACCGCGGGCAAGGCCATCCTCGTCTCCGGCCACGACCTCAAGGACCTGGACACCCTGCTCAAGCAGACCGAGGGCATGGGCATCAACATCTACACCCACGGCGAGATGCTCCCCTGCCACGGCTACCCCGAGCTGAACAAGTACCCGCACATGGCCGGACACTACGGCACCGCCTGGCAGAACCAGAAAAAGGAATTCGCCGAATTCCCCGGCGCCATCCTGATGACCACCAACTGCATCCAGGACCCCAAGAACTACATCGACAATATCTTCACCACCGGCCTGGTAGGCTGGCCCGGCGCGGTCCATGTGGGCAACGACGACTTCACCCCCGTCATCGAACGCGCCCTCGCCATGCCCGGCTTCGACGCGGACGCGGACAAGGGATCGGTCCTGACCGGCTTTGCCCGCAACGCGGTGCTGTCCGTGGCCGACAAGGTCATCGAGGCGGTCAAGGCGGGCGACATTCGCCACTTCTTCCTGGTCGGCGGCTGCGACGGCGCCAAGCCCGGCCGCAACTATTACACCCAGTTCGTTGAACAGGCCCCGGCCGACACGGTCATCCTGACGCTGGCCTGCGGCAAGTTCCGCTTCTTCGACAAGCAGCTCGGCGACATCGGCGGCATCCCGCGTCTGCTCGACATCGGCCAATGCAACGACGCCTACTCCGCCGTGCAGATAGCCCTGGCCCTGGCCAAGGCGTTCGACTGCGGCGTCAACGACCTGCCCCTGTCCCTGGTGCTCTCCTGGTACGAGCAGAAGGCCGTGGCCATTCTGCTCTCCCTGCTCGCCCTGGGCATCCGGAACATCAAGCTCGGCCCCTCCCTGCCGTCCTTCATCACCCCCAACGTTCTCAACTACCTGGTCGACAACTATAATATCGCCCCCATCTCCACCCCCGAAGCCGACCTGGCCGAAATCCTCGGCTAAACGCGCATAACGATCCGGCCCGGCAGTTTCCGCTGCCGGGCCGGACATTTTTCCGGGCCGATTCCGGGCCCGCCCCATCCTTCCTTGCCGCGTCCCTCTGTCCGGCGGCCACTGTTTTCCACAACATCTTTCCGTTTTTTCGCGTTTTTTTGTGCAAATTCTTGAAAATTCGAGAATGTTTGCATTTTCATCTGAAATAGGTGAGACGTTCCGAAAAGGCTGGAAGGGAGGAAAAATGGCCGACAGGCGACTCGAAGCCCGCGACGATGCCGTATTGGCGATTCTCAAGGTCACGGATGAAGTCAACCAACTCAAGGACGTTGATACGATCCTGGACAAGATTCTCTATGAATCCAGGCAGTTTTCCGGTGCTGACGCCGGGTCCATATACCTTGTTGAAGACGACCGGCTCATCTTCAGCTACGTCCAGAACGACACGCTCTTCAAGACCGAGGCGGCCAACGCCGCCCTGTACCAGAACTTCGCCATCCCCATCAGCGAACAGTCCATAGTGGGCCATGTGGCCAAAACCAGGCAGAGCCTGGCCGTGGACGACGCCTACGAGCTGGACCCCACCCTCCCCTATTCCCTGAACAAATCCTTTGACGAGAAGTCGGGCTTCCGAACCACCAGCATGTTGGCCATCCCGCTGATCGCCCAGGAAAGCAGGCTCGTCGGGGTCATGCAGCTCATCAACGCGAAGAACGAATCCGGCGCGGTGATCCCCTTCTCCGAAAAGGCCCGGACCTATATTCCCATTTTCTGCAACAACGCCTCCGTGGCCATCGAACGCGGCATCATGAACCGCGAACTGATTCTGCGCATGATGCAGATGGCCGAGCTGCGCGATCCCTCCGAGACCGGGGCGCACGTCCAGCGCGTGGGGGCGTACTGCGCCGAGATATACGGCACCTGGGCCGCCCGCCGGGGCCACGGAGCCAAGGAGATCAAGCGCACCCGCGACAATCTCCGCCTGGCCGCCATGCTTCACGACGTGGGAAAGGTCGGCATTTCCGACACCATCCTCAAGAAGCCCGCCAAGCTCACCGAGCGCGAGTACGACATCATAAAATGGCACACCATCTACGGAGCCCGGCTCTTCGGAAACCAGACCTCCGAGCTGGACCGCATGTCCATGGACATCGCCCTGTGCCACCATGAGCAATGGGCGGGCAGCGGCTATCCCTCCATTCCCCGCGACCGGATCTGGGCAGACGACCTGGAAATGGGCGGCGCGCCCATGAACGGCGAAGCCATCCCCCTTTCCGCGCGCATCTGCGCCGTGGCCGACGTGTATGACGCGCTGGCCTCGCCTCGGTCCTACAAGGACCCGCACACGGACGACCAATGCCTGGAAACATTGGAACAGGGGGCCGGGACCCACTTCGACCCCGAGGTCGTGGACATCTTCATGGAGATTTTCGACGTCATCAAAGCCATCCGCAACAAGTGGTCGGATTCCCCCGGGAAGTAGGCGTATGACGGAAGCCGAACCGAATCTATACGACCACGCGGACCCCGAAGACCCCGAAAGCGTCCTGCGCGAGACCGAAAACCTCATGCGGGAACTCTCCCCGGAACACGACGGCCCCCTCTTCGGCCGGGCATTCGACGATGTGGAACGGCTTTTTTCCGGCCGCTATCCCGGCTACCGGGCGAGCAACACCCGATACCATGACTTCGAGCACACCTGTTCCGTGGTTCTGGCGGCGGCGCGCCTGATCTACGGCGCCTCGGGCAAGGGTGAAATCTTCTCCGCCAACGACCGTCTCAAGGGGCTCCTGGCCGCGCTTTTCCACGACGTGGGCCTCATCCAGGACGAGAGCGACACCATGGGAACCGGGGCCAAGTACACGGTCGGGCACGAAGAGCGGTCCATCCGGTTCATGCGGAACAACCTGAAAGGGGTTCTCTCCGAACAAGACATCGCCGACGTCGCCGACTGCATCCGCAGCACCAATCTGTCCGTGCAGCCCTCCGAAATCCCGTTCCGATCCGTGACCATTCGCAGGATGGGCCAGTTCGTGGGCAGCGCGGACATCCTGGCCCAGCTCGCGGACCGCCGCTACCCGGAAAAGCTGCTTCTGCTCTTCGAGGAGTTCCAGGAAGCCCGGCTGTCCGACTACGAGACCGCCTTCGACCTGGCGCTCAGAACCAGGAGATTTTACCGGGATGTTGTCCGCAAACGCCTGGACGAACCGTTCGAGGGCGTGGATCGTTTCATGCTTAACTACTTCCAAATGCGCATAAAAGTAGGTAAAGACCTTTACCGGGAGGCCATTGATCGCAACCTGGCCTACCTGGACAAAATTCTGGCCGAATGCGACGACGACCTGAAAACGTTCCCGGCCAAACTCCGACGCAACCGCAATTGAGAGCCCATATGCTAACGTCCGCGGCCGCCACAGCTTCGGGCCGCGGAAGGAGACGACTTATAATGCGTTCCAAACCTCAAACCTTCGAATCCATGTTTATCGCACGGCAGCCCGTCTTCAGGCATGACGAATCCGTGTGGGGATACGAGCTGCTTTTCCGTTCCGGCCGGGACAACGAAGCCGTCATCAGCGACGAGTCCCAGGCCACGGCCTCGGTCATCGCCGACGGCCTGACCCTGGCCACGGAGGGCATGAGCCCGGAGGCCCGCGTCCTCATCAACTTCCCGGAGAAGCTGCTCGGGGAGGACGCCGGGTTCGCCCTGCCCAAGGATAGATGCGTTATCGAGATTCTGGAACACGTCCGCCCCGACAAAAAGACCCTGTCCGCCGTCCGCAGGCTCAAGGAAGCGGGCTACACCCTGGCCGTTGACGACTTCCTCGGCCAGGGCGAACTCCGTCCGTTCATAGATCTGGCCGACATCGTCAAACTCGACATCCTGGCATTGGGGGCCGACCCGGCGCGCATCAGGAAAGCCCTGGCCGGACTGCCCAAGCACGTGACCACCCTGGCCGAGAAGGTCGAGGACAACGAAACCTTCAGGCTGCTGCGCGACATGGGCTTCTCCCTGTTCCAGGGGTTCTTCTTCAGCCGTCCCGAGATCATTCCCGGCCGCAAGCTCACCGCTGTCGAGACCACCAAGCTCCAGATCCTCGGCGAACTGGCCAAGCCCGCCTTCGAGCCGGCGCGGCTGGCCGACATTCTCCAGTCCGACCCGAACCTGACCTACCGGCTCTTCCGCTACATCAACTCGGCCGGATTCGGCTTGTCCGCGAAGATAACCTCCGCGAAACGGGCCATCGACATGATGGGCATGATCCGGGCCAAGCAGTGGCTCCGCAGCGTCATCCTCGCCGACCTCAACCCCTCGCCCAAGGCCGGGGAGCTGTCCTATCTGGCCGTGCACAGGGCCAAATTCCTGGAATCCGTCTGTTTCGACTCCAACAAGTCCGAATGCGAAGCGGACACCCTGTTCATGATCGGCCTCTTCTCGCTGCTCGACGCCATGCTCGGCATGGAGATGCGCGACGTCCTCAAGTCCCTTCCCCTGGAGGAGCGGGTGGTCGAGGCCCTGAACGGCACCGGCGACCTGTCCGACCTCCTGCACCTGGCCATAAGCTATGAACGCGGCCAATGGGACGAGACCGCCCGATACCTCGAAAAGCTCTCCCTGAACGCTTTCAAGACAGAGCTGATCTACATTCAGTCCCGCACCTGGACCCAGAAGACGCTCGGCTATTCCAAGTCGGACTAGCCCAGCTCTCCGCCCCGGCGGGGCCCGGTGATTGGCTTAGACTTTCGCTGGGAAATGTGTCACTCCGAGGCGCGAAAAGGGATCGCATTCAAGGAGCAGGATCATGCAAAACAAGGCGAAATTGCCCATCGGCGTATTCGATTCGGGCGTGGGCGGATTGACCGTGCTCAAAGCATTGCGCGAGCGTATGCCCTGCGAGGACGTTCTCTACCTCGGCGACACGGCGCGGCTGCCCTACGGGACCAAATCGCCCCAGACCGTCGCCCGCTACGGCGTGCAGTGCGGCGCGGAGCTGACGCGGCGCGGCATCAAGCTGCTCGTCGTGGCCTGCAACACCGCCTCGGCCGTGGCCCTGGACGCCCTGCGCGAAGCCAACCCCGGCGTACCCGTCATCGGCGTGGTCGAACCCGGTGCGCGCGCCGCCTGCGCCGCCACGGCCAACCAGGCCGTCGCCGTTATCGCCACGGAATCCACTATCGCTGGCGGGGCCTATCAGCGCGCCATCCACGCCATCCGCCCGGAAGCCCGCATTATCGGCCACGCCTGCCCCCTGTTCGTGGCCCTGGCCGAAGAGGGGTGGACCGAAGGGCAGGTGCCCGAGGCCGTGGCAACCCGTTACCTCGACCCGATCTTCAAGCCCGCGTCCGGCACAGAGCGTCCCGTCATCCCCGACACGCTCGTTCTCGGCTGCACGCACTTCCCCCTTCTCGCCGCCGCCATCCGCAGCGTGGTCCCGGACCGGACCACCATCGTGGACTCCGCGGCCACCACCGCTGAAACCGTCTATACGGAACTCGGCCGCCTCGGCCTTGCCCGGCCCGAAAACGGCTGTGGCGGAACCACCTACCTGACCACCGACGACGCCGCGCGCTTCGCCCGGACCGGCTCCCGCTTTCTGGGCACGCCCATAGCCGAAAGGGACGTTCTGCTGGTCGACCTGTAGGTCGGACGACCGAAACTCCCCGGCCCAGAAAACCGGACGGCAACCGCCGCCACGTCCCAGGCTCCGCGCCCGGGCTTTCGGTCGCGCACCATTTTCAAAAGGGAAAAGAAAAAGCGCGGGAGAATTCCCGCGCTATTGTCCGACGCCGAACGAGACCGCCGCTGCCCGAGCTAGAAGCGCAACAAATAGCGGTGGGCGATGGTGTTGTAGGAGCCGTCCTTGTGCATTTTGGCGAGCGCTTCCTCCAATGCCCGGGCCACCTTATCCTTGTCCTCAAGACCCGAGGCGCGGGAGAGGACGATATAGGCGGGCTTTTCCGCCTGAAGCTTCTTGGGAAGATAGACCACGGAGCTGGTCAGCCCCATGTCCTTGAGGCGGTAGTAGGTCACATCGATATTGCCTGCAAAGGCGTCGATTTCGCCGCCGAGCAGTCCCGCGAGGATGCCCCGCAGGTCAGGATACTCCTTGACGATCATGTCGCCCTTTGCCCGGGCCTCGGCGAATTCCGGGCCAAGATCCAGCCCGGCGGCCACGCCGATGACCTTGCCTGCCAGATCGTCGTACGAATCGAACACGAATCGGTTGCCCACCTTGGCGAAAAGCACATAGTCGCTGAAATGGATCGGAACGCCGTCGAGGAACAGGGCGTACCTCTCGCGCTCCGGGCTTCGGAACAGGGCCGCGGCCCCGTCGCAACTGCCGTCTCCCACCATTTCAAGGACGGTCTTCAAGGGTGTCGTGCGAATCTCGATGTTGATCCCGGCCCGGCGCGCGGCCTCGTTGAGCACGTCCACGTCGATGCCCGAAGGCGAGCCGTCAACGACCATGGAATAGGGCGCGAAATCCGCGTCGACGACGAAACGGAGGGGCGTTCCGGCCCAGACCGTCGAAGCGAGGAGGCAAAACAGACAGGCAAACAGGTATTTTTTCATGGGTCGGTCTCCTGAAATTGACAGATCTAGACCATCGTATCTTCTTCCACAGTTTTCCACAAGAACCCCATGAATTCTTTTCTGTTTCGCCGTTTTATGGCGAATGTGACAGAACGGAGCGTCGTCCCTCGCACAAATCGCCCCCTGTCTTCTAGACAATCTCCTGATTTTTGCTAGCATTTGCCGGATGATTAATATATGAATCCGGGAATGGATACGAATCCACGTGCCGCTCGGCCGGTATCCTACTTTCCCGTATCCCCGGTGATGCTCTTTCCGGAGGCTTTGGGGAACTTCTCAGTCTACCTGTGGCAAGGTGGGGACTTCGTTCTTTACACCTCTTCCGGCCAGCGATTCACCACCCGTCACCGCCTGACACTGCACAAAAACGGCGTCAAGGAAGTATACGTCCAGGGCTCTGAACGCGACGAGTACGAAAAGTACATCGAGCGCAACCTCGGCCGGATACTGCTGGACGAAACCCTGCCCATCGAAGCGCGTTCAAGGATTTTCTTCGAAGCCACGACCGTGGTGCTCCAGGACGTGTTCGACCGCAAGCTGCCGAGCGCCCTGCGGGCCAGGCACTTCGACCGCATCACGGACATCGTGCGCAACTCCATCAAGTTCCTGGCCAAGGACGACTCGCTGTCCGCCGTAGCCCCGTTCATCTCCCACGACTACAAGACCTACACCCACTGTATGCACGTGTTCGTGTATTCCGTGGCCCTGTTCCAGACCTACAACATGACCGAGAGCGAGGTCTTCGAATACGGGCTGGGCGCGTTGCTGCACGACGTGGGCAAAGCCAAGATTCCCAAACGAATCCTGAACAAGCGGGGCCCCCTGACAACGGCGGAGCGGGAGATCATCAAGGAGCACCCGGTGCATGGCGTATCCATGTGCGCGCACCTGCCCATGACCCAGAACACGATCAACTGCATCCTGTTCCACCATGAGGCCCTGGACGGGTCGGGCTACCCGGCGGGAATAAAGGGCGACAACGTGCCCACGCCGGTCCGCATCATCTCCCTTTCCGATATCTACGACGCCCTGACCACCGACCGCCCCTACGCCGAAGCCATGCAGCCCTACGAAGCCCTCTCCCTCATCCGAAACGAAATGCGCGAAAACGTCGACATGAACGTTTTCAAACGATTCGTCGCGGTCCTCAGCGGGGCCGAAATCATCTAATCAGCCTAGACGGACGCCTTCCCGAGAGGGCGCACCCGCTTTTCGCCCGCCCCGTGCCGACGGAACGGCCCCTTCGGTCTTTCCCCCACGCCCCAAGGGCACGCGCCCGAAAAGGACGGCTCGCCCCTGTCCGGTTACGGCGCGACAACCCGATACGTACGGCCGCCATTCCGCCGCCCTTTTTCCAGAATCAAGCCCTCCGCTCGCAGACCACCCCCTTCCGTCACCTCCACGTCCCGGGGACAGCGCAATCGATCCGGGAAGGACCGTGCGGCCAAGAGCCGGAGGCACAAAAAACCCCCTGTCGGCATAAGCCGGCAGGGGGTTTCCATCGGGTGTCGCGATTACTGGACGTAGACCTTGAGTTTCTGGCCCGCGTAGATGGTGGTCTTGGCGCTGATGGAGTTCCAATGGCAGAGGTCGGAGACCTTGACGCCGAACTTGCGGGAGATGGAATAGAGATTGTCTCCCCTGCGCACCTTGTAGTGGACCAGCTCGGTCTTGACCTTTCCGGCGTCCTTGACGGCCTGCTTGGTGGCCGCGCTGGAGCTGTTGGGGATGTAGAGCTTCTGGCCGACCTTGAGGCGGTTGGAACGCAGTCCGTTGGAACGCTTCAGGGTGGCCACGGTGGTATTGAATGACCGGGCGATGGACCACAGGTTGTCGCCGGAGCGGACCACGTAATTGCCGCGTTTGGCGGCGATGGCGCGGGTCTTGGCCGTGGACGAGGAAGCGGACGCGGTCACGGTCCGCTTGGAGCCGTGGCCCGGCACCATGACGTGCTGCCCGGGACGCAGTATGTTGGAGCGGGTGTTGTTCACGCTCTTGAGCACGTTGATGGGCACGCCGTAGCGGCGGGAGATGACCCACCAGGAGTCGCCGGAGCGCACGCGGTAGCGGATGTAGCCCGCATAGGGCTGGGCGCCCGGCTCGGACAGATAGGCGATCATCTTGTCGGCTTTGTCCGAGGGCAGGTATGCGGTGGCCTCCATGTGCGGCGGACTGACCTGGCGGCGGAAAGCCGGGTTCATGTCGTGGAATTCCTTCCAGGTCATGCCGCCGGCGCGGGCCAGAGCGAGCAGGTCGGTGCCGCCGGGCACCTTGACCGGGACGATCTCAATCTCCATGTCCCAGGACACGGGCTCGAAGCCGAGGGTATCCAGGTTCTGGAAAATCTTGGAAATGGCGATGAACTTGGGCACGTAGTGCCGGGTCTCTCGTTTCAGGCGATTGCGCCGGGAAAGCTTGCGGTTCTTCTCGGTCAACTCGAAGAAGTCGTCGCATTTGGCCTGTTTCAGGGCACGCGATATCTTGCCTTCGCCCGCGTTGTAGGCGGCCAGGGCCAGGTACCAGTCGCCGAACTTGTCGTGCAGGTCCCTGAGATGGCGGGCCGCGGCGTCGGTGGCCTTGTAGGGGTCGCGGCGCTCATCGATCCACCAGTCGGCCTTGAGGCCGTACAAGCGGCCCGTGCCGCGCATGAACTGCCACATTCCGCCCGCACCGGCCCAGGAGTAGGCCCGAACGTTGTAGCCGGATTCCACGAACGGCAGCAGGACAAGGTCCTGGGGCAGACCGTACTGGGTGAAGACCCGACGCACATAGGGCAGATAGGGCTGGGAGCGTTTCAGCCAACGCTCCATGGTCTTGCGCGCCTTGTGGTTGTAGTAGGTGAAGAAGAGTTCGACTTCATCGTTCTCGTGGGGCTCAAGATCGAACAGCAGGCCGAAACGCTGATTGAGCACGGCCTGCTCGGTCTGGGTCAGGTCCTCGTCGGGAGCCACTTCGGGAGTGGCCTCGATTTCGGGTTCGAGAGCCTCGGCGTCATCGGGCACGAGGTTCTCCGCCACCTGTTCCTCCACGGGCGGGGCCGCCTCAGGGGTCGTCTTGGTGGAACAACCCGCGGCCAGGCTCGCGATAAGCAGCCCCATCGCGAGTAAATATGCACAGTTGAAAACTCTCAAGCGATCCTCCGAGTTCGGCACACCATTACCAGATAAGTCCGGTTTTGAAAAGTCTAGAAAAAATCTTGAACGCCGGATGTCCGAGACTTCCAGCTAGCCCAGCTTGCCATAGATTGCAATAGGAGCGATAAACGCCTACTAGACCCCCTTGCCAAAGGCAACCATGTGCAACTTTTTGCCGTGTCTATCACAAGGAATCGATAATGCAAGATCATGGCCGGGATAAAAAGGATTCGAAAATCTACATAGTTGGCAACAAGCCGGTCAAGGAGCTTCTGCTGGATTCTCCACAAAGAGTGGACTTCGTGGCCTTCCGAAAAGGGCGGCGCGACAAGGCCATGGAAGAAATTTTCGACCTCTGCCGAACCGCCCAGGTGCCCTTCAAGTCTGTCTCGGCCAAGGAGCTGGACTACATGTACCGCGGCAACCACCAGGGTGTGGCCGCCCGGTGCGCGGCCCTGGAGTACACCCCGCTGGAGCGGCTCCTCGAACAGGCTCCCGACGCCCCGCTGCCCCTCATCGTGGCCCTGGACCAAGTCCAGGACACCGGCAACGTCGGCGTGCTCGCCCGCACCGTCCACGCGCTCGGCGGAGCCGGGCTCATCGTCTGCCAGCATCACGGCGCCTATCTCGGCGCCGGGGCCGTGCGTTCTTCCGCCGGCGCCCTGAACAAGCTCCCCGTGGCCAAGGTCGGCAACATGGCCAACGCCATGAAGGACTGCGTCAACTACGACTTCACCCTCTACTGCGCACGCATGACTTCCGACTCCGACAACGTCTACAGCGCGGAACTGCGCACTCCGGCCGTGCTCATCCTCGGCAACGAGGAAAAAGGCATCCGCCCCGGCGTGGCCAAATTCGCGAACCACAGCCTCCATATCCCCTTTCTCAGGGAATTCGACTCGCTGAACGTTGCCCAGGCAGGGGCCATCATCGTCTCGGAATTCGCCCGTCGGCTGGGCTAAAGGCAAGGTTGACCGGGACCCCGGTTCGGCCGGATGGCTAGAGAAACGCGTCCAGAACGGCGTCGATCTGCGTCGAGTACCGCTCCATGGCCTCGTAAAGGGCTTCCGGGTCGAGACCAAGGATGTCCCAGGCTTCCTCGTCCAGCCCGGGCATGACGTACATGCCGCCCCGGGCTATCTCCACAGCGTTGGACAGATTGTCGGCCACATGGATGATGGCCGGTTCGAGCGGGTTGGGATACCCCATGGGGTCATGGTGATAGTCGATCATGGCGGCGAGGCCTTCGGGGAAGTGCCAGGACTCCAGCAGAGGCTTGCCGATGTCGGTATGACGCAGCCCCAGAACCGACAGCTCGGCCTCCACGAGGGGAAGGCAGTTCTCGCGGGCGAAAAGCATGGCTTCGGTGGCCGCGTAAGGCAGCTTCTTGAACAGGATGAGACGGCCCACATCGTGTAACAGGCCGCCGATGAAGAACCGCTCCGGGGAAAGGCCGCTCTGCGTCCCGGCGAGCAGCCGGGCGAAAACGCCGCAGGTGATGGAATGCCGCCAGAAGGTCTGCATGTCCACGAGCTCCGGCGGAATATCCTTGAAATAGTTGATGGCCGAGACGCCCAGGGCCAGGGTGGACAATTCCTTCCCGCCCACCAGGGTCACGGCCCGGCTGATGGAGTCGATGCCCCGGGAAAAACCGTAAAGGGGCGAGTTGACGAGCTTCAGGAGCTTGGCGGACAGGCTGAGATCGGTGCTGACCACCTTGGCGATGCGGTCGGCAGAAGCGGATTCGTCCTCAAGAATCTCCTTGATGCGAAAGAATATGTCCGGGAATCCGGCCAGTTCGGTCTCATGCCGCACGATGGCCTCGGGCGAGATCAGCCCCCTGACGAAGATATCCTCCAGATGCTCCAAGTTTGCGGCCCTGCGCTCGGCCGGGTCCGGTAGCCGCCGCCCTTCGGCCACGGCCACGGCGGTCAGGTCCAGGGCGATGCGAAACATGGCCGCGACCGCCGGGTGATCCGGGTTCACGTAGAGGAAAAATTCACGGACATAATCCTCCACGGCCAGAAGTTCGGCCTCGGACAGGACGGAAGGCGCGGGAATAACTTCGGCCTCCTCCACGCCCGCGCGCCGGAGCAGCCCTATGTGACGGTCCGCCAGTTTGACGCCGCCCCTGAGGAGCAGCCTGCCGTCCCCGGCGACCAGGTCTGAGGCCAGGACCATGCCCGCCTTCAGTTCGTCAATACTCTTCCTGTTCACGGCAGCACCCTCCCGGAGCTGGGCGCACCATACTCCTCTCTCTTATACGCTATCGCACGCGTATTGTGAACAGGCCTGAACAAATGTGCCGTCTCGTCAGGGTTTCGGCATACCCCACGGACCGTTTTCAAACCGAGAGCCCAACCGGCGGGGTTGCCGGAACGCATTGGAACACCGGGATGAACGAAGGCCGGGAGTTCCTGCGGATTACAAAGGGACGCGACTATCGTTTCGATAGGTCCGGACCGGCTCGACACCGCAGAGCGCTCGCGCGGCTCCCTCGGCAAGGGCGAACATCTCCACCTCGCCCGGGACCACCTCCACCGGAGCGAGGAAACCCGTCTGGCGGGACAGCTCCTCCACCAGGGGACGGCTTCGGGAGAGACCGCCGGTCAGGACCACGGCGGCCAGGTCGAGACCACCCCCCCCGTCGACCAGGGCGGGAGCCATGGAGACGATGTACCGGGCGATGCCGTAGGTCATGGCCCGGAAGACCAGTCCGGCGCGCTCGTCGCCCCGCTCCATGCGGGCCAGGACTTCGCGCGGGTCGTTGGTGCCGAGATGGGCGGTCAGGCCGCCCCGGCTGAGAATGGTTTGGCGCAACTCGTCGTGAGCGCGCTCCCCACGGTGGAGCATGTCCAGAACCGGCACCAGAGGCAGTCCCCCGGTGCGCTCGGGCGTGAACGGCCCCTCGCCGTCCAGGGCGTTGATGACGTCCACCACCCGGCCCCGGCGGTGCGCGCCGATGGAGACGCCGCCGCCCATGTGGCAGACGATGAAATTCGAGGTCTCGTACTCCACGCCCAGCCGTTCGGCCACGATGCGGGCCACTCCGCGCTGGTTCAATGCATGGAAGATGCTCCGCCGCTCCAGCCCCGGCAGCCCGGTCAACCTGGCCCGGTCCATCATCTCGTCCGTGACCACCGGGTCCACCACGTAGGCGGGCACGCCCCATTGCCGCGCCAGGGCCAAGGCCAGGAGCCCGCCCAGATTGCACGCGTGCTCGCCGTACCGAGCCTCATGCAGATGAACAGCCATGTCGTCCGACACCGCGTACACGCCGCCCTCCAGCGGACGGAGCAGACCGCCGCGCGCGGCCACCGCGCGAATGCGCTTCGGGTCTGTGCCGGTCTTGCCCAGGAACTCGGCCACGACGCGCATCCGAAAGTCGAATTGATCCGCGACCCGCGCAAAGCCCGCCAGGTCCGCGCGCGAGTGTTGCAGCTCCTCGGCGGCCAGGATGTCGCCGCCCTTGAACAGGGCCACCTTCGTGGACGTGGAGCCGGGATTGATGACGAGAATGCTCATACGCGGCTCCTGTGCGCCAGGACCGAGGCCAGGGCGATCGAATGAAATTTGCTCGCGTCCGAATCCCCCCTGGACGGGACCACCACCGGGACCCGGCTGCCCACCACCACGGCGGCCATGGTGCAGCCGCACAGCGTGGAAAGGGACTTGTACAGGACGTTGCCCGCCTCGATGTTCGGGGTGACGAGAATATCCGCGTTTCCGGCCACGGGACTTTCGAACCCCTTGGTGGCCGCGACATCGCTGGACACGGCCAGATCAAGGGAGAGAGGTCCGAGCACCTGTGCGTCGCCAAACATCCCCTGGCGGCCCATCTTGGTCAGGATGTCGCCGTCCAGAGTGGCGGGCATGGCCGGATAGTTGATCTTCTCCGTGGCCGCGAGGATAGCCGCGCGAGGTGCCTTCATGCCGAGCATCCGGGCCACTTCCAACGCGTTCTTGAGGATGTCCACCTTGCGTTGCAAGGAGGGAGCGATATTCACGCCGGGATCGGTCATGAGCATAAGCCGCCCGTCCACAGGGGACTCGAAGACCGACACATGGCTCAGAATGCGTTCGCCGTAGGCCACCCCGGTCCGCCTGTCGAGGATGGCCTTGAGCAGGGTGGCCGTGGGCACGAGGCCCTTCATGATAAGCTGCGCCTCGCCTTCGCGGAAAAGCCGGACAGCCTCGGCCGCGGCGTCGGCGGGATCGGCGGCGCGGACCTTCCGGAACGGGGAGATATCGAGCCCGCGCTCCCCGGCGACACGCTCCGTCTCCTCCATGTCGCCCACGAGAATAGGCTCGGCCAGTCCGCGCCCGTACGCCTCCAGCGCCGCCCGGAGTACGAACCCCTCGGCGGGGCGGGCAATGGCGACCCTGGGCATATCCCCGGAACGGCAGATGTCCAGGGCGGCCCGCACCAATTCGCTCAAACAGGTTATGGGGCTGAAACCGGGCACCTACTCGTCCCCGCGCTTGAGGGCGATCATGCCGGACCGGCACAGGGACTTGATCCCGTAGGGCGCGACCATCCTGATAAGCCCTTCCACGCGGTTCTGATCCCCGGACATCTCCACGGTGACGGTCTCCCGCCCCATGCCCACCACGTGGGCCCGGAAGACCTCGAAGACCTGCATAAGCTGGCCGGTCCGGGCCGGGTCCATGGCCACCTTTATCATGACCAGTTCGCGGTCCACGAAATCCTTGCGGGAAAGGTCGTCCAACTGAATGACCACATCCAGGGACTCCAGGTAGCGGCCGACCTTGTCGATGGCCTCGTCGTCGCCCTCCACGCAGAGCACGATGCGGGACACCTGGGGATTTTCGGTCTCCCCGGCGGCCAGAGAAAGAATGTTGGCGTCATATTTGCCGCACTCCCGGGCCATCATGGCCAGGACGCCGGGTTCATTGCGGCACAGGGCGGACAGGGTGCGTCTCAAGGGCAATCTCCTTGGTTGCGGTTGGGATGCGGGGCTTTCCGCGCTCCATCACAATACCCGATACTCGGCCAGTTGCAAATCCCGGCGAAACCTGTCCCGCCCCCGCGCTTTGGACTGGCCCCCCCCTACCCGGCCGTGTATACTGTCCCCATCGTGATTCATTATCTTCGAGAAAAACGCTGGTTTTTCCTCTCCTTGGCAATACAGGCCGTCATGTTGCTCCTGCCCGCCCCCGAAGGGGTCACGCCGGAGGGGTGGCGCGTGCTGGTCATGACCGTGGGGGCAACCATCCTGTTCATCACCGAGCCCATCCCCCTGCCCGCCGTGGCCCTGCTCATCGTCCTGGGCCAGGTCTTCCTCCTCGACCTGGACTCCTCGCTGGTAGCCAAGTCCCTGATGAAGGACTCGGTCCTGTTCATCATGGGCTCCCTCATGCTCGCCGTGGCCCTGGTCAAGCAGAAGCTCGACAAGCGGCTCGCCCTGCTCATCGTGCGGATCACCGGCTCGAACACGTATTCCATCGCCTTCGGCATCTCCATTTTCTCGGGCCTGCTCGCCTCGTTCATCGGCGAGCACACCGTGGCCGCCATGATGCTGCCCGTGGCCCTGTCCCTGATCCAACTGGCCACCGACGACCGCGACAAGCAGCGCGCCCTGGCCGTGCTCTTCCTGTTCTCCATCTCCTACGCCTGCGCCATGGCCGGAATCGGCACCCCGTCGGGCGGCGCGCGCAACGCCATCATGATCGACTACCTCCGGGACTTCTTCTACGCCCCGGACGACCCGGCGACTTACAGATACTCGGTCTCCTACCTCCAGTGGATGATCTATGCCTACCCCATCTTCCTCATCCAACTGCCGCTCATGCATTTCATCCTGCGACGCACCTTCAAGACCGACATCCGCGACCTCGGCCCGGCCGTGGCGCAGCTCAAGGAGCAGGTGGGCAGCGAAGGCGCGCTCAAGGGCCGCCACTACGTGGCCATTCTCCTTTTCATCCTGACCCTGGTGGGATGGGTGGGCTTCTCCTCCCGGTTCGGCATGGGCACCATCGCCATCCTCGGCGCGGTGCTCTTCCTGGTCACGGGTCTGGTCCGCTGGCAGGACCTCAACTCCGGGGTCAACTGGGGCGTGGTTCTGCTTTACGCCGCCGCCATCTCGCTGGGCGTGCAGATGCGCGACACCGGCGCGGCCGCCTGGGTGGCGGACCTGTTCATGGAGGCGCTGGCCCCGTTCGGACTCGACTCGGGCCTCGGACTGCTCGCCGCGGTCATGCTCCTGACCACCTTCATCACCAACACCATGAGCAACGGCGCGGCCGTGGCCGTGCTCGGCCCCATCGTGCTGACCATCGCCATCGGCACCGAAACCAACCCCCTGGCCGTGGGCATGGTCACCGCCATCTCCAGCGCGTTCGCCTATTTCACGGTCATCGGCACTCCGGCCTCGACCATAGTTTATTCCTCCGGCTACCTGCGCCCTTCGGATTTCATGAAAGTGGGCTGGCGCATCGCCCTCATGTCCTTTATCGTGCTACTGGCGGCGTCCAAACTATACTGGCCCCTCATCGGCTTGTAAGGAGTTGCTCATGAACAGGGACGACGAAAAACTGCGAATCCTCATCTGCATCGGCGGCGGCCCCGAGGCCTACGCCAGCCTGCGCTACGCCGTCCGCCTGAGCAAGGCCAACTGCGCCGACATCACCCTGCTCTACGTCCGCCCCCTGGACAGCGGCCTCAACTCCGGCGGCCTGGAAGTGCGCGTCGCCCGCGAAAACGTCCTTGACTGGGGCCTGGAACTGCCCGGCCTGCGCCAACTCAAGGCCGCCCGCGACATCCTCGTGGAGTTGGGCGAAATCGAACCGGGCGCAAGCCGGGAATGGAAGCATAGCGAGATCAAGGGCGACCCGGCGGGCGAATACGTCCGCGACTACGAGACCCCCTGTGGCGGCATCGTCTCCCTCAGGCTGCGCACCGCCTCTGACGTGACCTCCGCCGTGTCCGACGAGGCCAAACGGTTCAACGCCGACGTGGTCATTGTCGGCGCATCGCCGGAACCAGTGACCGGACTCAAGAAATTCTTCTACCGCAAGCCGCTCGCTCTCAAGATCGCGGCCCACGCGCACTGCTCCGTCATCCTCGCCCGGCACCTCGAACCGGACCGGAATCACCTGGTCTGCGTCCAGGACACCGACCAGTCCCGGGCCATGCTCCCCGCCGTTAGCCGGTACTTCCAGTCCAGCCACCACCCCCTCTCCATCCTGTCCGTGGCGCCAACCGAGGCGGACCTGCCCTCGGCCCAGAAAGCCGCACAGGAGGCCGCGCAGATACTCGGCTCCCTCGGCATCAGCCCGGCCGAAATCCTCGTGGAGGTGGGCGACCCCGTGGAAACCATCATCACCATCGGCTACGACTTCTCCCTCATCCTCGCCTCGGAATCGCTCAAGCCCTGGTTTGCCAAGGGATTCAGCGTCTCCCACGAAGTAGCGGAAAAAGCCCGCAACTCCGTCATGATCGTCAAATAAAAAGGGGCTGAGCCAGACAACTAGCCCATATGCTTTTTAACCCACTGTTTCAGTTGTTTAAACTGGTCCTGTGGATTGGTGTTGTTAAAACGCCACTCGCATTCCTTCAAAAATAGGGGAAAGTTTTTGGTCGGGATACCGTTGAACTTCCTCATGTGGCGTTTGGCCTGGTTCCAAAAGTTCTCAATCCCATTGATGTGGTTTTGTCTGTCGGCAAACAACTTTGAATGGTTGATCCTGAAGTGTTTGAATTCGGAAACGTCGAGAACATTGTAGCTGTAAAGAGCATCTGAGTACACGATACTGTCTGGTTGCACTTTTTCACGAATGATTGGCAGCAACGTTTTGCTCTTAGCGTCAGGAATCACTTGGGTGTATACCTTTCCACCTCTTTTAAGAATTCCAAAAACGGGTGCCTTGCCTGCAGATCCCCGGCCTCGTTTGCCCTTCCGCTTTCCGCCGAAGTAGCTTTCATCGACTTCAAATTCACCAAAGTCCATCCCTTCATAGGACTCTTCTTCGGCTATGATTTCGCGGAGCCGATGAAAGTAAAAGGCGGCTGTTTTGACATTCACTCCAACCAAATCAGCAGCACAACGGGCAGTGGTGCCAGCCACAAAATGCTCAATCAATCGGAGCTGCTTTTTCTGACTCAAACGACTTTTTCGCATTGCCATACCGATAACCCAAAGGAGTTATCTGGTACAGCCCCAAGAAAAAAACCAACTCCACTCCCCGCGAAGCGGAACCGGGGTGTCGGCGGGTTGGGGGGCCTTTATTGAATGCGTTGGGCGGTCGGGGAAAAGAAACGTCGAGATGCTCGACACATTGGTTGAGAGGGGTGTCCGCTTGGGCTAGGATGCCGGAAAGCAGACTTGGGAGGTCGCATGTTCCGAATCGAAACGGACAGTCTCGGCGAGGTCCGGGTGCCGGAGGAAGCGTTGTGGGGCGCGCAGACGCAGCGCGCTCTCACCCTGTTCACCATCGACGGCGAGTTGATGCCCCGGGAAATGGTCCGGGCGTACGCCATTTTGAAAAAAGGGTGCGCCCTGGCAAACGGTGAGGCGGGGAAGCTGGCTCCGGAACGGCAGGACCTCATCGTGACGGTCTGCGACGAGATTCTCGCCGGACAACACGCGGACATGTTCCCGTTGCCGGTGTGGATTTCGGGTAGCGGCACCCAGTTCAACATGAACGTGAACGAAGTCATCGCCAACCGCTGCTCGCAACTGGCGGGCAAGCCCCTGGGCTCCAAGGAGCCGGTTCATCCCAATGACCACGTCAACTTGAGTCAGTCAACTAACGATAACTTTCCGTCAGCCATGTATATGGCTGCCGCCGCTGAAGTTGCCGAAAAATTAATTCCATCCGTCGAAGCCATGCGCGGCGAGCTTAAGGCCAAGGCCGAGGCGTGGGCCGGTATCGTCAAGATCGGCCGAACGCACATGCAGGACGCCACGCCCCTGACGTTGGGGCAGGAATTTTCAGGGTACGCCTCGCTACTCGACGACGACGAAAAACGGATCGAGGACGCCCTGGACGGCGTGTACGAGCTGGCCCTGGGCGGCACGGCCGTGGGCACCGGAGTGAACAGTTGGCCGGGCTTTGCCGAGGCGGCCACGGGATATATCGCGGACCTGACCGGGCTGCCGTTCGTTCCGGCCCGGAATCGGTTCGCGGCGCAGGGCAGTCACGACGCGCTGGTGCACCTGTCGGCGGCGTTGAAGACCCTGGCCAACTCCCTGAACAAGATCGCTTCGGACATCCGGCTGCTCTCCTGCGGCCCGCGCGCCGGACTGGGCGAGCTGGTCATACCGGCCAACGAGCCGGGTTCGTCCATCATGCCGGGCAAGGTCAATCCGACCCAGTGCGAGGCCCTGACCATGGTTTCCATGCAGGTCATGGCCAACGATCTGGCCGTGACTCTCGGCGGAACGTCCGGCTCCCTGGAGATGAATGCCTACAAACCGCTCATCATCCGCAACGTGCTGCATTCCGTGCGGCTGCTGAACGACGGTGTGTTAAGCTTCACGGTCAATCTGCTGGCAGGGCTCGCGCCCGACCGGGAGCGCATCGCGGCGCATGTGTCCCATTCGCTCATGCTGGTCACGGCCCTGACCCCGGTGATCGGCTACGACAAGGCCGCCGAGATCGCGCATCATGCTCACAAGACCGGGCAGAGCCTGCGCGCGGCGGCACTGGAACTCGGGTTGGTGACGGCCGAGGAGTTCGACCGAGTGGTGGTTCCCGAAAAGATGATCCGTCCCCGGGAGTAGGCGCGAAGATTTTTCCGCGACACGAAAAAAGGGCCGACGGCTGATGCCGTCGGCCCTTTCTCATTCGTATGCGCGCCGGTTATTCCAGGGTCTTGATGAAGTCGTCGGCCTCGGCGATGGACTTGTCCATCTCCTTGATGAGGGCGTCCACGTCAGTACGGATGGAGGTCAGCTCGCCTTCGAGGGCGGCCACGGCCTTGGCGTTGAGGTTGTGCTTGAGGTAGAGAACCTGGTCCTCGAACGCCTCCAGCACGGGATACATCTTCTTCTCCGCGTTGCGCATGGCCCTGATGAGGCCGTTGTACCGCTTCTTGGTGGCGGCGAGCTTCTGCTGGCTGGAGCGGCGCAGCTTGGCGCTGGAGTAGAGTTTGATTTCATCGTTCCACTCGTCGAACAGGGCACCGGCAACGTCCTCGACGGAGTCGATCCGCGATTTGACCTGACCGGCTTCGGAAACGCATTCCTCGTACTCGTCGTTGAGCTTCTCATAAACATCCTGGAGCTTGCCGCCGTCGAAATCGACCACGGACTTGAACTGCTCAAGAGCGGAGGCGAACTGTTCCTTGGCGTCCTTCTGGGATTCGCGGGCGTTTTCCACGCGGTCGGAAAGTATTTCCCTCTTGTCGTAACCCATGGACTCCATGGCGGAGTAGTAGGTCTTCGAGCAGCCGTAGGCGGCGAAGAGGGTGAGGACGGACAGGACCAGAGCAAACCGTTTCATGCATGACTCCTTGATTCGGCGTGTGTTTTCCGGTGCATACAACAAAGGGGCGGGTTGGGCAAACCTATGGACGCTGACTGAGCAGGGAGCGCGCGGCGCGGACCAGAGCGTCGGTGAACCCGGCCAGGCGCGCGGATTCGAGGTTCCAGCAATGCCAGTGCAGGCGGACGGTGAAGACGTGGCCGGGCAGCAGGTCCACAAGCTCGCCCCGTTTGAGCCCCGGTTCGGCCTGCTGGTCCGGGAGCATTCCGCACACCCTGCCCGAAGCGATGGCCTCGGGGAATTTCTCGGACGACGGCAGGTAGAAGGGTGCCCGCAGGACAGGGTGTTCACCCAGAGCTTCGGCCAGCAGCGTTTCGTGCATGACGTCCTTGCGGTTGAAGACGAGTATAGGGGCCGCTTCGGCCTCCTCAATGCCGACGCCATCCCGGAACCACTTCGCTTTGTATGACGGAGTGCCATACAAACGGTAATCCATGTCGCCGAGGTATTCCACGCGGCACCCCTGGACGGGATCGGCGCGGTCCGAGACGCAGCCGATGACCTCGCCCGCCTTGAGGAGTTTGAGGGTCTCGGCCTGATCGTCCACGGACAGGTCCAGGAGCACTGCCTCGGTGTCGAGATAGTCGTTTACGGCTGGGAAAAACCAGGTGGCCAGGGAATCGGCGTTGAGGCCGACGGCGAGGGTGTCGAATTCGGCGCGTTTCCGGTCGGTCCCGGCGGCCAGGTCCTCTTCGAGCCGCCTCACCCGGCGATAGTGTCGGAGCATGTCCCGGCCCGCTGCCGTGGGACGCGGCGGCGAGGATCGCACGAGCAGCACGCACCCGGTCTGTTCCTCCAGCAGCTTGATCCGCTGGGACACGGCTCCCTGGGTAAGATGCAGAACCCGCGCGCCCTTTTCGAATCCGCCTTCGCCGATAATGGCCGCGAAAGCCTCGACCAATTTGTAATCCAACATGCTCCATCATTAGCATTGCTAATGGTCCATGAAAACAATTAGTTTTACACGATCATCCCCGGCCTCCTACAACCTCACCGTAAACAATCTCCCCTGACATTGCGTCGCGGCGCAAAAAAGGTCGTGAAAAAAAGAGGATGGGGAACAGGAGTGTTGGAGTGACGCCATTTATACAGGGATACGCCATGGGCGGCGGGCTGATCGTGGCCATCGGCGCGCAGAACGCGTTCGTGCTGACGCAGGGAGTGCGACGCAATCATCATCTGGCGGTGGCGGCGTTGTGCATCCTGTGCGACGGGCTGCTTATCGGGCTTGGGGTGACGGGCGTGGGCGCGGCCGTGGCATCGAATCCGGCTTTGGGGCGCGTTGCGGCCTGGGCCGGGGCGGCGTTTCTGGCGTGGTACGGCCTGACGGCGTTCAGATCGGCCCTGCGCGGCGGTTCCCTGGAGGCGAGAATGGAGGTCGACAGGGGGCTCATGCGGACATTGGCGTTGACCCTGGCCGTGACCCTGCTCAACCCGCACGTGTACTTGGACACCGTGTTGCTTATGGGTTCGATCAGCGGGCGGTTTGCCGGTTCGGCGCGATACGTTTTCGGGCTCGGGGCGTTCGCGGCCTCGGTCACCTGGTTTCTGGCCCTGGGGTTGGGTGGCCGGGCGTTGGCTCCGCTGTTTTCCCGGGAAGCCGCCTGGCGCGTTCTGGACGGGGCGGTCTGTCTGACTATGTGGGCCGTGGCGGTTTCCCTGGTACGGTCCGCGCTCACGGCCTAGCCGCGCCGCCGGTCCCCACGGAGGGACTGCGTTATTTGCCGCTCTCTTCCCGCCTGCCGTGGAGGAAGAGTTTTTCCCAGTCCAGGGGAGCGAGGCTGCGTTGGTTTCGCCATTGGAGGTAGGCCCATCCTTCGGCGGGAATGGTGCGCACCAGGACCCTGTTGACGAACTGCCTGCCGTCGTCGCCGCAGCATTTGCAGGCCCAGCCGCAGATATCGCAGGTGCAGCCGCCCGTCTTCATCATCTCCTTGGCCGTGCCGGAGGTGTCGCAGCAGGCGTCGCAAAGCCGCAGGTGAGGGGAATCGCCGACATTGGTCATGCTCAAGATGTACGGACGCCCGTGGCGGCGGTCAACCCGGAGCGTTTTCCTTTTGCCCGGCCAAGGCTGTCCTGCGCTCGACCAAAGAGGGGCGGTAGCGTATGGTCGGGACGGAGGCCTCTATGATCCTACGCTGCAAGACATCGATTCGCGCGTTGCGCGGGGAGCCGGATCGGGAAACGCCGTCCCCGGGCGGACCCGAGTCCCCGGACGGGCGGCCCGGCGAAAGCCCGGAGCTTTCGGACGCCGAGACCGGCGGCGTTTTGGTCTGCCGGGCGTGCCGGAGCCGGATCACCCGGCGAGACTTCGCCATGGAGGTGAACGGCAGCCATCGGCACGTCTTTTTCAATCCCCACGGGCTGGTCTTCGAGCTGGGCTGTTTCGCCTCGGCGAAAAACCTGCTGCCCGCCGGGCCTGAGACCGACGAATTCACATGGTTTCCGGGGCACCGCTGGCAGGTGGTCCTGTGTACCGGGTGCTCCTCCCAACTCGGCTGGCGATACGTCGGGGAGGCGGGAGGTTTCTTTGGCCTCATTCTCAAGGCGTTGGCGGAGGAGGAGGCGGGCATACGGGGATAGCGCCAGCCTTGCCGGACCTGCGCGGACCGGGGTTGACCCGTCTTCGCGGCGCACGCTACACCGCTTCCATGTCGGAACGTTACCCCATACCCGCCGCCTTTCACCGGGTGGAAGAAAGCATCAAGCGCAGCCGGTTCATCACGTCCATGGGCCACGCTCCGGACGCCGAATCCGCCCGCGCTTTCGTGGCAGCCGTCAAAGAGGAATTTCCTGACGCCACCCACAATTGTTGGGCCTTCAACGCGGGCCCGCCGGGCGACACGGCCTCGGTGGGCTTGAGCGACGACGGCGAGCCGAGCGGCACGGCGGGAAAGCCCATGCTGAACGGTCTGCTCCATTCGGGCGTGGGCGAAATCGTCGCGGTGGTCACCCGGTATTTCGGCGGCACCAAGCTCGGCACCGGCGGACTGGTCCGGGCCTATGCCGGATTGGTCAAGCTCGGCCTGGAGACCCTTCCCCTGCGCGAGATGGTCGTGACTACGCAATTGGCCGTGTCCATTCCCTATTCATCAGTGACCCTGTTCAAGCGGCTGATGCCCGATTTCGAAGCCGAGGTGCTGGAGGAGGCCTTCAGCGACGAGGCCGGGTTCACCTTGGAGTTGCCCGAGGAGCGGGCGGGCGATTTTATCGCCGCAGTGACCGAGCTGACCACCGGACGCGCGAAAATACACGAAAAATGATGGCGCGAGCGGTTGCGAATCGTCCGGAAAATGGGCTAGCCTAAACTAGGCTTTTGATAATCCGGGGTAACAGCAAGGTGCAAAGCAGGTTCCATGTCCACACAGAAATTGCGAGCGATATACAAGCAACTTACCGACAAAATTGAAATTTCAAAAGACAAAGCCCTGTTCGAGATCAAGGAGCTGAAAACAGACCTCAACGAACTGCAACGGCATCTGTCTGGGCGCAAGAAGGAAACGGACATTCAGCCCGAGGACCTTACGCGGTCCGTCTATGAGATCGCCCAATTCCTTCGGGACATGCAGAAGCGGCAGGAGATCCTGGCCGAGATGCAATGCGTGGCCGCCGAGACCGAAGCCGAGGAATATCTGCTGTCGCGTGGGGCCAAGCTCCTTAGCCGGCCCGCCGGCTGGCACTTTCAGACCTCCAAGGAGCGGTTCCTGCTCCACGAGTCCGACACGGTCGCGGCAGCCGCCGAGCTGCGCAGGCTCCTCGCGGCGGGCAAGCGCCTCAAACGGCCCGCAAAGAAAAAGAAATAACAGTCGGTTTCGGGGCAATCCGGTCGGATCGTCTTGACTTTTGCGCTTCCGGGCGCATTTGTACCCAAGCGACATCAACCCCAAACAAAGGGAAAGCAAGCCATGCTCAAACGACTTGTCACGGCCTTCGCGGCCTTGCTTATCGCCACGTCTCTAGCCGGCTGCGGCTACAACGCCATGCAGCAGCAGGAGGAAGAGGTCTTCGCGGCCTGGGGAAATCTTGAGTCCGCCCTGCAACGGCGCGCGGACCTGATCCCCAACCTTGTGGAGACGGTCAAGGGCGCGGCCGCTCACGAGAAGTCCACCCTGACCGCTGTTGTCGAGGCGCGGGCCAAGGCCGTTCAGACCAAAATTTCTCCCGAGATGCTCACCGACAAGAATGCCCTGGCCAACTTCCAGGCGGCACAGGGAGAGCTTTCCTCTGCCCTGTCCCGGCTCATGGTCGTGGTGGAGCGGTATCCCGATCTCAAGGCCAATCAGAATTACCTCGGCCTGCAACATCAGCTCGAAGGCACCGAGAACCGTATCAACGTGGCCCGGCAGCGGTACAACGAAGCGGTCAAGACTTTCAACTTCTCCATCCGCAAGTTCCCCAACTCCTTGACCAACTCGCTGTTGCTCCACCTGGATCGCAAGGAGTTCTTCGAGGCGGCTCCGGACGCCAAGGCCGTCCCCAAGGTGAACTTCGGGTCCGAGTCCTAGGCGGGGTTTGGCGGTGCGACTTCTTTCGAGCAGAACGGCGGGCCTTGTCCCGGCCTTGATCCTGGCCCTGGTTCTGGGCCTGTCCGCCGGGGCCCTGGCCCTGGACGTGCCCCCGTACACCACGCGGGTCAACGATCTGGCCGGGATGATGACCCCGCGGACGCGGCAGACCATTGAAGATCGGCTGGCCGACCTGGAGCGTACCGACTCCACCCAGGTCGCCGTCCTGACCGTCCCGTCCCTCAAGGGCGATTCCCTTGAGGACTTCTCCATCCGGGTCGCCGAGGCCTGGAAAGTCGGCCAAAGGGACTTCGACAACGGGGTCATCCTTCTGGTCAGCAAGGCGGACCACAAAATCCGCATCGAGGTGGGCTACGGCCTTGAGGGAAGGCTGACCGACGTGCTCTCCGGGCAGATCATCGACAACGTCATCTCCCCGCAGTTCAGGGCCGGGCGTTTCGACCAGGGCTTCATTGAAGGCGTTGCCGCCATCTCCGGAGCCGTGCGCGGCGAGTTCACGGCCCTGCCCAAGAAGCGCAAGAGCAAGCTCAACATCCTGGCCATTCTCATCGGTCCCATGATCTTCATCATCCTGCTGACCGAGAAATTCGGCCGACGCAGGATTCCCGGCGCTTCCGAAGGCGTTCGCACGGCCGGGCGCAGCGGTCCCGGCGTCATCTTCTTCCCCGGACCTCGTATCGGCGGGGGCGGCGGATTTGGCGGAGGCGGAGGCGGCTTCGGCGGCTTCGGCGGGGGCGGTTTCGGAGGCGGCGGCGCTTCCGGCGGTTGGTAGGTCAAAGAGGTTCATCCATGAGCAACGCAGATACATTTCTCACCAAGGCGGAACAGGACGCGCTCGTCAAGTGCGTCCAAGAGGCTGAAAAGTCGACGTCCGGCGAAATCGTGCCGGTCATCGCGGACATGAGCTACGACTATCCCCGTGCGGGGCTCATCGGCAGCCTCGTTTGCGGCTCCCTTGCCGCCGTGGCCCTGACCCTGGCCCTGGGCCGCGAGGACATGTGGGTCTTTCTCGCCCTTTTTCTCGCCCTCTTCCTCTGTTTTTCCAGGCTGTTCGACGCCATGCCGGGCTTGAAGAAGCCCTTCATATCCAAGCGGGAGATGCGCGACGAGGTGGCCGAGGCCGCTTTCACCGCCTTTCACGCCCACGGACTGCACAATACCCGCGACAAGACCGGCATCATCATCTACGTCTCGGTCTTCGAGCGTTCGGTCCAGGTGTTGGCCGACAAGGGCATCAACGACCTGGTCAATCCCCTCGCCTGGGAAGAGGTCGTCGCCCTGGTCACCGACGGCATCCGCGCGGGCAGGCCGGGTGAGGCCCTGTGTGCCGGGGTGCGTCGCTGCGGCGAAATGCTTGTCGAACGGTTTCCGGTCAAGCCCGACGATACAGACGAGCTGCCCAACCTGATTATTCAAGGCGGAAAGTAGCCCGCAACGTCACCCAAGGGTCACTGGTTCACCATATTCCCGTAACAACGATTTGGTCTTCTGTGTCAAACATGGAGGTCCCTCATGTGTGCCGCCGTTCCAGCAGCGCTCTTGCTGCTCGTCGTTTTTGCCGCTCTCACCGTGGTGCGTCTGTCCAAGGATGCCCCCAATGCCCGCCTGCTGGCCGGGCTCCTCGAATCCCTCGGCAACGACTCCGGAACCGCAAGGCGGCAAGAAAGGAAACCTCCGTCCGATTCCGCCGCCATGCGTCCCGGCCCGGCCGGGGCGGTCTGACGCGTTGACCGTTGATTTTTGCGAGTGTTGTAAGCTCCCGCTTTGCGGGACTTTTTTTTGGCGCCTTCGGCGCACGGGGGGAAGAGGAGGGGGAAAACCTTTGAAAAGGGTCTTGCGCAACCGGGAACATAGGTAACACTTTTACTGTCCCTGTTTCGGCTCTGGGGGCCTGATCAGGCCCCCAGAGCCGTCCCTTTTCAAAACCCCAGCAGGACCGATCCGGCGTAAACATTCATATCGCGGTTTTGGTTTTCCAGCAGCCCTACCGTGCAACCGCGCAACCCCTGGTTGATGTACCGCATTTTCCCGGCCCACAAGATTTCCCCGCTGCGTTTGACACGCCTGACAACGACGTCCGCATCATATTGAAAATCTGGAATAATAGGGGGACACTGCCGGACTGACCGGGCGTATCGGCTGGCGGGCACGGCCATGCCAAGCGCCTCGTGACCGCGCCGATGGTTGTAAATCCTACGCCAGGAGCGCATAAGCCGTGTCTGCTGGCGCATATTCCAGCCCTTGTAATCCACGGTCCAAACATGATTGGGATGGTCAGGGACGGTCAATTGCCCTGGCCATTGGCGGAAACAAGCGTTGCGTTTCCTCCTTTGCCGCGTCAGCCCTTCCTCTTCCAGGATGACGGCAATGGTGCAGGGAGAGGGGGCCTTAAGGCCCCTGGCACGGAATTCCCCGGCGATCTTGCGGGGACCTTGGCCGGGATTCGCCTTGCGCAGCGCGACAATGGCCTCGCGCATTTCGATGGGCGTCTTGGACACCGGCGCGGCCCTCGGCTCAGCCCGCAGAACCCGTGCGCTCCGTATTTATAGTATCTGTTCAGCCACTTGTATCCCGTCTTCCGGATGATTCCATACTTCCGGCACAGCGACACCATAGGCTCACCCCGCAGTATCGCCTTCATGACAAAATTCCATCTCGCATCCATAGGTTTCACCTCTTTCCAGGGCATGTGCACCTCCAGGCTTCCATGCCCAAAGTGTTACCCATGTTCCCGGACTAATGTGTTACCTATGTACCCGGACTGTACCCTCCTCTTCCCCCTCCGCCCGCCGGAGGCACCCCCTCCATCCAACAACAAAGCCCTCCGCGCGGACGCGGAGGGCTTTGTTGTTGAGGTGTGGTCCGGTGTTAGACGAACTTCCGGCGAAGGATGCCGCAAAGGTAGTCGATGACGGTCACGGAAACGATGACCATAATCATCATGGTGCACACTTCGCGGTAAAGGTAGCCGTTGATCTTGTCGAACATGAGAAAGCCGATGCCGCCCGCGCCCACGAAGCCGAGAATGGTGGCCGAACGGACGTTGGATTCAAAGCGCAGCAGGGTGTAGCTGACGACGAGCGGCATGACCTGCGGGATGACCGAGAAGGCCATGATCTGGGCCGGGCCGGCGCCCGAGGCGGTGACGGCCTCCACCTGGCCGGGTTCGATCTGCTCGATGGCCTCGGAAAAGACCTTGCCCAGGATGCCGAAGGTGTGGATGGCCAGAGCCAACACGCCCGCATAGGGTCCGAGGCCGATGACGGCCACGAAAATGAGGGCCATGACGAATTCATTGAAGCCGCGGCAAAAATCGAGCACGCGCCGCGCGCCGAACTGGCCGAACCAGCGGATGGCCCGTTGCACGGTCCCGTCGCCCTGGACCATCAGCTCCAGCGTGTTCTTGGCCGCGAACATGGCCATGGGGATGGCCGCGATAAAGGCGATGAGCGTCCCCCAGATGGCGATGGCCACGGTTTCGATAAGCGCGCTGGAGTACTCCATGAGATGGGGCCAGGCGGTTTCCGGCGGAAAATATCCGCCAGTCCTTTCGTCGCTGATGCGGTCGTATTCGCTCTGAACGATCCGATCATGCTCAGCAGGGCTCATCTTCGCCATGCGGGCGTCGGCGCGTTTCTGGGCCTCGCGCTGCATGGCCACGGGGTTCAACTCGCGCCCGGAAGCGGTGTATTCCGCCTTGATCTCCTGGTAGGCTTCCTCGAAGGCGATGATGGCGGGCAGACGTTCGGCCTGATCCATGGCCGCCTGCTTGTCGGCATCGTTGAGCTGCCTGCCAAAGAGATATTCAAAGGCGTTCTGGCGCTTGGTGTAGAGCTTGAACGGGTCGATGTCTGTGGAAATGTACGAAGCCACCAGGACCGTCAGGATAATGGCTATCAAGCCCCCCAGGGCGAGCTTCTGAGGGAAGCTCTTCCTGGGGGTGACCTGATCGAGTGTCAGTTCATGACTCATTGTTACTACTTCTTCTTGGCCAGTTCGGCTTTGAGGCGCTTGAGGTAACGGACCATGTCGTAGTCCTTGTCGGAGGTGTGGCGGTAGCCGCCGTTCTGGAGGATTTCCAGAGCCTCGTGGTCATCGTTGATCTTGAGCAGGGAGCCGGCGATGGCGACCTTCAGGCTCTCGGGCAGATCCTTGCGCACGGCGATGGGCGCGCCGGGGATCATGTCGGATTCCTTGATGACGTTGAAGTCTTCCATGGAAGCGGAGCCCTTCTCGATCATGCGGTCAAGGTCGATGTTGTTGGTGGCGGCGACCTGAATGGAACCGTTCTTGACGGCCAGGATGGACGCGCCGTGGGAGCCGGAAAAACGGACCTGAGAGAAGTACTTCTCGGGGTCGATCTTCATGTCGCGGGCGAAGATGACGTTGGGGACCAGGTAACCGGAGGTGGAGTTGGGATCGGTGAAGGCGAAGGTCTTGCCCTTGGCCTTTTCCATGGAGTCGATGCCGGAATCCTTGCGGGTGATGATGATGCCGGTGTAGCCGGGCTGGCCGTCCTTGTTCAGCTCCATGACCACGGCTTCGGCATTGGCCTTTTCGGAGGCTTCAACGTAGCTCTTGGGACCGTAGTAGGCCAGATCGATGTGGTTGTTGGCCATGGCGGTGATGATTCCGTTGTAGTCGGAGGCGGTGAAGATTTCGACCTTGACGCCGAGATCCTTTTCCAGCTCGCGGGCAATGGGCTTGGCGCGCTTGGCGGAATCGGCCGCGCCCTCGGTGGGGATGAAGCCGAGCTTCAGGGTAGTGGGCCAGTCCTTGGGTCCGGCATTGGCCAGACCGGGCAGGGCCACGGTCAGAACCAGGGCCGCCATCATCAGCGCTTTGGTCAGTTTCGAAAGCATTCGGGAATCTCCTGTGATTGTTGTGGTTGACGCAGTTCTTGCCGATCGGCGGCCGGGTCGCTGCCGTATAATCAGGCTGCGGAAAGCTCTTCGAGAGCCTCCTCAGCCTTGTCACCGTAGATGCGCGACACGGTTTCGGCGTCGAGATCGCGGGCCGTGCCGTCAAAAATCAGTTCACCCTTGGACATGCCCAGGATGCGCTTGCCGTAACGCTGGGCGAAATCAATGTGGTGCAGGTTCACGAGCACGGGAATGCCCTTTTCCTCGTGAATCTTCGCGAGAATCTGCATGACCGTCTCGGAGCTGCGCGGGTCGAGCGAGGCGATGGGCTCGTCGGCCAGGAAAACCTCCGGCTCCTGCGCCAGGGCGCGGGCGATGGCCACGCGCTGCTGCTGGCCGCCGGACAGGGCGTCGGCCCGGCGGAACGCCAGGTCGCCGATGCCCACCTGCTGGAGACAGTCGAAGGCGAATTCCCGCTCGGCCTTGGAGAAATGTCGGACCATGGACAGGCACCGCTTCATCGGGTGGGAGTTGAAACGCAGACGGCCGACCAGGACGTTCTCCAACACGGTCAGGCGGCGGACGAGATTGAACTGCTGAAAGATCATGCCCACGCGGCGGCGAACCTGCCGAAGCTGCCCGCCGTTGACCCTGGTGATGTCCTCGCCAAACAGGGAGATGGACCCGCTGGAGGGCCGGACCAGGCGGTTCATGCAGCGAAGCAGGGTGGACTTTCCGGCCCCGGACAGGCCGATGATGACGCAAAAATCGCCGGAATTGACGGTCACGGACACGTCCTTCAGGGCTTCGGTGCCGTTGGGGTACACCTTGCACAGCCCGTTGACGCCAAGGGCTTCGCGTTGCGTGCGTTTACGAATATCGATAGATTTCATGGGGAGCCTCCCGACTCGGTCTTTATCGTGTTTGCGGAGAGGCGGCCGGGCCGAATACGGCGGCTTTCCTCACCATGGAAGGTCTACACATCCCTTGCAACAGAGGTATTGTGACCGCGTGACGTTTTGAAGAAATCGCCGCTTCCCGCCGTAACAATCAGGCCGCGTTTTTTTCCGTGATTTCAGGACGCCCGGAACATCCGGCAGACCACGTCCGCAACACTGCGGGCACACCCTCGATCTCGCGCACGCGAACCAGGTCCGCGCGCAGGCCGCAGCTGATGCGGCCCCGGTCGCCAAGGCCCACGGCATCGGCCGGGTTGGCGCTAATCATGGCCACGGCGTCCGGCAGGGAGAAGCCCAGCCGCTCGCGCAGGGTGAATGCCCCGCCCACGAGGCTGCCCGGCACATAGTCCGAGGAAAGAATGTCCAGCAGTTCCTCTCCGGCCAGATCGCGGGCCGAGACGTTGCCGGAATGGGACGCTCCCCTGACCAGGTTGGGGCCGCCCATGACGATGGAGATGCCCGCGCCGCGCGCCAGCCGGGCGGCTTCGGCGGTGGTCGGGAACTCGGAAATGGCCATGCCCTCGGCCATGGCCTGCCGGACATGCTCGGGCAGGGTGTCGTCGTGGCTGGCCATGGGGATGCTCCGCTCCCGGCAAAGGGAGACGATGCGGGCCCGGTTCAGCTCGGCGCACGATTCCTGGGTGGCAATCATCCTTTTGGACACCTCGTCGAACTCCTCGTCGCTCCAGCTCATGTTGCGGTAGTAGGCCCGGTACTTTTCGGTATCCGTGAACTGCCGCTGGCCCGGAGTGTGGTCCATAAGCGAAACGAGCATGAGCATGGGGTCGTCGATGTGCGGCAGAAGCAGGTCCACCACCTTGGGATCGGAAAATTCACAGCGCAGGTGTAGCCGGTGATCCGCCTTGAGCACTCCGGTGGCCCGCGCCCGCTTGAGCGCCTGGATGGACATGTCCATGATCTTCGAACGTTGGGGGCCGTCGTGATATTCGCCGAGGGACACCGCGTCGAGCACCGTGGTGATGCCCGCGCCCGCCATGGTGTTGTCGTGGGCCAACACCGAAGCCAGCGGATCGGGCCAGAACACGCCCGGCCTGGGTTCCAGTTCCTGCTCCAGGTTGTCGGTATGCAGCTCAACGAAACCGGGCAGAAGATAATCGTTTTCCAGGTCCACGGCGTTGGCCACGGAGCACGGGCCGAAGTCGATGGATTCGATGATCCCGCCCGCTATCCTCACCGAACCGGACACGATCTCGTCGCGCAGGACGATGCGGGCGTTCTTGATGATGCAGTCCATGTTATGCGGCCTCCTTGAAGCTGCGCATTTCAAACAGTCTGTCGGCCACCAGGTCGCGCACTTCCTCATCGTGGAAAATGCCGACGACGGCGGTGCCTCTGGCCTTGGCTTCGTTTATCAACTGGACCACGACCCGCCGGTTCTCGGCGTCGAGGGAAGCGGTCGGCTCGTCCAGGAGCAAAACCGGGTATTCCACGCTAAAGCCCCGGGCGATGTTCACACGCTGCTGCTCGCCGCCGGAGAAGGTGGCCGGGGGCAGGGACCACAGGGTCGAAGGAATGTTCAGCCGCTTCAGCAAAAAGGCGGCCCGGTCGCGGGCGGCGGTGGGATCGCCGGTCAGGGCCAGCAGGGGCTCGGCCACCACGTCCAGGGCGGACACGCGCGGCACCACCCGCAGGAACTGGCTGACATAGCCCATGGTCCTGCTTCGGATGTCCAACACCTGCCGGGGCGTGGCGGAGACGATGTCGACCATCTCGCCTTCGTGGCGGATGCATACGGACCCCGCCTGGGGCCGATAGTTGCCGTAAAGCGAACAGATGAGCGAGGATTTGCCTGCTCCGGAAGACCCGGCCAGGGCCACGCACTCGCCCGCGTTCACATCGAGATCAAGCTTGGAGAAAACCGGAATGACCGTGCCGCCCTGGGTATGCAGGGTGAAGGTCTTGTCCAGGCTACGAACGGAAATCATGGTCGTCATGGCTGCTCCTAGGCCTGCAGGATCGAAGAGACCAGCAGTTGGGTGTAGGGATGTTGAGGGTCGTCCAGGACCTGATCGGTCAGCCCGGTCTCGACCACCTCGCCGCGCTGCATGACCATCAGCCGATGGGCCAGGAGCCGCGCCACGGCCAGATCGTGGGTGACGATGACGACCGACAGCCCGAGGCGGGAGACCAGATTGCGCAGGAGGTCGAGGAGACGCGCCTGGACCGACACGTCCAGGCCGCCGGTGGGCTCGTCCATGAAAACCATCCTCGGCGAGGTGATGAGGTTGCAGGCGATCTGAAGACGCTGCTGCATCCCGCCGGAAAAGGTCTTGGGGAAATCGTCGATGCGTCCGGCGTCGATCTCCACCTCGGCCAGCCACTTGAGGGCCTCGGCCCGGATGTTGCCGTAATGGCGCGCGCCCACGGACATGAGCCGCTCTCCCAGGTTGGCCCCGGCGGTGACGCCGAGCCTGAGCCCGTCGCGCGGGTTCTGGTGGACCACGCCCAGCTCGGTGCGGAGAAGCTTGCGCCGGATCGGCTCGGGACAGCCGTGCACGTCGATGTCGCCGAACTCCCGGGAAGCGTACTCCACGCTTCCGGCGGTGGGGTCGAGCCTGCCGGACAGGCAGGCGAGCAGGGTGGACTTGCCCGAGCCGGACTCGCCCACGATGCCCATGACCTCGCCGGGCCAGAGGTCGAAGGAGATGTCCCGGCAGCCGATCATCTCACCGTATTTCTTGGTGATGCCGCGTACGCGGATCATGGGTTGCGGACAGGCGTTCATGCGTTCCTCCCCTCGTTTTCGGACGCGGCGCCCGTAAGTTCCGCCAGATCCTCGCGGCCGGCCATGGGGCCGAAATGCCCCTGGCTGCGGCGGGTGGCGCAGTAGTCGGTGTCGGAACAGACGAACATGCGCTCGCCCGCATCGTCGAGAATGACCTCGTCCAGATAGCTGTCTTCGGCTCCGCACAGGGCGCAGCACCCGTCCCAGGTCTCCACGGTGAACGAGAAGTCCTCGAAATCCAGGCTCTTGACCTCGGTGTAGGGCGGAATGGCGTAGATACGCTTCTCGCGTCCCGCGCCAAAGACGTGCAGGGCCGGGGAGTTGTCCAGCTTGGGGTTGTCGAATTTGGGAATGGGCGAAGGGCTCATGATGTAACGGCCGTTGACCTTGACCGGATACATGAAGTTGGTGGCGATGCGGCCGTGACGCGCGATGTCCTCGTAAAGCTGGACGTGCATGACCCCGTATTCCTCCAGGGCGTGCATCTTGCGGGTCTCGGTCTCGCGAGGCTCCACCCAGCGCAAAGGCTCGGGGATGGGCACCTGGTAGACCATGATCTGCCCCTCGGTAAGCGGGGTCTCGGGAATGCGGTGGCGGGTCTGAATGACCGTGGCCTCGCCGGTTTTCTCCGTGGTCTCGACGCCGGTTACCCGGGCGAAGAACTTGCGGATGGAGACCGCGTTGGTGGTGTCGTCCGCGCCCTGATCGATGACCTTGAAAATGTCGTCGGGACCGAGGATGGAGGCGGACAACTGGATGCCGCCCGTGCCCCAGCCGTAGGGCATGGGCATCTCGCGTCCGGCAAAGGGCACCTGATAGCCGGGGATGGCCACGGCCTTGAGGATGGCCCTGCGAATCATCCGCTTGGTCTGCTCGTTCAGATATCCGTAATTGTAGCCCGCCTCGGTGGAAGCGGGAGCCTGGGCGACGGTCATGCGGCCTCCCCGGTCTCGGCCTTGGACTCGGCCCGTTTGAGAATTTCGGCCCGCATGGCCCGGACCATGACCAGATCAGCCTGGAAGTCCACGTAGTGCGGGAGCTTGAGGTGCTGGACAAAGCCCTGCGCCTCCACGTTGTCGCTGTGGTAGAGGACGAACTCCTCGTCCTGCGAGGGGGCGACGATGTCCTCGCCCAGCTCGCGCGCCTGAAGGGAGCGGTCCACCAGGGACATGGCCATGACCTTGCGCTCGTTGTAGCCGAAGGACAGTCCGTACCCCCGCGTGAACCGGGGCAACTCGTCCTTTGAGCCCTTGAAGCTCGTGACCATCTCGCACTCAGACACGGTGATGTCGCCGATCTCCACCTCGAAGCCGAGTTCGTCCGGGCAGATGGACACCGCCACCTCGCCCATGCGTATCTCGCCCGCAAACGGGTGGTTGTCGCCGAATCCGCGCTGGCTCGAATAGCCGAGCGCCAGCAAAAAGCCCTCGTCGCCGCGCGCCAGGTTCTGCAACCGCACGTCGCGGGAGGTCGGGAAGATCATGGGGTCCTTGGTGATGTCGCCCACGGGCCTGGTCCCGTCCTCGGCGGGGCGGTCCACCAGCCCTTCGTCGGCCAGAAGATCCATGACCCGCGACAGGGACGGTTCTCCGTCGCCCTCCACGGCCTCCTTGACGGCGGGTTCGGTCGCGCCCCCGGCCGCCAGGGAAAAGTCCAGGAGCCGATGGGTGTAGTCGAAGGTCGGTCCGAGGACCTGTCCTCCGGGGACATCCTTGAAGGTCGCCGAGATGCGGCGGCGGACATCCATGGCCGCGGTATCCACAGGCAGGGAGTCATACAGCCTCGGCAGGGTCGTCCGATAGGCCCGCAGGAGGAAGATCGCCTCCACCAGGTCGCCGCGCGCCTGCTTCACGGCCAGGGCCGCCAGCCACGGGTCGTAGAGCGAGCCTTCGCTCATGACCCGGTCCACGGCCAGGCTCATTTGTTGAAGAATCTGCTCCACAGTCAGTTCCGGGACGGACGCATCCCCCCGGCGCTCCTCGGCCATGAGCCGATGGGCGTTGTCGATGGCCTTTTCGCCACCCTTGACGGCTACGTACACGTTATATACCCACCTGGATCGTTCTCGGGAGCGAGACGATTTCCGTTTGCGTTGCAAGAATCACATCGTAGCCCAGCGGGAACCGCCGGGCGTTCCGTTGCAGGGACCGCCAGAAATCCGGGTTGAGCCCGTCCACGTGCAGCCGGGTCTCGCCCTGAATGCCGGGACCGCTCAACGGAATGCCCCGGCCCACGTTCATGGAGCCGACCTGGATAATCAGGGTGGCGGAACGGTCCGGATATTCGAGATCGCCGGGATGGAACTGGTCGAGATCGGGCAAATCCTGCCCGTCAAGAATGAGGCCGAAGGCCGCGCTCTCGGGCCGTGGCGTGACGGCGCAGCCGCAGTGGAAACGCAGGTAGGTCTGGATGTCCACAGGCGCGGACGGCCCCATCCACAGGGGCGTGTCCATGTCCACCAGGGCCAAGCAGACCGCGGCCGCGGCCGGGTGCAGCCCCTTGGGCGGCTTGGGCCAGTTGCCGAGCACGGTGACCGTGCCGGGCCGGGACATGGTCAGTAGTATGGCCCGGAAAATACGCTGGTTCTCAAGGGCCGGGTCGCGCGGTTCTCTGGCCGCGTCAATGGCGTGTCCTTGCATGAGTTCTCCCTAGTCTTCGCCGCGAACCATGGTGAAGAAGTTCACCTTGGTGGCTGCGGTTTTGGCTGCCCGCTCCCGGCGTCCCTCGGCGAGGGCGTCGGCCAGCGGGTCGATAACGGCCCGGCGCAGGTCCGGGCCCGATTCCGGGTCCTGAAGCAGCGCGTCGAACAGCGCCGCCAATTCGGCGTGCCGCCGATCCCTTCCGGCCACGAATCCGTGGCCCACGCTGCCGTCCTCAAGACGAACGGAACAACGGCACATGGTCATTTCGCCGAGGTTGAACCGTTCACCCCCGGCTTCGGCCCTGGCTCGGACCATGGTCATGCCCACCTCGGGCGGGCGCAGATATTCGTATCGGGGTTCCGGGGCGAGCCGCGCGAAAGCGGCCTCCAGGCCCTCGGTCCCTGTCCGGGCGAGAACCCCCATCCAATCCTTTCTGGCTTTGGTTATCCGGTCCATGGGAGCCTTCATGTCACTATCGGGTTTCATTTCTGTGAAATCCTCTCTGGTTGTCTAGACAACCGGCCGGGCCTGTGCTCTGCCGGGGGAAAAACGATTCGAGGTGCGTCCATGCTCACGCGCGGGAAAGGAGTCGCCCTGTGGCGGCAAATCCATGAGAAATTGAAATCGGCCATCTCCTCCGGCCGATTCGGACCGGGCGAACGGCTGCCCTCCGAGAGCAGCCTGTCCAAGGAGTTCGGCGTCAACCGCCACACCATCCGGCGCGCCCTGTCCGTGCTTGAGGGGGACGGGCTGATCCGCGTGGAGCGGGGACGCGGCTCCTTTGTTCGCGAGCCGGTCATCCACTACCCGGTCAGCCGCCGGACGCGGTTCAGCGAGAACCTCTCCCGCCAACGGCGCACGCCGGGCAACATCCTGCTCCAGGCCGTGGACACCGAAGCAGACCCGCAGGTGGCCGAGGCGCTCGGCATCGAGCCGGGCGAGGTGGTCACCCGCATCACCAGCGCGGGCGAGGCGGACGGAAGGCGCATCAGCTACTCCACGGCCTTCTTTCCCCGCTCCCTGTTTCCGGGCATGGTCCGCGTCTACCGCGAGATGCAATCCGTGACCCGGACGCTGGAGCACTTCGGCGTCGCCGACTACTCCCGCAAACGAACCAGAATCATCGCGCGAATGCCCTCGGCCGAGGAGGCGCGCGAGCTGCGCCAGCCCAAAAGCCGCCCGGTGCTCGTCACCGAAAGCGTCAACGTTGACGAGTCCGGCGTACCCGTTGAATTCGGGGTCTGCCTGTTCGCCAGCGACTGGGTGCAGATTCTGGTTGAGCCGTGATAAGAGCATGTCCGTGTCCGGGGCTTGTCCGGCCCGGAAGTCGGGCCGCGTTCGGCCTCCTGGTAGGACAAGGGCGGGGACGGCACACTAGACAAGTCCGCCACTTGTGCGCTTTAAACCGTGATTTCAAATTGTTGTAACCTGAGCGTCGTTTTTGTCGCGGAAATGATGCGCTTCCGTGCTTTTTCAAACCCGGCGCATTTGTCAGTCAGAACCCATGAACAATCACCCGCACCCCCGAGGTGACGTCCGGCTCGGCCCGGCCCCCTCGATCCATCCCACAGCGGACATCCGCGACAGCTCCCTGGGCGCCTTCACCGAGGTCAGGGAGAACTGCCTGATGCTCGAATCCGTCCTCGGCGACTACGCTTACCTGAGCCCGGGCTGCGACGTGGCCTATGCCGATGTCGGCAAATTCGCCTCCATCGCGGCCGGAGTGCGCATCGGACCGACCAACCATCCCATGTGGCGCGCCTCCCAGCACCATTTCACCTACCGCAGTGAACGATACGGATTCGGCCCTGACGACGAGGCTGTTTTCGAATGGCGGCGCGGCCAGCGGACCCGCATCGGCTGCGACGTGTGGATCGGCCACGGCGCGGTCATCCTGCCCGGCGTGACCGTGGGCCACGGCGCGGTGGTCGGAGCCGGGGCCGTGGTCTCCAGGGATGTGCCCCCCTACGCCGTCGTGGGCGGCGTCCCGGCCCGGATGATCCGCGAACGGTTCCCCTCGCCCGTGCGCCAGCGACTCCTGCGCCTGGCCTGGTGGGACTGGCCGCACGAGTGTCTGCAAAAGGCCCTTCCCGACTTCCGCGAGCTGGGCATCGAAGATTTTCTGAATAAATATGAAGGGAGCGCGAAGGCATGAGCGATTCAACCACCGGACGGTACGGCGTCTACTACGCTCCGGGACGCGACTCCGGACTCGACCGCTTCGGCGCATCCTGGCTCGGCCGTGACAACGAAACGGGCCGGCCCGTGAACGCGGCCCTGCCCGATGGCCTGCCCTCCGACGAATGGCGCGCGCTCACCGAAACGCCGCGCCACTACGGATTCCACGGCACCCTCATGCCGCCCTTCGTCCCGGCGCGCGGCGTGGACGAAACCGGAATCGCGGACCGGCTGGACCGGCTTGCGGGCAATTTGGCCCCGTTCATTCTGGCCCCGCTGTCCGTGCGGGAAATCGGCTCGTTCCTGGCCCTGGTCCCGGTGGAGCAGGTCTGGCTGGCCGAGGCCGCCGAAGCGTGCCTGCGGACCATGCACCCCCTGCGCGAACCGCCCTCGCACGCTGAGAACGAAAAGCGGCGCGCATCGGGCCTCACCCCGGAGCAGGACCAGCTTCTTGAAGAATGGGGCTATCCCTATGTGCTCGGGGAGTTCCGCTTCCACATCACCCTGACCGGACGGGTACAGGACCCGGCCCGGCGCAAACGGCTGGCGGAAATCCTGACAGGTCTCGCCGCGCCCGTCACCGACCGCCCCCACCCCGTCGAAGAACTCTGTCTTTTTCACCAGCCGGACAGGTCCGCCCCGTTCCGGCTGATTCACCGGGCCAGGCTCGGCAACACCAAGGAGAATTCATGACCCGAGGCAATCTGATCTACGTCATCGGTCCTTCCGGCTGCGGCAAGGACTCCATCATGCTCTACGCCCGCAAGCACTGCCCCGGCAGCGAGGCGGCCTTTGCCCATCGCTACATCACCCGCCCGGCCGACGCCGGAGGCGAAAACCACGTGGCCCTGCTGCCCGACGAATACCGCGCCCGACAGGACCTCGGCCTCTTCGCCCTGAGCTGGGACAGCCACGGCAACCGCTACGGCGTGGGTATCGAGATCGACGCCTGGATGGAGGCGGGGCTCAACGTGGTGGTCAACGGCTCCAGGGCCTACCTGCCCGAGGCCGTGCGCCGCTATCCCGATCTGATTCCGGTCCTCGTCTCCGTTGAAACGGACATCCTTCGCCAGCGCCTCATCCTGCGCGGCCGCGAATCCGCCCTGGAGATCGAGGGACGTCTGGAACGGGCCGGGAACTACACCGTCAGTCACCCGGCGCTCAGGCGCATCGACAACAGCGGAGAACTGTCCGACGCCGGACGCGCGCTGCTGGAGCTGGCCCGGAAAAAGCCGGCCCGTATGCGCAGGGCGGTTTAGGAAACTTTCCCCGAACCAGACCCTTGACTGTTTCCGGGCAGGACTTATCAGGAATGTGTCAAAAGGTAATCTTCAACTTCTTCCAAGGAGGACGCTATGGCTATCACCAAGCTGAACCCCTGGAATTGGTTCAAGAGGGAACACGAGCAGACTCTTCCGGTCCGTCGCAACGAACCGGGGGAAAGCGTACCCGCCACACCGCTTGACCAGTTCCACGCAGAATTCGACCGCATGGTCGAGTCCATGTTTTCCGGTTTCGGACTCTCCAACCCCGCTTTCCGCTCCGGCGCGATGCCGTCCCGTATGGGGGACGTCGCCATCAGGCCTAAAGTGGACGTCTACGGCACGGACAAGGAATACGTCATCCAGGCCGATCTTCCGGGCGTCGACGAAAAGGACCTGTCCGTGGAGATCGAGGGCGACGTCCTGATCCTATCCGCCGAGAAGCACAGCGAAGAAAAGGTCGAGGACAAGGGGTACTACCGCGTGGAGCGCGCCTCGGGCGCCTTCCGCAGAGTGCTCAACCTGCCCGAGGACGTCGACCGCGACAAGATCGCCGCCAAGCTGGAGAAGGGCGTTCTCTGCGTCACCATGCCCAGGACCGGCGCGGCGAAAAGCTCGTCACGCAAGATCGACGTCAAAAGTTCGACCCCGGACTGATTCCCCCGCGCACCAGGGTCCTGCGCCCAATGCTGACCCGCCTGGCCCCTCGGGCCGGGCATGTCCTCTAGTAAACGGCCCCCGCCAATTTTGCGGGGGCCTGCTTTTTTCTCGGCCTGTCGCGCAATTATCCCCCGGAGACCATTTGCACAATCGGCCGATTCGGGAGTATGCTCAAAAAACGGGTTCCGTTGCGACAGACAGGGGGATGCATGGACCTGATAATCATCGCTTCCATCGGGATACAGCTCACGGCCGCCGTGCTGGCCTTGTTCCTCATCCCGGAAACGGGCCGCCGCCTATCATGGATACTGATCGCTGCGGGCCTGGTCGGCATGGTGCATCGACGACTCCACACCCTGTATATGTACTGGCAGGGCAAGGCCGTGCTGGACCCGGCCTTCGAACTCATCGGCCTGCTTGTCTCCATCATCATCTTGCTGGGCGTCCTGCAAATCCGGCCCATCTTCCGACAGCTCAAGTCGGCCAACGAGAAACTCGCCCGGAGCGAGGAACGCTTTCGGACCGTGGCGGACTTCACCTACGACTGGGAATACTGGCGCGGGCCGGATGGCGACTTCCTGTACATGTCCCCGTCATGCGAGCGGATAACCGGATATCCCCGATCGGCGTTCATGAAGGAACCGGACCTCATGGTCAGGATCGTGCATCCTGAAGACCGCCCCCTGGTCAAGGCCCATCTGTACAAGGAACACAAACCGCAGGAGACGGACACCCTGGATTTCCGCATCCTCCGGCCCGACGGCACCCAGCACTGGCTGTCCCACAGGTGCGTTCCGGTTACCAACGAAGAGGGCAAGTTTCTCGGAGCCAGGGCCAGCAACCGAATCATAGACCAACGCGTGGAGGCCGAGCAGCGGCTGCGGGAAAGCCGCAGGCTGTATCGCGACCTGGTGGAGCAATCCCACTTCATCGTCCTGGAAGTGGATACCAGGGGCAAGGTCTTCTTCATCAACCGCTACGGACTGGAATTTTACGGATTCGAAGAAGAAGAACTGATCGGCCGCGAAGCGATCGGACCGCTCCTGCCCGAAACCGACGAGCAGGGACTGAACCTGCGCGCCCACTTCCGGGAACTGCTGGAGAGAAAATCCGGCCACGCCTTCACCGAAGCGGAAGTCCTTCGCCGCAACGAGACCAGAGCCACCCTCTCCCTGGGCACTTCCGTCATCGTCGACGAGATGGGCCAGGCGACCGGCGTGCTCTGCATCGGCATCGATATCACCGCGCGCAAGGCGGCGGAAAAGCTGAAGGAGGATGTTGAGCGCATCGTCCGCCACGATCTCAAGTCGCCGCTCATGGGCATCATAGGACTGCCCCGTCTCATGCAGGTCGACGAGAACATCACCGACCGGCAACGGGAAATGCTCCAGGTGGTGGAAGAGGCGGGAATGCAGATGATGGACCTCATCAACCAATCCCTGACCTTGTACAAACTCGAATCCGGCACCTACCGGCACGAGCCGCAGCCCGTGGACTGGCTGGCCATCATCATGCGCGCCGTCCGGGACACCACCCTGCACCGCGAGATGGACTGCCGGGTGAACGCCTCCCTGGACGGACAGACGGTGCGGGACGACATGCGCCTCGACATACAGGGTGACAGCACCCTGCTGTACGGCATGACCGCCAACCTGCTCAAGAACGCGGTGGAAGCCTCGGGCGGACAGCCGGTGCGGGTGGACGTCACGAGCGGCAACCCGTGCGTGCTGGAAATCCGCAACCGCCTGCCCGTTCCCGACGAAGTGCGGCGCAACTTCTTCGACAAGTACTCCACCTACGGAAAGCACAATGGCACCGGGCTCGGCACCTACAGCGCAAAGCTAGCCGCCGAAGCGCATGGAGGCACCATTTCCATGGACACCTCCAATGAAACCGGCACCACTGTGAGGGTCGCCCTGCCGAAAGGCGAACCCCAAGCGTAGTTCATTGGGCGGACAACGCCTTTCCCGCCCGCTCTATCCCGTAATCACGAACAGATGCATCTCCCGCGGCCCATGCGCGCCGTGAACGAGCTGTCCCTCTATATCGGCGGTCTTGGAAGGACCGGAGATGAAGGAGACGGAAGCGGGCAACTCCCCGCGTGCTTCGAGCTGGGCGTATCCCTCGGACAAATCCGCGACCATCCGGTCGAGGGTCACGACCGAAATGAGGATGGACGGCACCAGGGAAACGGCCCTGCCGTGCCCCGGCCCGGTCAACAGGGCTATGGCGGCGCAATCGGCGGCGCACCAGTCCGCGCCCGTAAGGCCGATGTAGGCGCGCTCGGCAATGCCGCGCAGCCGTTGCTTGCCCGCAAGCTCGTCCTCGCCCGGTTCGAAGGCGGCCACATCCACGGCCACGGGGTCCCCTGCCAGCAGCTCGGGGAGCTTGAGCCCATGCAGCACGGGATCGTCGTGCATGAGGATGTGCTTGTCCCCGCCCCACTCGGTTTCCGAGACAAGGGCCAGATTCGCGATACGGCGCCCGGCCTCCTCAAGGTTCTCGGCCGTGTGCACGTTGAGATTCAGGGGAACGGCGCTCTGCCGGAGCTCTTCGAGAAGCTCCAGCCGTCCGGCCCGGTCGCGGTCGGCGCGCTTGAGAAGCTCCTCCAGCTCTCCCTCGGGACGGCTGGAGAAAAGCGTAGCCTCGTCCGGGGCTTGATCCCGGCCCAGGACCTTGCGGATACGATCGAGAAATTGCTGTTCGTTATTCATTGTCGGCTCCATTGAGACGCTTCGCGTGGTCGGTCTTCCACCGCTCGGCAAAGGTCTTTTTGGCGATGGGCGGGAAGTCGCGGGAGGCGGTCCATTTCGCCAGCGGACCGACGCCCTTCCCGAGCACGCCGTTTTTCACGAACGGGACCTGCACGATGCGTCCGGCCTTGACCAGCAGGTCATAGGCGGTGCGGCTCGACATGGCCGCGCCCCACGCCTTGAAGGCGCACGCCTCGGCCCCGTCCACGGGCTCGACGCCCCATTTCTCGTCGCCGTAAGCGAGCATGTACCGCAACTCGGAGAGCATCCGCGGCAGGTCGTTGTGCACCGGGCAAATATCCTTGCACGCCCCGCACAAAGACTCGCCCCGGCAGAGGTCGGCGTGCTTGTTGACGCCTTCGAGAAGAGGCATGAGGACCGCGCCGATGGGGCCACAATAGGTTCCGTTGTAGGCATGGCCGCCGATGCGCCCGTAAACCGGGCAGATGTTCAGGCAGCCGCCGCAGCGGATGCAGGAAAGCACCTCGCGGAACCGGGGATCGGCGAGCATCTTCATGCGCCCGTTGTCGATGATGACCAGATGGAACTCCTCGGGGCCGTCGGTCTCGCCGGGCTGGCGGGGGCCGCCCATGAAGGAGACGTAGGTGGAGACCTTCTGGGCCGACGCGCCCCTGGTCAGCAGGCGCAACAGCATGTCGTGCTCGGCCAGGGTGGCCGTGACCCGCTCCATGCCCATGAGGGCCACATGGACCTTCGGCATGGTTGTGCACATGCGGATGTTGCCCTCGTTGGAGACCAGGCAGACGTGCCCGGTCTCGGCACAGGCGATGTTGCAGCCACTGATGCCCATGTCCGCGCCCAGCAGCTTTTCGCGCAACGCCTTGCGTGCGGCCCGGGTCAGGGTCGGCGGGTCCTCGGAGTAGGGAATCCCAAGCTTTTCCTGGAACAGCTTGCCGATCCGCTTCCGGTTCATGTGGATGCAGGGGGCGATGATGTGCGAGGGCGCTTCACCCGCCAACTGGATGATGTACTCGCCGAGGTCGGTTTCCACCACCTCCACGCCGTTCTCCTCCAGCAGGGGGTCCATGCCTATTTCGGCCGAAGTCATGGACTTGCCTTTGACCGCAAGCCGGACGTTGTTCTTGCGGGCCACTTCCAGGCAGTAGTTGCGGGCGTCCTCGGCCGTGGCCGCGAAATAGACATGCCCGCCGCGCGCCCGGATCTTTTCGGCCAGGGTCGCCAGAACCGCGTCGAGATTGTTCAGGGTGCGCAGCCGCGCCTCCTTGGCCAGGCGGCGGTGTTCCGGGGTTATTTCGTCCCGCCACATCGCCTGCGCGCCTTTGCCCATACCGTTCTGAACCATGCGGATGGCCGCGTGCAGATCCTCGTCGCCGATGGCGTCCCGGGACAGCTCGGAATAGGTCTTGTCGCTGTTTTGCTGCATGGCTATTTTCCCTCCCCGGCCAGGATCTCGGCGATGTGCAGGGCACGGACATGCGAACCCAGGCGCGACAGGCGGCCTTTGATGTTCATGAGACAGCTCACGTCGCAACCGACAACCGCACCGGCGCCGGTGGCGAGAATGGTCTGAACCTTGTCGTCCGCCAGGGCTGTGGAAATTTCTGGGTATTTCACTGAAAACGTTCCACCGAAGCCGCAACAGCGGTCGGAATCGTCCATCTCCACGAGGGTCAGGCCGGGGACGTTTTCCAGGAGCAGGCGGGGCTGCCTGCGAATGCCCAGCCCCCGCGAGAGGTGGCAGGAGTCATGGTAGGTCACGGTCCCATCGTAGCGGGACCCGAGCTGGGTTCCGGGATCGGTCACGCCGAGGACGTCCACCAGATACTCGGTGAACTCGAAGGTCTTGGCCCCGACCCGGCAAGCCCGGTCCAACAGAACGGGGTCATCCCGAAACAGCTCCAGATAGTGATGGCGGACCATGTGTACGCAGGAGCCGGAGGGGCATACGATGGCTTCACTGTTTTCAAAAATGTCGAGGAACCGGCGGGCGGTTTTAGCCGCCTCGTTGCGATATCCGGAATTGAAGGCGGGCTGGCCGCAGCAGGTCTGGTCCGGGGGATAGTGCATACGCACGCCGAGCCGTTCCAATACGCTGACCATGGCGTCCCCGGTCTCGGGCAACAGGGAATCCACCAGACACTGGATGAAGAGGGTCACATTTGGTTGGGTCATTTTTACAAAATCCGTAAAATAAGGTGATCGGCAGGAAACGGATGTTGCACCCATCAAGATCAACATGCAAGGGCTTTCATTAAGACACATAAAATCAGTCATTTACTATTTGTTACAAAATTGCAGTATAACTTTTATCCATTCTTTTCGATAAGTTCTACCAATCTCTGCCGTCGAGTCTTCCCGTGGTTTGCTAATCGGACGCAAAGGCGGCGATCAGACAGGATCCGCCGGTTTCCCGGACTTGCCATCCCAAAAAAAACGACACGCTGCTAACCGACTGAATAGACCGCACAAAAGATAAGGGCCGTCCCTCTCGTGCGAGAGGGACGGCCCGTTCGTTGTCGTTTGGCAAGAACCTCCTAGAACCGCTCGAAGTCGGCGTCTCCCTCATCGCCCATGTCCAGGTTCATCCCGCTCTCGGTTCCGGCGGACTCGGGGTTGCCCGCTTCGGGCAACGCGGCAGCGGGCGCAGCCCGCACCTGAACGCGCTTGCGCCTGTCCCCGCCCGAGTTGCCCACGTTGAAGAACGACATGGTGTCCTGAAGCTGCTGGCTCTGGCTGGACAGTTCCTCGCTGGTGGAGGCCATCTCCTCTGAGGCCGACGCGTTTTGCTGGATGACCGTGTCGAGCTGGCTGATGGCCTGGTTGATCTGGGTCGCGCCTGCGTTCTGCTCGTTGCTGGCCGCGGTGATCTCCTGAACCAGGGAGGCGGTCCGCTCGATATCCGGCACCAAATGGCCGAGCATCTTGCCCGCCTTTTCCGCCACCTCCACGCTGGTGGAGGAAAGCTCGCTGATCTCGGACGCGGCGGAGCCCGAACGTTCGGCCAGCTTCCGCACCTCGGCGGCGACCACGGCAAAGCCCTTGCCGTGTTCACCGGCCCGGGCCGCCTCGATCGCGGCGTTCAGGGCCAGAAGGTTGGTCTGACGGGCGATCTCCTCGATGATAGAGATTTTCTCGGCGATTTCCTTCATGGCGTCCACGGTCTGGCCAACTGCCTCGCCGCTGACCCGGGCGTCCGTGGCCGCCTTGGTGGCCAGAGCCTCGGTTTCGCGGGCGTTCTCGGCGTTTTGGCTGATATTGGAGGCCATCTGCTCCATGGACGAGGAGACCTCCTCGATGGACGCGGCCTGCTCCGTGGCTCCCTGGGACAGGGACTGGGAAGAAGCCGACAGCTCGGCGCTGCCGCCGGCCACGTTGTGGGTGGCGGCGTCCACGTCGGCCACCACGGACTGGAGCCGGGAGACCATGTTGTTCAGGGCCTGGGCCAGAACGCCGATCTCGTCGTGGCGGTCGATGTTCAGGGTACTGGTGAAATCGCCCTCGCTCATGCGCTTGGCGAAATCCACGCCCTGCAGGACCGGCCGGGTAATCATGCGCGTAAGCACCCAAGCCAGGACAATGCCGATGAGAAAAGCCAGGGCCAGCCCAACCGCCATGACAGTGGAGGCGGTCCCCAGCGAGGCCACGGCCACGTTGGCCATGTTCTGGGTGGCGTCAACGCCGGCGGTGGCGGTATTCTGGGCCGCCGCGAGAACGGCCTGCCCTGCGTCGTTGCGCTGGGCATTCAAATCGCCCAACGCCTCGAAATTGGTCATGAACCGTTTCATTGCCTCGGCGTAGGCGTCGCCCGAGGCGCGGATGTTCTCCAATTGCCTGAGGTTGTCGGGCTGCCGGGTGACGGCCTGAATCGCGTCGTATTTCTCCCGCATGTGCGTGAAATCATCCATCGCATCCCGCATGATCTCGGGGTTCCTGGTGGCCTGGGACTTGAAATTCTTGATACGGACGTTGTTGCACAAATGAATGATGTCGTTGACCATGTCGATCTTGCGCACCCGCTCCGCAATGGTGGTGGCAAGCGCGCCGGCATCAAGCTCCCGGCGAAGGGCGACATGCTGCGAATCCAGAAAATCCGTGCAGTTCTTCATGAACACTGCCGCCGCGCCGTCCATGGCCGTCCGATTCTCGGTCATGTCCACGATGAACCGACGGGTCTCGTTCACAAGCCCGTCGTAGACGGCGACACCCTCGCTCGCGGTCTCCACATCCTTCTTGAGTTTGACCAGCCTGGGATACTTGTCGGCGTGCGCCTTGGCCCTGCGCAACTCCTCTTCGGTCTGCCCCAGATGCTTGCGCCCCTCGGCCCAGAAGGCTTCGGATTCGCTCAGCGAGTAGCCCCGGACCGCGTACATGGCGAGCAGCACCTCACGCTCCAGGTCGTTTGCGATGTCCACCTCCGGGACGAATTCCTCGGCAAGTTGCCGCGACTCCTCACTTACGACCATCATGTTGTAGATGGCAATGCCGCCGAGCACGGCCGCTATGAGTATCAGACATCCAAAGCCCAATCCGAGCTTCAGGCCAAGATTCATATTCTTGAACATGAGACCTCCCGAACGTCACGAAAATACAGACGGTTCCTGCGCCAATCATACCGAGAAGACCCCCGTGCCAAAAACGGAGATCCTTCCGTTATCGGGACACTAACGGAAGCGAAACTACGGAGATATTATATTTGCGTTATAAATATTGACGGACTCGGCCGGACGGGATGTCAGAGGTCCGAGGGCGAAAGCTTCTTGTCCAGCTCCACGACGAGGTAGGCGGCCACGCCGCAGCCGACAACCCTGCCCCACTGCCAGGGCCCAAGAGGCGCGCTGGAAAAAAGCCCGTGCATGACCGGGGCGTAGGTGTAGAAGAGCTGCAAGGCCACCATGATCCCGAAGCCGCCAAGGACCCATTTGTTGGTGGTCAGGCCCAGGGCAAAGGGCGATCGCGTGAAGGACCGGGCGTTGAGGAGGTAGAAGGCCTCGACCATGACGAAAACGTTCACCGCCACGGTGCGCGCCGCCTCCATGGACGCACCGAACGCAAGCTCCCACTTGAACAGGCCAAAGGCGCAGACCAGCAGTAGCAGGCTGACGATGCCGATGCGGCGCAGGATGGCCCCGTCAAGTATGGGCCGTTCAGGACGTCTGGGCGGACGGTCCATTATCCCCGGCTCCATGGGCTCGAAGGCGAGCATCAGCCCCAGGCAACCGGCCGTGGTCATGTTGATCCATAATATCTGCACCGGCAGGATGGGCAAGGCCGCGCCAAACAGGACGGCGGCCAGGATGACCAGCCCCTCCCCCGCGTTGGTGGGCAGGGTCCAGGCGATGAACTTGACCAGGTTGGAGAACACGCCGCGCCCTTCCTCCACTGCGGCCGCGATGGTGGCGAAATTGTCGTCGGTCAGAACCATGTCGGCGGCCTCCTTGGCCACCTCGGTCCCGGTGATGCCCATGGCCACGCCGATGTCCGCCTGCTTCAGGGCCGGGGCGTCGTTGACCCCGTCGCCGGTCATGGCGCAGACCTCGCCGTTCCTCTGAAGGGCCATGACCAGCCGGAGCTTCTGTTCAGGGGAGACCCTGGCGAAGACCGGAATGCCGGAGACCTGTTCGGTCAACTCCGCGTCGCTCAACTCCGCTATCTCGCGTCCGGTCATGACCGGGCAGTCCAGGCCGGTCGCGCAGTCCCCGCCCCGCAGGCCGAGCCGCATCCCGATGGCCTCGGCGGTCCGCGCATGGTCGCCGGTAATCATCTTGACCTTCACCCCGGCGCTCAGACAGGCGGCAATGGCGGCCTTGGCCTCTTCCCGGGGCGGGTCGATCATGCCCTGCAACCCGAGAAAGACCATGCCCATGCACGATTCGGAACGTTCGAGCCAGGCGTCTTCGGGCAGGACCTTATAGGCAAAGGCCAGAACACGCAGTCCCTTGGCGGCCATGGCGTGCTGGGCCTCGATCACTGCCTCGGCGTCCAGCTCCACAACGTCGCCCGAGGGAAGCATGGCCGACTTGCAGCAGTCCAGAACCCTTTCCACCGCGCCCTTGAGACAGGCCACGCGCCCCTTACCGCCGGGCAGATCGTGCAAGGTGGCCATGTACCGCCACTTCGAATCAAAGGGCAGCACATCCACCCGCCCGTACTCCCGCTGTTCGCGCGCGGTGTCCAGCCCGTATTTCCCGGCCGACACCAGCAGGGCTCCCTCGGTGGGATCGCCCTCCACCTGATGCCGTCCGTCCCGGAGGCGAATCCTGGAATCGTTGCACAACGCCCCGGCGCGAAGGCATCCCACGAGGGCCTCGTCGGGCAGGCCGTGGTCCGCCACGGGCTGCACCTCTCCCTCCGGGGAATAACCCAGACCGGAAACCGCGTAGGACGCGCCCCCGGCGAAAATCTCCTGCACCGTCATCTGGTTCTCGGTCAGGGTGCCGGTCTTGTCCGAACAGATTACCGTGGTCCCGCCCAGGGTCTCCACGGCGGGAAGCCTGCGGATGATCGCCTTGCGCCCGGCCATGCGCGAGACCCCCAGCGCCAGGATGATGGTCACGGCGGCGGGCAAACCCTCGGGAATGGCTCCCACGGCCAGGGCCACGGCGGCCATGAACATCTCGCTCACGGGCTCGTCGCGAAGCACCCCGAAGACGAATGAGGCCGCAGCCAGTATAAGGATGGACACCAAAAGCACATGGCTGAACCGGCTGATCTTGCGGGTGAGCGGCGTCTCCAGCTCGTCAGCCGCGTCGATAAGCCCGGAGATGCGGCCGATCTCGGTGTGGTTGCCCGTGGCCACGGCCACTCCCGCACCCTGCCCCGAGCTGACCAGGGTGCCCGCATAAACCATGCCCTTGCGCTCGGCCAGGACCGTATCCCTGGACAGGGGGGCGGAGTCCTTGTCCACGGGCAGCGACTCGCCGGTGAGCATGGATTCGTCCACGCGCAGTTCCCGGTCCGACAGAAGGCGCAAATCCGCCGGGACCTTGTCTCCGCTGCGCAGAAGCACCACGTCGCCGGGAACCACCTCCGCCGCTGGAACCCGGACCGCCTTTCCGGCGCGCAAGACCAGGGCCTCGGCGCTCAGGCTGGAGGACAGGGCGTCCAGCGCCCTGACGGCCTTGGATTCCTGGATGTGTCCGACCACCGCGTTGACCAGGACAACGCCGAAAATGACGCCCGAATCGATCCACTCGCCGAGAAAGGCGGTCACCACGCCCGCCGCGACGAGGATGTAGACGAGGGGCTGATGGAACTGGAGCAGAAACCGCTGTAGCGCGGTCCGGCTCTTCTTTCCGGAAATGAGGTTTTTCCCGAACCGCTCGGACCGCTGCTCCACTTCGAATTCATCGAGCCCTCCGGCAGGGTCCACGTCCAGGAACCGGGCCGCCTCGCTCCCTTCAAGATGATGCCAATGTTTTTTCAGCAGCGTTTCCATGAAAAATCCTCTCCGTCTGCCCGGTCGCGGGACCGGCGGTTTTTTTTCTCATATAGAACCCTGAAGCAAAGGAAGCCCCCCGTCAAGACACCTTCACCGTTTGACATCCTTCGTTTGCGCTGGCATAAAATGAGAACGACTATCAAATCGTCCACACGCCGAACCCGGCCGGATTCCCGGCGTTCTTCCGGACGAGACCCCACGCGACGCCTATACCGGCCGGGCGCAAAAGGAGTCTTCATGTTCAAGAACGTACTGCTGGATCTGGGTGCTCAAATGGACGCCGATCTGATCGCCTCCACAGTGGAATTCTGTCTGAGGGCCGACGCCCGGCTGACGATCCTCAACGTCTTCGATGAACCGCCGGAAGCAGTATCCGATTACTTCTCCACCCTCGATCTGGACCTGTGGACGATTCTCCACGAACACCATCAGGCCCAAATCACCAGCATCCTGCCCGAGAACGCCAAAACCCTGGACCGGACATCCGTGGAACTCCGATGGGGCACGGACTTCGTGGAGGCCATCAGGCTGGTGCGGGACGGCGGCTTCGATCTGCTCATCACCGGCTCGATCGCCCCCGGCGGCACGCCCGACAACTTGGCCATGAACCTCATGCGCAAATGTCCCTGCCCGGTCTGGATTCATCGCGGCAACCTATGGAAGGGCGCGGTCCGCATCCTGGCCGCAGTGAACACCTCGGACGTGTCCTGCGAGAACCGCGCGCTGAACGAAAAGATTCTGACCCACGCCGCCCGGCTCAACGAAATCCTGCGCGGCCACCTGCACGTCGTCACCTGCTGGTCGGGCTACATGGAATCCGTGCTGACCAGCCCCCGGTTCAACAAAAAGGAAAAGACCGAATACCTCGAACACGAACAGATCCACACCCAACGCGAACTGGACAACCTGTTCGCAGCGGCCGGGCTCCCCGACGAGGTCAAGGACAAAATCATCCACGGCAACCCGGCCAAGATCATTCCTGCATACGCGACCGAGCAGAAGATGGACGTCGTGGTCATGGGCAGCGTGGCCCGCACCGGCGTTCCGGGCCTGGTCGTGGGCAACACCGTCGAACGCATCGTCTCCACCGTGGACAGCTCCGTCCTGGTCATCAAGCCGAATGAATTCGTCTCCCCTGTGCTGTAGGCGCCAAAAGTGGTCGGAGGAAACGCCTTCCCCCGGCCGCATAAACCGCCGCCCGGACCCTCTTCCTTCTCCCGAATCAGAACGCGGGCGCGCCTTGACTTTTTCTAGTGAATAGCCATTAACTAAAACATGAGAAAACGTCTCGAAAGCGAAGTCCGGAGGGGACAGATCGCCGAAGCCGCCCTGAAGCTGGTGGTCTCGGAGGGGGTCTCCGCCCTGACGGTCAAGAACATCGCCAGGGAGGTGGGGGTCACGCCTCCGGCCCTGTACCGGCACTATGCCGGGAAGACGGAAATCCTGACAGCCGCACTGGACCACATCGTCGGCATCTACGCGGAGAGCCGCCGACGGGCCTTTCGGGAGACCGAAGACCCGGTGGAACAGCTCAAGACCCTCTTCTTTTCCCACGTGCGCCTGTTCGAGCGGCACCCGGCCGTGCCGGTCTTCTTCTATTCGGACCTGCTCTGGCGAGAGGAACCGATCCTGGGCAGGCGGCTCAACCGCCACCTGAAGGAACTCGAAGACGAGCTCACCGAGGTCTTCCGCCAGGGCCAGAAAGCGGGACGCATACGGACCGACGAACCGCCCAAACAGATCTTCATCGCTTTTCTCGGCCTGTTTTCCTCCCTCGGCCTGCTGGCCGGGCGCGAACTGTTCCGCCTGAACATCAAGAGCCAGGCCAAAACCAACTGGCGAATTTTCGAAACCTACATCACCAATATGGAAGCCCGCCCGAAACAGGCGGGCAAGAAACGCGACAACTGCGAGGTGATCCCATGAAGCGCGCATACGGGCCCCTGCTGACGGGCCTGGTCATATTCTCCATCCTGGCCGCCGCCGGCGTCTGGTACTGGCTCAACCTGAACGGAGTCGAGGAAGGCTTTGCCGAAGGCAACGGCCGTATCGAGGCCACGGAGATCAGCGTTGCCGCCAAGTGGGGCGGCAAGGTGGCCGAAGTCCTGGCCGACGAAGGCGACTATGTGGAGGCGGGCGACGTGGTGGCCCGCATGGACATGCTGACCGAAAAGGCCCAGGTGGCCGAAGCCCGCGCCGACCTTGCCAAGGCCGAGAGCGCCTTGGAAACGGCCAGGGCGCAGGTCTTCCAGCGCGAGGCCGAGGTGGCCACGGCCAAGGCGGACCTGGCCAGGCAGAAGAGCCTGCTCGACGTGGCCCGCAAGAGCGACAGGCGCATCCAGACCCTGGTCAAGAGCGGCGTGGTCTCGCAGCAGGACGCGGACAACAGCCGGGGCGACCTGCAAACCGCCCTGGCGGGCCGACGCGCCGCCCAGGCCCAGGTCAAGGCGGCCGAAGCCGCGGCCGAGGCTACACGCGCCCAGGTCTCCCAGGCGCAGGCCAACATCAACGCGGCCAAGGCCGTGGTGGCCCGTCTGGAACAGACCCTGGAAGACGGCATACTGCGCGCGCCCAAGTCGGGGCGGGTCCAGTACCGCGTGGTCGAGCCCGGCGAGGTGGTCGCCTCCGGCGGCCGGATCGTCAGCCTGGTTGACCTGACCGACGTATACATGACCTTTTTTCTGCCCGAGATCGAAGCCGGACGCACGGCTATGGGCGACGAGGCGCGCGTGATCCTCGACGCCGCGCCGCAGTATATCATTCCGGCCAAAATCTCCTATGTGTCCAGCGTAGCCCAGTTCACGCCCAAGGCCGTTGAGACCCGCGACGAGCGCCAGAAGCTGATGTTCCGCATCAAGGCCCGCATCGACCCTGACCTGCTCCGCCGCTACGCCAGGTACGTCAAGACCGGCCTGCCCGGCGTGGCCTACGTCCGCATCGAACATGACAGGCCGTGGCCCGACAGGCTGGCGGTGAACCTCCCGGAGGCGACCAGATGACGCCCGCCCCGAACGGTGCGGAGCCAAGGCCGGCCCCCGTGGTTCGGCTCTCGTCCGTGACCCATCGCTACGGCTCCACCCTAGCTGCGGACAACGTCAGCCTGGAGCTGCCCGCCGGAAAGCTGGTCGGCTTCATCGGCCCGGACGGTGTGGGCAAGTCCACCTGGCTCGGGCTCATCGCCGGAGCGCGCAAAATACAGGCGGGCGAGGTCGAAGTCTTGGGCGGCGACATCCGCGACCGCCGCCACAGGGAAGCCCTGTTCCCGCGCATCGCCTACATGCCCCAGGGGCTCGGCAAGAACCTCTACCCGACCTTGTCCGTGCGGGAAAACATCGATTTTTTCGGCCGCCTCTTCGGCCAATCGAAGCCGGAGCGCGTCCGCCGCATCAAAAAGCTGCTCCAAAGCACCGGCATGAGCGCGTTCGCGGACCGGCCCGCCCTGAAGCTTTCCGGCGGCATGAAGCAGAAGCTCAGCCTGTGCTGTTCCCTGATGCACGACCCGGACCTGCTCATCCTGGACGAACCCACCACCGGCGTTGACCCACTCTCGCGGCGGCAGTTCTGGGAACTCATCGAACGCATCCGGGCCGAACGGCCGGGAATGAACGTGCTCATAGCCACAGCTTACATGGAGGAGGCCGAACGGTTCGACTGGCTGGTGGCCGTGGATCAGGGCAGGAAGCTCGCCGAGGGAAGCCCGGCGGAACTGCGGGAACGCACGGAAACCAAGACCCTTGAAGAGGCGTTCCTGGCCCTGCTGCCCGAGGAGCGCAAACGCGGCCACCGCGAGTTGCGGATTCCGCCGCTGGACAGGGGCGAGACGGTCATCGAGGCCCGTGGCCTGACCATGCGCTTCGGCAATTTCACTGCTGTGGACAATGTGACCCTGTCCGTCGGACGGGGCGAGATATTTGGATTCATCGGCTCCAACGGGTGCGGCAAGTCCACCACCATGAAGATGCTCACCGGGCTGCTCGAACCGACCAAGGGCGAGGCCCTGCTCCTGGGCCACAAGCTGGACGCCCGCGATATGGCCACCCGGCGGCGGGTGGGCTACCTGTCCCAGGCGTTTTCCCTGTACGGCGAATTATCCGTGCGCAGCAACCTGGAGATGCACGCCAAGCTTTTTCATCTCCGCCCGGACGAGGCGGCCCGGCGCATCGGCGAGCTGGAGGACCGTTTCGACCTCGCCCGATTCAGCAACGCCTTGCCCAACGACCTCCCGCTGGGCATCCGGCAGCGGCTGCAACTGGCCGTGGCCGTGCTGCACAAGCCCGACGTTCTCATCCTGGACGAGCCCACCTCGGGCGTGGACCCCGTGGCTCGCGACGAGTTCTGGGAACTGCTCATCGATCTGTCCCGCAAGGACGGCGTGACCATCTTCATCAGTACCCATTTCATGAACGAAGCCCTGCGTTGCGACCGGGTCTCCCTGATGCACGCGGGCCGGATACTGGCCACGGACTCGCCCGAAGAGCTGCGAAAGAAGCGCGACGCCGCCACCCTTGAGGAAGCCTTCATCGACTACCTCGAAGAAATCACGGGCGAGGAGACGGAATCCGGCGAAGAGGGCTCCTTCGCGACCCGGGAAAACACGAGCCCGGGCAGGCACCACCCCCGATTCAGCCTGCCCCGCCTGCTCAGCTTCTCGGTCCGCGAAACCATGGAGCTTAGGCGCGACCCCATCCGAATGGGCATGGCCCTGTTCGGCACGATGCTGCTCATGCTGGTCATGGGCTACGGCATCAACCTGGATGTGGAGGACCTGACCTTCGCTTCCCTGGACCAGGACCAGACCCTGGCCAGCCAGAATTATGTCCTCGAATACGAAGGCTCGCGGTATTTCTCGCCCCAAACTCCGATATCGAGCCCGGCCGAGATGGACAGGCGCATGATTGCGGGCGAAGTGTCCGTGACCCTCCAGATTCCGCCGAATTTCGGCCGCGACCTGGCCCGTGGCAACACGCCGCAGGCGGCGGCGTGGGTCGACGGGGCCATGCCGAGCCGGGCCGAGATCGCCCGCGGATACGCCCAGGGGGTGCACCTGGAATACCTGGCCAAGCTGGCCGCCCGTTCGGGCGGCGCGGCCCAGTCCCTCTACGACATGCCGGTGCGCTACAGATACAACCCGGAGATGAAAAGCATCATCGCCATGGTGCCCAAGGTCATCCCCCTGCTTCTGGTGTTCATACCGTCCATGCTCACGGCCCTGGGGGTGGTCCGCGAAAAGGAGATGGGCTCCATCCTCAACGTCTATACCACGCCGGTGACCAAGTTCGAATTCCTGATGGGCAAACAACTGCCCTATATTGCCCTCTCCATGATAAATTTCGCCTTCATGTTCATCCTGGCCGTGACCCTGTTCAAAGTCCCCTTCACGGGCAGTCTGCTCGCCCTGACGGCGGGTGCGCTGATCTACGTCACCGCCACAACCGGGCTGGGTCTGCTCACCTCCACGCTGACCTCAAGCCAGGTGGCGGCCATGGCCGGAACGGCCATCTTCACGCTGCTTCCGGCCATCCAGTTCTCCGGACTCCTCGATCCGGTCTCCAGCCTGGAGGGCGCGGGCAGGTTCATCGGATCTATTTATCCGACCACATACTATCTGCTCATCAGCGGGGGCGCCTTTTCAAAGGGGCTGGGCTTCGCCGATCTGGCCGGATTCTTCTGGCCGCTGCTGGCAGCCATCCCCACGACCACGATCCTGAGCGTGCTGTTCCTCAGGAAGCAGGGGGTGTAGGATGAAGGGCGCACACCACGGCAGCCTGTCCAATATCTTCACACTGGGGATCAAGGAATTCCGCAGCCTGCTGCACGACAAGGCCATGCTTTTCCTGATCCTTTTCATGTTCACGGCCATGGTATACGCCGACGCCAAGGCCAAGCCGGAATCCCTGAACCGCGCCACGGTGGCCGTGGTGGACGAGGACCAGTCCCAGCTCTCCAGCCGGATCATCACCGCCCTGCACCCGCCACAGTTCACGGTGCCCGAGCTTATCACCCTGCGCGAAATGGACAAGGACATGGACTCCGGCCGACACACCTTCGTTCTGGACATTCCGCCCGATTTCGAACGGGACGTCATGGCCGGACGGGGCCCGGACCTGCAACTCAACGTGGACGCCACCCGACTGTCCCAGGCCCAGACCGGCACCAGCTACCTGCAAAACATCGTGGACGGCGAAATCCGGGCCTACGTCCAACGCCACCGGGCTTCGGCGGCCACGCCCGTGGAACTGAACGTGCGGGTCTTTTTCAACCCCAACGTCAGCGAGTTCTGGTTCGCGGCAATCAATTCCATCGTCAACAACATCACGTTGCTCGGCATCCTTTTGACCGGCGCGGCGCTCATCCGCGAGAACGAGCACGGGACCATCGAGCACCTTCTGGTCATGCCGGTCACGCCGCTGGAAATCATGCTCTCCAAGGTCTGGTCCATGGGGCTGGTGGTTTTGGTGGTCTCGTCCGTATCGCTCCACGTCATGGTCCAAGGCGTGCTCGGCGTGACCATCAACGGCTCCACCCTGCTCTTCGCCTGCTGCACCCTGCTCTACCTGTTCGCAGCAGCCTCCATAGGCATCTACATGGCCACCCTGACCAGAACCATGCCCCAGTTCGGCCTGCTGGCCATACTGGTCCTCCTGCCCCTGGAAATTCTGTCGGGCGGTGCCACCCCACGCGAAAGTATGCCCGAAACCATTCAGTGGATCATGTCCCTGGCCCCGACCACCCACTATGTTTCCCTGGCACAGGCCATCCTCTTCCGCGGAGCCGGATTCTCGATCATCTGGCCGTCCTTCCTGGCCATGGCCGCCATCGGCGCGTTCTTCTTCTGGTTCGCCCACCGCAGACTGCGCCGCATGATCAGCTCCCTGCGCTGACCTAAACGGACCGCCCGCTCCCGCCGTAAAGGTCGCGGACCACATCGAGCCAAGCCCGGGCCGCGCTGGACAGATACCCGCCCCTGCGCCAGATCACGGCCATGTCCCAGTCCGTGTCCGGCTCCTCCAGCCTGACAAGGCGCACGGCGTCCCCGCGCCGCTCCTCGGCGATGAGCCTGGGCAGAAAAGCCACGCCCAGCCCGGCCTCGGCGAGGCTGCATATGAAGCCGATCTGGCTGCTCTTGGTGATGACCGAAGGTTCGAATCCCCGGCGGCGGCACGCACCCAGGATGATCCGGTTCAGGGCGAACCCGTCCTCGAATAGGATGAACGGCACGTCGCGCACACGATCCAGGGGCATGGATTCCAGGTCCGCCTGGGGATGATCGGGCGAAAGCAGGGCCACGAGCGGCTCTCTGCGCACCGGCAGCCACTCGAAATCCCCGGGCACGGGCAACAGCGAAGCGGCCAGCTCCACGCCCCCGGCCCGCAGGACCTCCTCCAGTTGATCGCTGCCGTGTTCTACCAGCCGGATCTCCACGCCGGGAAACCGCTTGCGGTATTCAGTGAACACAGGCGCGAACAGTGCGCCGGCTCCGATCTGGGGCAGGCCGAGCACAAGAGTGCCCCTGGCCAGGCCGCGCAGCTCATCCATCTCGCGAAGCATGTCGCCCCGCTCGGCCAGCAGCCGCTCCCCCCGGCGAAAGACCACCTCGCCCGCGTCGGTCATGACCACGCCCCGCACGCCCCGGTCCAACAAACAGGAGTCCAACTCGTTCTCCAACTGGCGCACCGCCTTGCTCACCGTGGACTGCGTGGTGAACAACACCTCGGCCGCACGGGAAAATCCCTGTTGCCGGACCACTTCCACAAACATTTGAATCTTTCGAAATTCCATGACTATTCCAATATGGAATAATATTAAGTTCCACAAGTCATTTGATTCATCGTTTGACCGGACCTACTTTCCCGCAACGAGGTTTACAATGAGTACACGAGCAATAGCCGTTCCGTTCCGCAGAAAGTTCCACCACAGCCGTCTGGCCCAGATAGGGCTGCTCTTCGCAGTCTGGCTGGCCAGCGAAGGATTCGTCCGGACCCTCCACATTCCCATTCCTTCGGGCATTATCGGCATGTTCATCGTGTATGTCCTGCTGGCCTGGCACAAGGTCAGCCCCTTGAGCCTGCGCCGGGGCGCCCAGTGGTACCTCGGGGAAATGCTCCTGTTCTTCATCCCGGCCGTGCCCGCCGTCACGGCGCACCCGGAATTCTTCGGGCTGCTCGGCCTCAAGATTCTGGCCGTCATATTCATGGGCACGCTGTCCGTGATGAGCGTCACGGCCATAACCGTTGATTTGTTCTATCGTTGGAGGGTTCGTCATGAATGAGGCTTCTTTCTGGACCGGCGCGGTAGTGCAGGCCTGCGGCTGGTCCCTGCTGACCATCGGCCTGTATCTCGCGGTCAAACGCATATATCGTCGATGGGGCCGCTGGTGGCAGATGCCTCTGGCTCTGACCCCGCTGTTGGTCATCGGCGTGGTTCTGGCGCTGCACGTCCCCTACCGTGACTACTACCACTCCACGGGCTGGCTCATCATCCTTCTCGGCCCGGCCACCGTGGCCTTTGCCGTGCCCATTTACGAGCAGCGGGCCATGATCCGCCAGTACTGGCCCATCCTCGGCGCGGGCATGTTGGTCGGCACGGCCACGGCCATCCTGACCAGCTGGCTTTTCGCCTCACTGCTCGGCATCGACGGAGCCCTGCGGCTCAGCCTGCTGCCCCGGTCCATCAGCACCCCGTTCGCCATGGACGTGTCCCGCGACATCGGCGGAACAGCGGACCTTACCGCGGTGTTCGTGGTCATTACCGGCGTGCTCGGCTCCATCCTCGGCGAGTTCATGGTTGCCCGCCTCCCCCTGCGCTCCTCCCTGTCGCGCGGCGCCATGCTCGGCGTGGCCGCCCACGCCGCGGGCACGGCCAAGGCGCACGAAATCGGCTCCGAAGAGGGCTCCGTTGCCGGTCTGCTCATGATCCTCGTCGGTATGCTCAACGTTTTCGGCGCTACCATTTTCGCTGCACTGAGCTAATCCTGCGCAAATACCTCCAGCCAGGACCGGCTGATGATGTGACTTCCCTCCGGTCCAATTTGCGCAGGAGCCCGGCGGGCAGGGTGAGGTAATTCCTGCCCGCCGGGCAATCTTTTTAACCAGGCCACGCCGCCAAACAGTTCACAAGACGGCCCCCGGCCTCTCTTCCAACCTGTCCGGCAATCGGATTTCCCACTTGCCCGGCAAAATCGCAAAAAAGTTCCACAAAGAACGCGTCATTTTCCACAGCAAGACGTCTTCTTGGGGGATTGTCAGCACCCTAGAGGGGCACGCCAGAAAAGGGAGGGGCGATATCTTTTGCATATCCGGTGTTATGCCCTCCCGAAACTCGACAGACAAACGAATACAACGTCGCACTTTTATGCCACACGTTGGAATAAGTTTAATGTTTCTACGAATGTACTTACTTGAACATCTGTGTATTTGTTGATAATTTTTCAATCATTTTTTACGACATTTTAAAACCCAGAATACGGAAGAGGGGAAGAACTATGGATATCGCTTGGGAGTCATTAATCACTCAATCGTGTCCGGTTAACTCGCCATTCCTAACAACGGATAATCATTTTTGATCTTTGACATTTCTCCTGGCGGACTGAAAAATGTTTCCAGCCCTCAATCCTGTCCGGTTAACCCGCCAACCCTAATAATGGATAATTGTCTTTGATTTTTGACATTTCTCCTGGTGGAGTGAAGAACTCCGCCAGCCCTGTACGCTTGAATACGTTCAGTTGCAGCAATTGCAGCATCTCCTGAATGGACCAGCCGACCCTGGATGTGAATTTCAGGAACGCCACCAGAAGATACATGATCATAGCCACGTAGATTTGCGAGAGCACGGCATTTTCCGATGTCCCGATGAATCTTTTGATTTTCAAATTCTGTTTGATCAGCCGGAAGAAAATCTCTATCTGCCAGCGCTCCTTGTAGATTTCCGCAACCGATCTTGCTGCAAGCGAGAAATGGCTGGTCAGATATACGAAGTGCTCACCGGTTTTGGCATCGCGGTACCCCACGCGCCGCAATTTGAGCGGCTTTCCGCCACTCATAACCTGAATGATCTGGTCGGAAGTTATGCCCCGTTTTTTGTTGACGGGTCGACGTTTGAGGCCCTTGTAGGACATGTTTTTCTTTTGCCTGGTTACGAAGAACACGCCCGCCTCCATGAGTGCGGCGAACCAGCGGTAGCAGACATAGCCTCGGTCGAACACGACGATGGAGCCCTTGGGCAACGTGAGGGCCTGCGCGACTTTGGATTCGTGTTTTCTCGCGTTGGATATCTCCAGAAAAGACGGGATGTAGCCGTCATGATCCAGGAGCACGAGGAGCTTGATCCCTCCCCGGTTTTCTCGAAACGAAGCCCAAGGAAATTGGTCAAGGCTCAGTTTGACAGTCGATGCGTCGAGGCTGAACAGCTTGTTTTTGAAACGGAATTTGTGGCTGGGAGCGATGGCTTGGCACTGTTTGTACACCGCACCGAACAGGACCTGAAAGAACGCTGCCGGACGATTGCTATTGGCATCGGCAAAGGTGGAGCGAGCCACCGGCTTGGCTCCCAAGTGGTAAAGTTTTCTGGCGTTCACTGCCAGGTTGCGCAGACCATCGCGCATGGAATGCCGAGCTGCGACATGGATGAATGCAAGGCAGACAAATTGATTCCAGCGGCTGAAAACGCGGGCTTTTCTTTGAGCTAAACCGGACACGATTGAAGCTCAACTAATCTGACAAGTCAGGCTCCGTCAAAAGGGCAGACTGTCAGATCAAGTATGAACCACTACACCTGAGGAACAGCCCAAGAGTCGATCCCACACTGGAAGGGACTGGCCCCCGGCATGCCGCTTCAACGAGCGATCCTCTTCCCCAGCTTACTTCTTCTCTTCTTGCTTATTCGAGTTCTTTAGCATAACTTATTAATTATATTCTAACGATTTAATTCTTAAAGTAGGAACATCAGCTTATGTCTACGGTGCTTGCAAAAGCAGTCTCGATTCTAAATTATATTGCTCAGACCAATTCGCCGTGCGGAGTCATGGATATCTCACGGTATCTGGGTATGCCCAAGGCTTCCACTTCCCGCCTGCTCAGTGCGCTCGCGGCCCACAATCTGGTTATTAAAGGAAGAACGGGGCTCTACCAAATGGGCCCCGGTTCCATGCTGTGGGCCACCGCCTATAAGTCGCAGAAAGGGCTGAGCGAACTGTGTTTGCCTTATCTATATGAAATAGAAAGAGAAAGTGGGGAATCCGTCCACCTCTTCGCCCATGAGGACAAGCGGCTTTATTACTTGGAACGCATCCAGTCGCAGCGCCCGGTGTCCACCCAGTTCAAGCTGGGCCAGCAACCACTGTTCCATTGTACCGGCGGAGGCAAGGCCATACTCATGGCCCTGCCTGAAGACGAGTTGGAGGAATACCTGGCCCATCCGCTCGAACGAAAAACCCCCCGTAGCGTGGTGAATCGCGAGGAACTGAAGAACCAGTTGCGTGAATTCCGGTCACGAGGGTACAGCGAGGAAAATGGGGAACACGAAGAGGGAATCCACTGTGTGGGCGTCCCTGTTCTGGACAGCCGGGGCTACCCCGTGGGTGCCATCAGCATTGTGGCTGCCAGCTATCGGTTCGATGAGGAACAGGCCGCCAAATCCGGAGAACTGTTGGTCCGTGTGGGACATGAAATTTCCACGAAGCTCGGCAGGCAATCTTCCGGGAAATAATGTGCGAACCGCCCGTCGAAGGGCCGACGGGCGGTTCTTTTTTTGGGGGGCAAGGGAGGCTTTTAAAACGTCAAAATCAGATCCCCCGGCATAGCCGGAGACTTCTTATTGGATTGAGGCGAGGAGTTCCGGAATGATCTTTTCCAGTTTGGCCTTGGAATCGTCTCGTTGCTTCTGTTCAGCGGGGGAAAGCGGGATCATGCACGGCCCCATGGGCAGTCCGCGCACCTCCATGCCCGTCCGGTACCCTTCGGGAAAAGGCAGGCTGGCCATCAGCGAGATCGCGCGGTTCACGGCCATCTGTAATTCAAGCCCCTTCTTCAAGTCACCGGCATTGTATGCTTTGTAGATAGCAACCATCACCTCCGGCAGCACGGCTGACGTCGCGGTCATGCAGCCGTCCGCCCCCACGCACAAGCTGGGAAAAAGGGTTTCCTCGCGCCCGGTGAACAAAGCCACGGGATGATCGCTCATATCTTTTCGGGCCTTGTAGTTGAGAAAGTCAACCATGCTACCGCTGGAGTCCTTCATGCCTATGACTTTGGGCAGAGCTGTCAGGGACTCCACATTGCCATATGTCAGCGGGGTGGCACAGGCCGGGATGTTATAGATAATCACGGGAAGCGGGCTTTTTTCAATGATGGATTTCGCCCACGTATCAACGGAAGCGGGCGACGGGTTGAAAAAGAAAGGTGGGGTAACAACCACGGCCGGACACCCCAGTTCGGCTGCGTGTTCGGCGAGCCTGACGCACTCCCGCGCATCGCCCGCGGCGACTCCGGGCACCACAGGGACCCGCCCTGCCGCCTGTTCGACCACGATATCCATGCAGCGGCATTTGGTCTCGTAAGACATGAAGACAGCCTCGCCCGTGCTGGAAAGCACAAAAAGACCATCCAGCCCGCCGTCGATGCAGAAATCGGTGAGTTTTCGCAGTTTCGCTTCGTCCACATCACCGGTTTTCGTAAACGGCGTGGGCATTGCGGGATAGATACCTTTAAGTTCAAAAGACATTGTATTGCTCCTTATAGACACTCTAGAGAGCGCCTTTATATTGTTGGTCTGATCGATCGTGAATCCGGGGAGTATCAAGAGACGAAGACAGGCTACTCCACCTGCACAGCCAGTTCTCCGATGCCCTGGACCGCACATACAACGGTGTCCCCGGATTGCAGGAACCGGGGGGGCGTCAACCCCATGCCCACCCCCGAAGGAGTACCTGAAGCGATGATGTCGCCGACTTGGAGAGTGGTGCCGCGGCTGAAGTTTGCAATGAGTTCATTGATGCTGAAAATGAGCAAGCTCGTCCGGGACAGCTGGCGCATCTCGCCGTTGACCGTGCAGGATATGCCCCGATCGTGGGGATTGGGAAGCTCGTCGGCCGTTACTACACAGGGGCCCATGGCGACAAAGGCATCCAGGCTCTTTCCCCGGTACCATTGCGTATGAAGCTGTTGCAGGTCACGAGCGGAAATATCATTTATGATTGTATACCCGAAGACGTGATCCAATGCGTCCTCGCTCGGGATGTCACGCCCTTCCTTGCCGATGATCACACCCAACTCCGCCTCGTAGTCCAACTTTTCGGTCAGGCCCTCGTGGCGTTCAACAACCCCTTCATGGCCTATGGGATTGAAAACCCGTTTTGAAAAGTAGACCGGTGCCGTTGGCTGCTCGTAATCGGTCTTGAAGGCCCGGTTCGTCTCGTCCACATGTTCCCTGTAGTTAAGTCCGACGCAGATGATGTCGTGGCGAGTCTCCTCGAAGGGAGACAGCAGGGTGACAGCCTTTGCGGGCAAAATCTCCCCCATTTCCTCTTCTGCGCGGGCCGCCAGGGATGCCAGTTGATCGAAACCGGTGCCGTAATGCGCGACCAGGTCCTGCATGGTCAGCACCCCTGCCGGGAGCACCGAATCAAGAGGCAGAATGTCCCCGTCCTTAAGTTGCAGACCGAGTCCGGATCCGGTTGCATGACTGTAAGTTACGAATCGCATTGAGATCTCCTTGCGGATATGGAAGACGGCGGCCCCGGGCGCTCCCCGGGGCCGCCACGGAGATGATTAGACGTAATTGCAGAGACGGCTGATGCCGATGTCATTGATGCCGAGCAGCTCGGCTTTGACCTTCTTGCCGTCCGCAACGCGCAGGACCTCTTCAAAAAGCTCCTTGCCCCAATCCTCAGTGGATTTCTCGCCGCTGAAGATGGTGCTGACGTCCATGTCGATGTTGCAGGTCATACGGTCGTATGTCCCCTTGTTGCCGGTAAGTTTGATGACCGGCATGATCGGGTTGCCCACAGGAGTGCCCCGGCCGGTGGTGAAGACAGCGAGCTGGGCGCCACCCGCAGCCATGCCGGTGAGACTGGCCACATCGTAGCCGGGAGTGTCCATGATCACCAAACCTTTTTCCGAAGGAATGGCACCGTAGTCCACAACCTCGTTGATGATGGTGTGGCCGCCCTTGTGGATGCACCCCAAGGATTTTTCTTCGATAGTGGAGAGTCCGCCAGCCTTGTTGCCCGGAGTAGGGTTGCCGTCACGCAGGTTGCCGCCCACGTTGCGCAGATGGTTTTCGTACCTCTCGATGATCTCGTAAATCCGGTCTTTGACCTTTTCATCCCTGGCGCGGCGGGCCAGTATGTGCTCGGCTCCGATAAACTCGGTGGTCTCGCTGAGGATGACGGTGCCGCCGTTTTCGACCATCAGGTCGCTGCACACGCCGACCACGGGGTTGGCGGTCAGGCCGGAAGTGCTGTCGGAACCGCCGCATTCGGTGGCCAGGGTCAGGTGGGACATGTCGAACGGCTCGGCTTTGAGACGGGAAGCCTCTTCCGCCATCTGGCGTGCCATGTGGGTACCTTTTTCCATCGCGCCGATGGTACCACCGTCTTCCTGAATGGTGACGTGATCAATGGGCTTGTTGGTGACGGCCTGGATCTGCTTCACGAGAACGGACGGGATGATGCTCTCACAGCCGTTGCCCACGACAACCGTCCCGAACACGTTCGGATTGGCGGCGAAACCGATGAGCACATCTCTGGTAATCTGCAAGTCCTCGTCTGTCTGGGCACAACCATTCTGGTTCACGAAGGAGATGGCTCCTTCAATGTTGCGGGCGATCTGCGCGGCCGTCTCGGAAGAGCAGCTACAGGTCGGCAGAATCAATATCTTGTTGCGAATTCCAACCTTGCCGTCGGGGCGTTTGTATCCGTTAAAATGCATGACAACTCCTAATCGATGTTTTCGCGTTCGCTTTGCAGGTTGTGAGTATGCACATAGTCGCCGACCGAAATGTCGGAGAGGGCGATTCCGAGGCTTTCGCCGTACTTGATGACATGCTCGCCCTTGGCTATGTCCTTGATGCAGAACTTGTGGTAGATGGGCACGTCCCCTTTAAGGGTGACGGAAGCTTCGCCGTCGCCGTCACGGAAACAGGCTTTTTGGCCGGCGGCCAATTCAATGGTCACCATGGCGACATTGTCCGATGGGTTGATGTAAAGAGAGTTGATTTTCATTTACTTCACTCCTGATACTTTACGGTTAAACACGTTCCACTTCAGCGGGACAACTGGCTGGATTTTCATTCAAATCCTTGGCTGAGCCATATCTTTTGGCCACCCAGCTGGTCAGCAGCGGAATAAAGATGGCCGTAATGACGACCGCAGCGGCGACCTGGGCCGTGGCGCTGTTCACATAAGGCTGCCAGTGCGGGTCCACCAGGCCGATGGCGGCAGGGGTGGCTACGGAGTTTCCGGCAGCGCTGGCCGCAGCCATTCCGGCATAGCCGGGCCGTTTGTTGATGTAACGGTCGGCCAGAACAAGCGGGATGCCGCTGATGGCGATAACCAGAAATCCGAGCAGAATACCGCTCAAACCGGCAGTGGCCACATTGCTCAAGTTGATGCCCGCCCCCAGGGCGAAAGAGAACAAGGGAATGATCATCTCGACGCCCGGCTTGAAAAAGTCGGCCAGATCTTCGTCCAGGTTGCCGAGGATGACTCCAATAATGAGGGGGCCAATGGCGGCGATCAGAGCGACCAAGGGGATGTTGGCCATGCCTGATGTTCCGAGCGCCAGAAGCGTCAGGAACGGGCCGTCGTTGAGCTGCAACAAACTGTTGGCTGCAACGTCTTTGGAATCCCCGAACTCGCACATCAATGCCATGTAGAGTCCACCATTGCCGTTGGTGATGGAGCTGATCAAAGCCAAGACGGAAAGGCCGAGAATCCCATCCATGCCGAACATTTTGCCCACAAGAAGACCGAACCCAGCACCGGCGGAGAACTTGACCAAAAGGATGACACCTCCCCGACGAATAACCTCCGGGGCTTCGCGCACTTTGAGCTGGCTACCGATGAACAAGAAGGAAAGGCCGACCAGGCAGGCTGCGCCTTTGCTGGAAAAGACAGCCGTGGTGAAGGACCCGATTCCCAGCACCCCGGGAAAAAAGGTGTGCATAATGGCACCAAGCACGAGAGGGACCGCAACGAGCCCTCCGGGAATCCTTTTGACAGTTTTCAATATCTTCATACTTACTCCAATAATGTTATACCCATTTGCGGATCCGTGAAGGACTTCGGCAAGTTAGAGAAACATTTGGTATGGGGGAACCCCATGATTACCTGAAGGTGTTTGATTCCATCATTGACTATGCTTGCTTCGCGTGCTTCCTACACGCTGCATGCCTGATGTTATCGCCACCTTAACACCTCGATGATTTCTGCTGGAGACGGAAATCACTCGACCGCAACCCGAATGTCAATATGCTTGTTCTGCATGATGAAACGCTGTTCCATGTCTACAATGAAATACTCATTAGAATTCCTTCCTTAGCTTTTGACCACAGTCATGGAACGACCTTCCCCCCCCTTTTTTATTTTGTTTGCGATTTTTACGTAGCTTCTCGTTGGTGTTTCAAAATGTGAAACACTGTTCTTCTTTTTGGAACACTACTCCTGTTTCGTGGCTACGTCAAGAGGTATTCAATAAATCGGAAACAAAGGTGTAACAGGGCATCCATTTTGACAATATTTTGTCTTTTATCAGCCCATTAGGTGGAAGCTAATTATACTATTGGACTGGCCCCTCACCCCGAAAATCGGCCTGCAACGAATGTGAGTAGCATGAGCCATGAAGGAGGTCGGACATAGTCATCAAACGGCACACGCCAAAGCAGATATCCTTCAAGCTTTGAAAAGCTGATGTTGCCTTGGCTCAAGGAATGCGAGCAGCGAATGTTTGCCGTCAATCGGGCATGAGGGCAGACGTCTTATCGTTGGCGCAAAGAGTGCGGCGGCTTGCAGACAAGCATGGCTCGTCAACTCAAGTTGTTGGAGCAAGAGAACTCCAGGCTTAAAAAATTCGCCGCTAATTCCAACAGTTAAACCGCCGCCGCTGGCGGCGTGACCCGAAAAGGTTTGACCGTTCCAGGGTTGTGTTTTTTGGAAAAAGAAGGCTCTTCCTTCTCAGGCCCGTTGGGTAGGAAAGGAGGGCTTTATGCGAGAATGGAAGAGCCAAGCACACGTCCGCTGGTATTCCCCCCAATGGCGACACTTCCCGTATACTCATAAACGAGGTGCGAAATGCTCCAAATTATTTCAGGCAAATTTTATGCAGGTGATGATCGATACAAGCATAACGGAAAAGGCATTTTGTTTTCCAACTACTCATGGGTGGGACCTATCGAAACATGTATTGCGACCCTTGAACCTGTTGGAACCCAATCCTGTCCGGTTAACCCGCCAACCCTAATAATGGATAATTATCTTTGATTTTTGACATTTCTCCTGGTGGAGTGAAGAACTCCGCCAGCCCTGTACGCTTGAATACGTTCAGTTGCAGCAATTGCAGCATCTCCTGAATGGACCAGCCGACCCTGGATGTGAATTTCAGGAACGCCACCAGAAGATACATGATCATAGCCACGTAGATTTGCGAGAGCACGGCGTTTTCCGATGTCCCAATGAATTTTTTGATCTTCAAATTCTGTTTGATCAGCCGGAAGAAAATTTCTATCTGCCAGCGCTCTTTGTAGATTTCCGCAACCGACCTTGCTGCAAGCGAGAAATGGCTGGTCAGATATACGAAGTGCTCACCGGTTTTGGCATCGCGATAGCCCACACGGCGCAGCTTGAGCGGCTTCCCGCCACTCATAACCTGGATGATCTGATCGGAAGTGATGCCGAGTTTTTTGTTGACGGACCGGCGTTTGAGGACCTTGTAGGACATGTTTTTCTTTTGCCTGGTTACGAAGAACACGCCCGCCTCCATGAGTGCGGCGAACCAGCGGTAGCAGACATAGCCTCGGTCGAACACGACGATGGAGCCCTTTGTAAAGTCCCCGTATAGTAGGTCCATTGCAAAGTAGAGACTTCTGGCCCAAACTGCGCCCAGGAGTTTCACATGCGCAAATCAAGATTCACTGAGCACCAGATCGTGCGGATTTTGAAATCCGTGGAAAGTGGACGGACGGTCAAGGACGTCAGCCGAGAGCACGGCGTGAGCAACGCTACGTACTACAAATGGAAGTCCAAGTACGGCGGCATGGAGGCGTCCGACATAGAGCGGATGAAAGACCTTGAGGCAGAAAACCGTAAGCTCAAGCAGATGTTTGCGGATCTGAGCCTGGAAAACATGGCTCTCAAGGATGTCATCGAAAAAAAACTCTGAGGCCGGTTCAGCGAAAACAGCTCGTCACGCACATGATCTGTGAGTTCGAGATGAGTGTCCGCAAGGCTTGTACAGCTCTTGGCGTCAGCCGGAGCTACTACGCGTACAAGCCTCATCCGCGCGACGATAGTACCGTCATCGCCGCTTTGACTGAACTGGCCGAGAAAAAGCCCACATGGGGCTTCAGTAAGCTTTTTGCTGTGCTTCGCAAGCAGGGGACCCCTTGGAATCACAAACGCGTCTGGCGGGTTTATTGCTTGTTGAAAATGAATTTGAAACGCAAGGCAAAGAAACGTCGCCCCCAAAGGACAAGGAAAGCCGTGGCCCAGCCGCTGCTGGCGAACCATTGTTGGTCGATTGATTTCATGCGTGACACTCTCTACAGCGGGCGGGCTTTCAGAACATTTAATGCTGTTGACGATTTCAATCGAGAGGTGCTTGCCGTGGAAGTAGACACCAACCTGCCAGCCGGAAGAGTGCTCAGGGTACTTGACCGGGTAGCCGAAGAAAGAGGTCGTTACCCGGAAAAGCTGAGGATGGACAACGGACCTGAATTTGCCAGTTCGGCCATGGCAGCCTGGGCTGATCAGCACGGTGTTGGGCTGGAGTTCATACAGCCAGGCAAGCCGACGCAAAACTCATATATTGAGCGTTTCAACCGGACCTATCGGGAAGAGGTCTTGGACTTGTATATCTTCGATAGCTTGAGCGAAGTGCGTGAATGCACGGAGAGATTTATCAGGGAGTACAACGAAGATCGGCCTCATGAATCGCTAGGCGACATGACGCCAGTGGAATTTGCAGCCCAGAGGGCAGGGGGTACCCCCTGCCCTCTGGGCTCTCACCAAAAAACGGCGGGAAGCCTCTACTACTAGCTGGCCCTAAGATGGGGGACTTTACACTTGGACTTGATCCAGATCAGTTGAAGGAAGCGGTCAAGGCCTTCGAGGGCCGTGCTCCATGGCTGTCGAAGTAGGTGGCAAAGAACCCGAATTAGCAGGTGTCAGAGGATATCAATTTGCCAAGGGGTGTGTGCTGGTTTGTATATGCACGTTCGTTTTTAGTTGTTGAGTGGCGCAACCCCAAGAAAATGACCACGCATCTTCAGAAAATCGACAAACGGTCCGGTAAGTTACAAAATTTCTCTTAAGCTCTGTTGTAAACCTTATGCTGAAGATTAATTATTACCTTTAGCCCATCCGCAATAGAATTTGATTTTTGGAATCCTGAAAACTTCTTGTAATACCCCTTTTTGAGCTTTCACGTCGAAAAGTTCTAGAAAGTTTTCATAGTCTTTAAACGGACCTGCCCTATCCGTTTGTACCACCCGCGATGTTAGTGCTCCCCCCTTGGCGTTTGGAGGGCTGGCTCCACTCTCCCCCCGGGGGGAGAGTGGCCTTGGGCGCGGGTGGCTTGTATCCCAGAGCGCTGTGAGGCCTGAATGTGTTGTACTCCCAACGCCACTCGTCGATCAAGTAGCGAGCTTCCCTGAGCGTTGTGAAGATTTCTCCATTGAGGAGTTCATCACGTAATTTACCGTTGAAACTCTCGTTGTATCCGTTCTCCCAAGGGCTTCCCGGTTCAATAAACAAAGTCTTCACTCCGACTCGTCCCAGCCATTTTCTGACGGCTTTTGCCGTGAACTCCGGTCCGTTATCCGATCTGATGTGATCCGGTGCTCCCCGTTCAACAAACAGCCTGCTCAAGCGGTAAAGCACATCTTCCGATTTGAGGCTTCTCGCTACGTCGATTGCCAGACACTCACGAGTATATTCATCGATCACAGTGAGCATCCGAAAGGCTTTGCCGTCATGGGTTCTGTCCATGACGAAATCATACGACCAAACATGACCTGGCCAGCATGGACGAAGGCGAATGCAGGAGCCATCTGCCAGCCATAGTCGTTTACGTTTCGGTTGTTTTTTCGGGACTTGTAGCCCCTCACGTCGCCAAATGCGTTCCAGCCTCGTGTGGCTGACCTTCCAACCATCTCTGTGCAGCAGTTCCAATATCCGACGGTATCCATATCGTCCGTATTGGGTGGCCAATTCAATCACTGCGGCGGTTAGTGCAGCTTCATCTGCACGAGGATTGGACGCATATCGTTGCGTAGAACGGACTTGTCCAAGTACTCGGCAAGCTTTCCGTTCTGATACCTGCATCTTTTCTCGAACCCGGTATACACAACGACGGCGGCGCGAAGGGCTCAGAAGTTTCCCTTTGCCGCTTCTTCCAGAATCATTTTGTCCAGATTGAGGTCAGCGACCAACCGCTTCAGACGAGAGTTCTCTTTCTCCAGTTCCTTAAGCTTTTGGGCCTGACTGACACGCATTCCGCCATATTCTTTGCGCCATCGATAATAGGTTTGCTCAGTTACGCCGAGCTTGCGGCTGACCTTGGGGACCGTTTCTCCCCGGGCCAAAAGGACTTCTGCTTCACGCAGCTTGGCGATAATCTGTTCCGGTGTGTGCTTTCTGATGCCCATTGAAACCTCCTGCTGTCCACATAACCCTAACATTGGGCCTGGACCAGTTTTTCATGGGCGGGTCACTCCTGGCTCTTGAAGATTTACATAGGAGGAAAAAAATCAGCACTCGCCACAATCGCCATGAAGACGACATCGTTAAGACGTTAAAAAAAGCAGCTAATGGTATTTTTGCGAAGAACGAAAATGCTGATTTCGAAATAATTGTTCCCCAACCTGATTCAGCGATAAAAAAGGAAACTCCACAACCCTCTTCCGAAGGAGGAAACAAGCCCCGCAAAACGCGTCGAACTAAAGCCGAAAAACAACATCTATTTGGTGGAAAACTCTTTTTGGAAAAAGGGATCGTCAACAATTTATACTGCGACATTGATGACACGTACAATTTCTACTTGGACAACCAAGACACGTTATCCGACACTTACAGTGGTATAATTAGGATGACCCTAAGGCTATTAGCTGAGGCAGCGGGAAATGATGAGAACTTAAAAATGGATAAGTATCTTAGAAAGTACTTCGATGCCGGCAAGAAGATGCTTACTTTAAATGAAAAAACTTTTATTTCCAATCAGTCTGTTAGCGAAAACAAACTTGTCCAACTATTGCAGACAGGTGCACACAATTACATAGATTCCACAAATATGGATCAAACACGTGCTGTTTCAATTGTTTTGGGGAAAATTTTGACGTTATCTCATGGGAAACATCAGTTAACGCCGTAAGCAACATCAACTTGTTCTGGTAAAATAACATTCGGGGGAGCGATCACCAATTCGTTCCCCTGTTTTGCGTGGTGCGCAAAATAGTTTAGTGAATAGGTGCCTACCCAATTCACCTCGTAAAGCTCACGGATTTCTCTCGCATCGTCGTATGTCATCACCCAATGGGCAGAGTCGCCGACTTGTGGAAGGAGGTTCGCCAGATTCGCATGATCATCATGCTCATATGCGTTGAGGTACAACTGACTTCCCTTGTCGTAATATGGTGGGTCAAGATACACCAAAGTCGGACTATCAATCGCGGGGACAACGTCTCTCAACAGTTCTAAAGCATCCAGATTGTGTACTTCAATCTTCTCACGGCACATTGCAATTCTAAGGACCTTGTCCATCAGCACCCCATGATTGAAGCGCACATGAAGCTTATATTTCCCTGATTGCTTTTTGCCACCAATAGGACCAGCTTTCAGGATACCTGAGTAATTGCAACGATTCAGATAAAAGGTAGCAAAGCCAACGTCAAACGGCTCATGTTTTCGCCAGCTATCTAAAACTCTTTTCTGATTGTACCACTCGTCAATATCCAGTGGGACCGATTCAATTTGGCAAAGAAATCTATCTGTGTCATTAAGCACAGCGTTCCAAAATGCTGCAACGCACGGATCGAGATCGTTGATGACTATTCTATCTACCACATTCTCGAAAAGCAGCCTAAGAGCAGCACCGGCCCCGCCAGCGTATGGCTCAACATAAACACCACCTCGAATCCCGTTCAGGTCAATAACCTGTTCAAGAAAAGGCGCAATGGACGACTTTCCACCAGGATATCTCAAAGGTGTATAGGTTGTTGCCAATTTACACTCCAACTCAGCTTCTGGATTAAGGCGCACTCAAAAAATACAACAATTTCAAAATGCTAAGCGCAACAATCAATAATGTAGCAAATCTATAAAAAAATCAACAAATAAGACACAGACACTCAGCCCAGATTGTTCTTCACCACTGCAAAAGCCAACCACCTATTGGGCGCGAGCAGCCTCACATTTTTGAACCATGTGGTCTATCCATTCATCAGAAGATAAGAGAGACCTATAAATGATCGCATCCCAGTGATTTATGCTAATGGTTTCATAAGTAGTTTTATTAATAGTCAATGAATCAATAATCGCTTGCCTGACATCTTCTTTATTTGCACAAGCTGCCGTTAACCCCATAACTATACCCATGTAAAAATTCGATAAGTGTTTGAAAATTCGTTCTTTGACATCAAGAGAATCAAGATGAGTCTCCAAAACAAGTTGCAAATCAGCAGGACACGCATACTCTAGCTCAATCATAGGGACCGGATCAAAGTCGCCTGTAATTGAAAGATTGATTATGATCCCCTCATCATAGTATGGATGCAGGAACCCCTTATGACCATTAATTAAGTACTCCGTCCTCTTTCTCCCCTGACACGCATCGCACATTGGGACCAGATTACAATGCGCAATAGAAAACTCAGCGAAATGAGCTTTCGGCAGATAGTGATCATGGGTCTCTGGATGTCCCATCTCGCCACAAAATGGACAGTAATTCAAATTATGCGATTGAAGCTCATCTTTAATTTCCCTTGAGCGCCCGGTAGGGTGATCCCAAAGATTGTGTAAAGCAGTCTTCAAACGCCCTTCCTCTATTCCAATAGGAACGATATGTTCTGGATTACCTTGGTGCTCGATATAGTTTTGAACAGCGTGCTTCCACTCATCTTCGAACTCTAGAAATAAATCTCGATTACGCCCTCGCCTACGATCACCAACATGACCCTCCACCAATGCAACGTCGTCATGATTCAATGATTCTATCTTACAAACCATGACTATTCTTTCCCCATCAAGTATAGGATGCTTTCTTCGTTCAACTCGGACTTCCTAGCATCCATGGTTTTTTCAAAACCACCATATTTTTTATATTCTTGATCTAAAAAGTCATGGTACTTCTTATGGCCTTTCGCATCATCAAACACATACGAGTTTATTCGATCCATACTTGCACCAAATGTCTCAAAAGGAGGTCTTCCGATCACAGGCACTCCTTCCCGCCTCTTCAAAACAGATGTACACCTTGTCGGGACTTCACGTGCCAAGACTAACGAGTGTGTTGATATCACCGCGTACGAATCGTACTTTTCAAGTAGAGTTCGCAACATCTGGAGCAAGACAATTTCTAAACTGGGATGGAGATACAGCTCTGGCTCATCAAACACTAACAGTGTTTCTTTCTTAATATGGCTCAAGGCTCCAACTACTAAGGTTGAAAACATAGACTGCCCAGAACTTAACTTTAAACGCTCACCGTCTTTAAGGTAGATTACACCGCATTCCTTTTTGGTTCTGCTTTCGTACTTCAATAGCTTTTCATAATCGCCCTCAGCTGGAATAACCCGTTCTCTACCTTTCTTTGTAGGAACAACAATTCCAAGGTCATCGAAGCCAGGTATCCCAATACCCATAATATCGAGTAATGAGCTGATCCTACTTGGACGAATATCAAAATCACCATCTTCCTGATCTTTTCTAATGATTTCAAAAAGAGACTCTACTGCTGTAATCAAGGGACTGTCCTTATTAAACTCTCCTTTTCTATAAAAACCAAACGGTTGGAAAATCGAAGAGCTTCTGACATCCTTTCTTCCTGCTACAGTACTAATATCTTCGAATGGAGAGTAAGAAAAACAAACGATATTGGTAAAAAACGGTTTCAAAGAACTATCGATAGATTCTTTTCTCCTTCTCCTGCTCTCACCAACATCAAGCATATCTTGCATTAATGTGAATAAACCTTGAGTTTTCCCTGTTCCATTGGCTCCAATCAATAAATTAATATTTGCAGGATAAAATCCATCCGTAAAATCAAAGGAGATGGTGTGCTCCCCATCATACGAATCTAGGTTATACCGGACATCAAATTCGATGTCGTTGAATGCAGCATACCCATGAACTTTCTTAGCGTATTCTAAAGCCTTACGCGCACCCATTTCCCGCAACAAGGAGTCCTCAAACCCTTTTGACTCAAACAAGTCACTTTCACCATAGAGCTTAATGTACCCAGCATCTCGAGCAGTAAAAAAATATTCATCGATATTTGAATGTGACACAATCTTACTAAGCTTCAAATAAAATTCACGATCTTCAGCTAGCGTTAGATAGTCAATCTCCATCGCTGAAAGAGCTATATACTTCCTTTCCCCAATAATTTCTCGCATTCGAATATGAGTATGCTTTGCATCTTCTAACAACATTTTTGCATACCCAATGCTTGAAACATGGGCTCCATCGACTACAAAAACCTGACAGGTCGTTTTGTAACCAAAATCGTCCCAACTACTCGAAAACTTGGACTGATAAGTGTCGGAGACGAAGACTATCGCAAAATCAGACAGCCTGAGATTCTTTATAACTTGAGGGGAAGTGGCATAGAATACGTTCATATCTACTCCGTATTTTTCAATAATCTATCAGCAGCATTAGAAATAACAAGAAATAATTCAGCCAGCCGATATTCATCCTCAAGCTCAAGCTAAAAAGCCGGTAAACCGGCTTTTCAGTCACAGCTCAACATCACCACCGAAAACCATCTGGTTTTCACTGAAATCATCAACAAAAACTGAGCAGTAAAAGCTGAAAGGCTCACCTCAAACCAAGCCTAGAGGCATCCCTGCTATAATGAGGAGCATACTCACTCTTCTTCAATTGGCGGGCGGTTATCCTCAATTCCGTGCAATTTCAACGTGTCGGAATCTTTTGGTCCCAAAATTGGTCCCAAATTGTTTTGAGTTTCTTGAGCTTTGTGTGCAGCTTGAAAAATTTTTATCGAAGTATATCAGGGTGTTTGATAAAGTGTTTAATCCGGCTCGGTCTCTCTCACGCCGGCAACAGGGGTTCAAACCCCCTTGGGGACGCCAAGACAAATCAACGGGTTACAGTGAAAGCTGTAGCCCGTTTTTTGTTTGCGTGTCGATTTACGTGTCGATGAACACGAAAAAGCCCCAGAATCATGATGTTCCGGGGCTTTTCTTATGCGGCCCCATGTCAAGGACTCCCTATTTACTCGATTTCCCTATTTCTTAGGCCAGACTCCACCCTCACCATAACGGCTATTGGTTTGTATTCCTTTTCTTATTCGTGCTCTACGGCACCAAGTACCTATTCGGTACGTAAATCAGTTTAAGATCGCCATTTCTATTTTCGTGGTCTACGCCACCAAAGCCCCGCCGCGATCTTTGTTCACGACTGCGTTACAGGTAAGCTGAGCTTCCACAAAAGCGCGGCCAATTTACGAGCAAGCGCAGCTATTGCTTTTTGTGCCACACCATGTCGGCTATAAATTCGGTTGTAGAACTCCCTGGCCCACTCATCTCGCTGCTTCCACACCCAAGCTGCTTCAATCAGTAAACTTCGTAATCGCTTTTGACCGACCGGGCGAAGTGTTGCCTTACCCTTGCTGCCTCCACTTTGCCGCATCACTGGCGCAAGGCCCAGGTAAGCTGTCACCTCTTCGCTGCGATTGAAACGTTCCGGGCGGTAAACCTCTGCCGCAAAAGTCGTGGCCACGACTTCGCCAACGCCGGGAACGGACCTCATGGCGGCAATACGTCTTGCCTCGTCTTGTTCCCGGATGCTTATTCGCAAACGCTGATCCACTTTGCGTTGTGCACAAGCGAAGTACTCCAGTTCATCGAGCAAGCTTTCAAGAGTCTCTTTTGCCCCCGAAGGAAGTTCCACCTGATGAAGTGTGAGTATGGCAGCCTTGCTCCAATGGTCCAGATCGGCAGGCTCCTGCGCTCCAAGATAAAGAAGAAGTGAACGAATCCGTTGTTTAGCTCGACGAAGAGAGTCGGTGAGCTGATGCCTTCGACGCTCAAGAGCACGGAAGGCTTCAGCTTCAACGGAAGGAATGGCGATTGGTCTGATCAGGCCGGAGGCTGCCAGTTCGGCCAGTTTGCGGCAGTCCAGGCTGTCGGTCTTGTTGGTAGCGGTGATGGGGCGCGGGATTCGGCTTGGCGCAGCAACGACAACCGTAACACCTTCTGCTTCGAGGCTCCTGGCCAACTCAAAGCCAGTCGGTCCAGATTCATAGCAAACCGCGCCAACCTCAACAGGTAATGACATGACAAGCCGGGTGAGTGCTGTTGCATCAGCCGGACAAGTCCAGTCCTTCACGGCACCATCAGGTCTGAGCAAAGCCACGCTGAAACTCAGCTTATGGACGTCCACTCCTATCCATACCTTCTCGCCGGAAAACGCTTCAACAAACCGATGAACAGATGATACTTTGAGCTTTGCCATGTCGGCCTCCCTTGGTTTTGGGGTTCACTGGTACTGTTACCAGCAAAACTTGGGAGTGCCGACATGGTATTTCCTTATTCTTCATCTTCACCGAAGACATCTTCCAGGACATTCTCGGTGATGCCCAGTCGGTGCAGGTACCGGGTAGTAGTCATTGGGTTCTTGTGCCTCAGGATAGCCTGAATGGTGGGTATGTCCACACCCTCCTGGGCCAGCATTGAGGCCGTTAAGTGCCGGATAGCGTGGAAGGTGAAGTGCTTCACCTCAGCACGCTCGCACAGAATCTTCATGAGGTGCTGCCGCCATTTGTAGGGGGATCCGTCCTCGCGGCAGAAGACCAACTCGGAAATCCGACTCTTGGAGTGTTCCCCAAGTTCCCGCCGGAGACGCTTGGTCAGGGGTAACCAATCAAACTCCTTGCCCCCTGTACGCTTCCGGGTCCACAGTCGAATTTTGCCTCTTTCGAGGTCAACGTCATCCCATTTGAGTTTGAGCAATTCGCCGCGCCGGGCCGCCGTGTGCAGCAGAGTGAGCAGGAATACCTGATCTTCGGGCCTGGCGACCTCATAGACCTTCCAGAAGTCCTCAACCGAGGGGACGTACTTGCCCTGCTGCTCAACGGGAAACGGGTCAACATCGGCAAAGGGGTTATCCTTCGGCAACTTGAGAACCTTAATACCCCAGTTCCACGCGGCCAGCAGGTTCTTGCGATCCTTGTTGGCTGCGTTGCCGCTCCGATGTTTGGCCTGAGCCATGAGCATACGCTGGCAGTCAGCAACAGACAGTCTTTCGACCGTCAGGCTGGACGGCACAAACTCAAAAAGCCGGTTGAAGGCTGGTACCTTCTCCTCCTTCAGGGTTTTCGGGACGAACTTCTGCTTGGCAAATTCGAGATACTCGATGCTCCATTCAGCTAGAGAGACGTAAACCAAGTTCTCCTGCTCTGCCTGCCAGAGTTCGGCGGTCTGCTCCTCTTCCCAACGGATTGCCTGTCTTTCGGTTTTGAAGGTCTTTGTCCGTTTGACGTAGTTGATGATTTTGACCGCTCGCCACTTCCCGTTCTTCTCTTGGTAGGCCATTATTCTTCCTCATGTATTCCTTGATATCACTTTCAAAGAACAAGATTTTTCCGTTCTCGCAGGCCTGAATGCCACCGAGAAGGCTCTTGTATTTGTAGACATAGGCGGTAGACACCCGCAGAAGCGCAGCCACTTCCTTGGGGGTCAGGATAGTGTCGGAGGGAGGCATGAACTATTCCCCCCTTTCCAGCTTGAGCCGTTGAAGCAGTTTCCGCTTGATCTTCTTTTCGAGGGTGGGGTCGCTGATGATATGCAGCCCCGCCCCGGCGTGGAGGACCTTGCTTTCGTGGTCGGCAAGATACGAGCCGTCGGAATGTCTGCTGTCCTCATGGACGTCGAAGCAAATGACCTTGCGGATTTCAGGAAAGGCCTCGGGAGGAATTTCGATCCTCCTGGGCTTAGCCAGCTTCAGGTTCTGCTCATTGAAGCAACCGAAACTGTGCCGGTTGCCCATGAAGGACGTGACCTTCCTATGGTCTTGGAGTTTTTCGCCGCTCACCATGTAGGAACAGGCGGCATACGAATCCTCTGAGAACCGGAGGTTCTTCACTTCGACCAAATTCTTCTTTAAAGACCCGACACGTCCGAACCACCATTCCTTCATCAAGGACCGAAACCCCGGCCTTGAGTCACCGGACTTCCTTGCTGGAGACTTCCCGCACCGGGCGAGCAGATGGATATGAAACCGGGCCTTGTCCGTGTAGTCGATCAGGTAGATGGCGTAGCCATTATGATAGTGCGTCCGGAACTTGCGCCCAATAAAGGCGAGGTCCTTCCTCAGCTGGTCAGGGGTCACCTTCTTCGCCATCCGTCGCGGGTAGACGAGGGAGACAAACCAGCGTGGACGGTCTTCAAGTGCGAAGGCGATCTTAATGAACCCTTTTCGCCTCCGCTTGGTTTTGAGGGTGAGCTTCACGGCGTCATTGTGATTCGCATACTCCCCCAGACCTGGGGCGACAGGGCGCACTTTGGGAGATGCATATCCACCCGCTTTGTAGTGCCACGTGAGGACCCGCTCCTGGATGTAGAGGACATAGCACTCTGGCTCAGGCTCAATAGCCGACCAAGTAATTTTCTTAGGCATCTGAAGCCTTTCACACACGAGTAAAAGTAACGAGTGCGCGACACTCACTCATGCGTGAAGGTTCAGTTGCCGCACACCGCTGACCTGGAAATGGACAGCGGCGGGACAAACGAAACTTTTCCTCTCAATTTAGCTGGATATGCCTGTGCTCATAACAACCTGTTTTTACGTGGTTTGTTGTCGAATCTGACGAGGCTAAAACATGTAAGAAAAACCAGTATATTTTTTGTTATGTTTTAAAAATCCGCATTTCATAAAATCTTATTTTTTACATAATATTTTTCATTATATTTATTGACGCCTGACGAAGGCAGAGCATAAGAAATAGCGTAAGAAAAAACATAAGAGGTGAATTATGGACGTGAAGGAACCCAAAACTCGCAATTATCTTTACTCCGCGGAAGCCATCAAGGCCTTGGACGCGCTTGCTGTTCAACTCAAGGGAAAGGGGCAGAAAAAGAACAAAGCCCAAATCGTGAGTGATGCGATCGTGCACTATGCCTCTTCTCAGGGGATCAAGGTCGAGGGACAGAAAGAAGAGGTGTCCCTCCAGTCCCTTGCGAAAAAGACCAGAAAGCTTGAACAATTCGTTGAGGCTCTATGCCGAGTTGTCCTTAGCTCTGACTGTGAGTTGAAAGAAGAACTTATGGAAGCCCAAGAGGCCCTCGCCGACGCATTGAAGGCGGGGTGCAAACGCAACGCTAACACCCTATGGGAAGAGGCTCAGGATGATCTTCCTGAGTGCATGCAGGACAAAGACATGTTTATGATATACGTCGGCGGACATGGACTCCCGACCAAGCCAAAGTCGAAAGGGAAAAAAAAGCGAAATAAATAGCTTACACTGCCCGACAGGTCCTTCATCGTCGTGTTTTAAGGCAAAGCCAAGAGCCAGGGCCCACACCCAACCATGCGGTGCAGGCCCTGGCCTCAACCTATAACTTCCGCATGAATAGCAATATTTCCACGGGTGCTCCGGTGCGGCTCAACGACATTGTTTTGGAATCGGACTCAGGGGCAAAGCCCAAACTGAGCAAATCCCCGGTCGTGAGGGCCAAGACCAAGGAACAATATCCGTCTTCGTCTTTTGGGATGAAGCGCACCATCTCCAGCGGGTAGCGTGAGCCGTTTACAATGGAAGCGTAAGGCCGCTGCCTCAGATCAAACCCCACCTGCTCGCCGGATGACTGGACACGCCAATAGCCCGAGGCGTCTGACCGGAAGTCGGCTTCCGTGTACGCCCGTGTCGTCCCACCTTGAGCGAGAAACAGAATCCCCGCACCGAGCACCGCCGGGATGCAGAACGCCAGGATTGCCATCCCCCAGTTGAAAGGCTGGTTCCCGACCGGCAACTGCTTCTTGGCCTTGAGGGCCGCGTAGATGTTCACCGGAATAGCCGTCAACGGGATGAAGCTGATGACGGCCATGATCAGGCCCTTGGCGACCTTTCCGTACCCGGCATAGTAGGCCCCGCCGAAAAGCAGCCCCAGCCAGCTGAACCCCTTCTTCTGTTCAACCTCGGACATTCTAACCTCCTTGTGCCCAAAGCATGCAGCCTGGGCGCTCTTGATGATTGCGGGCCCGACCTCCGCCATGGAAGACGTCCCTGGGTTTCTGAAGTGCAGCTTGTAGAACATATTCTGTAGTCATATATTCTACAAGTCAAGCACGGTTGGATTCCAATAAAAGGAGCCGCCGTGCCGAAAAACAACAGCGACATGTACTCTGCGAGCGAGCAGAAAGTGATACGAGAACTGGGGATTCGAGTGCGCCAACTACGGGATGAAGCGGGCTTGTCGCAGGAGCGTCTGGCCGAGCTGGCCGAAATGCACCGGACCTACATAAGCTCCATCGAGCGGGGGCAGCAGAACATTTCCCTGACCATCCTGATCCGGCTGGCGACGGCTCTTGAGGTGTCCCTGGAAAAGCTCTTTACGGGTATTTAGCGGGAGGAGGGAGCGCCCCCTCCCTTCCGGTTAGATGATTTCGAGTTCTTGGAGCAGGGACTCAATGGCGTCCCTGACAGCGGCTGCAACGTCCTTGTCCGGGTGCTGCTCACTGGCGATTAGGGCGTTTTCCAAACCATTAGCCAGGATCGTGTTGCTAGTGCCACCCTGCCCGCGAAGATTCGCCAGCCCACGTCGCAGGCTATTCTGGCTGGCCCCTTTGTCCTGCCCCTTCGAAACCAGGGCGTCAGCATCGACTGCTACCATTCTCATGCCGTTCCTCCGAATCTGTCGGTTTGATGATAGGCATGCCCCTCCGTGTCCGGCCAGCGGCATGCGGCCAATACTCGCCAGTAAACTGTCGGCGGGCTCCATCAGAACCACGCTACGAATTGCGGGACCTATAACTTGGTGATGTTCGCATAGCTGATAGGGGAAATCCTCCACCAGTCACGCCGCCGCTCGGATTTGACCTTCCCTGCCGGGTCCAGTGCATACCGGTCGAGGCCGCATTTCACGTGGACCATCCAGTGGTCTTCCTCGCCGCTGCCAGCCCGTTCAACGCCCAGAAGGGATAGGGGGCTGAGAGAGCCATAACCTGCAAATATGGAGCGCCGGGACAGCCGATAGCCGAAGCTGGCCAGCATGGCGCGGATGTCAGCGTAGTCCGTGAAGAATGGTCCAGCCGGGTCAAAACCCAGCTCATTGATGGCAAGAATCCTGATTTCCGCGTAGGTGCAGCCGACCACCATTGCCACACAGGCCAATCCGCACCCGGTGCCGTCCTCCTGAACGACGCGCTGAACGGCCATCGTCATCGGCGCACATCCGGGTTTCTGCCGCGCCAGTGCGAGGACAGGCCATTTTCATACCGACACGGCGGCTTGATGCCGACTGACGGGCAAAACGCGCTCAGGGCGCAAATACGACGCATTCTCACCGGTCTCCGGGAATCAGGACCAACCGATACGCCACGCCGGACTCGAAAACGACCTCTACTCCGTAAATCACCACAGGGCCGTCCACGTCGCTCAGGCACCAGGTGAAATCAACGGGGTTGTCGCGCAGCAACCCGGTTTTCTCGGCCAACGTGAGCTGGGGATCGAACAAGCTGACAATCAGGTCCTCCATGTCGCGGATGTCCATCACGCCCTCCTCCGAATTTCCGGTATGGCGTAGGCCGGGACAACCTCCCATGGCTCTTCGCAATCGACCTCAATCCACCCCACGCTCAGGCCCTTAAGTTCGGCCAGCGAGAAGTACCCCCACTCGGCGTTCTGGTAATCCCTGTTCAGAATGGAATATCCGAAGAAGGTATCCTCGCCATTGAACTCAGCCACGTACCAGTCGCAGCCACCAATGAAGAAATGCAGGTAAATAAGCTTGTTTTGGGCTGGAATATCCTCGGTTTCGTACAGGCGCGGCACAGCATCAAGCCGCGCCCGCGAAGGTTCGTTCCACATGGGAGCCTCCTGTTCGTAGGACGCAACAAAGCCCACGGCTGCCGCAGCAGACGCGAGGGATGGTGATCGTCCGGGTTATGTGATGGGATGCCGAGCCGTGGTTATGGCTTGGCTAAATACGACGTGATTATTATAACATAAACTCAATAAAAGTCAATATGTTATTCTCATCGTAACAACTGAATCTCTTGATATCTGGAGCCCTCCAACGACAAAGAGAACTGGAACAAATATCGGTTTTGGCTTAAGCGAAAGCGTGAGCTCCTAAATGCTAGTCATAGCTGCAACCTCAACTCATTAGTACAGCCACAAACACAGGAAGGAAGATAGTGCCAAACGAAATCGCTAAAATTAATTTTTTCCGGGTTCAAAGGTGTGGTTATTATCATTGGCGTGAGGACCATCATCTTAGTCACGACCTTAGCCAATCCCTTAATGAATTAAGTCAATGGGTAGACCCGCTTGATCTTGAGCACACCCAGACTTTCGGCGCGGAAGAAGATGATCAGTTGCCAATTTACTGTTATGCTATGGAGAACAATGGGCCCGGTGATTACTTATTGACTTGTTGGAATGGGGTCCCAGCCACAGACGACGGCAGAATTGTTGCCATTCGCGGAAACGCCCCTGTCGGAAACGTTGAAGCAGCTGACGTTGAAACGAGTAACTTTTCTGATGGGTATATCCCGGGCTTCGCGACATATTTCTGGTTCATTCCGAATAGCTATCTTTTCGCGACCATTCGGTTTCAAAGCAGGCCAATGGGAAAAGACGAGGTTGAAAAATACATCAGATCCTTTCTAAATACCAAAGATGGCCGTCCATATGGACGAGCCGCTTTCAAATCCAGCCGGGTTTTAAATCCCGGAGAGATTGCATACATACGCGCACAGCGGCAGAATATAACAAAGGTTATCTACAAGGCTGAGCTGTCAGCACACATCCACACTGACACGTCCCTATTCCAAGGGTTATTGGGGAAGATCGGAGTTGGCGAAAACCGACAACATAATCACAACTACAAACTCAAAACAGAACTGAAAATGACGCCTACAGACGATGATATGCAGGGCATTTTAAACCATTGGGAAACGGTCAATGATGCTGATGTCGGTTTTATGATCCGAGGAAAACAAAGCCCATTTTGGCTGAACCACAGTATTGCACAGACAGATATTACTATTAACGTGCAACGTGACAACCCAGAGGTCATAAATGCCCAATCTTTGCTCGAAGCTTTAGTCGGACAGAGACAACAGCTCCTATCTACAGTGGTGGATTGATCATAACATGAAGTTTTTTTTAGGAATAATCACTTTTTGTCTAGGGCTGCTCGTTGGAGGGAAAATTCCGATAGAGCAGCAACTAGACATATACTCCCTTATAGGAGGCTCCGCCGCTGTAATAATTGGTATTACTGGGGCATGGTATGCGGTGCTGTTGCCGGAAATTATAGCGTCTCTCCGACGGGAAGAGGAAGAAACATACACGCACGCAATCGAACTTCACAAAAGGCTTCTAAAACCGATGGTCATGGGGATTGGACTGTTCTCAATTTCACTACTCATCCGGGTACTAAAGCCAGCTGTTGATGTGGCTCTAATTTGGGGGCACGAACAAATTGCAGCAAAGTTTCAGATCATTAGCCTGAATGCCTTGAATATATGGTGCCTACGTGGGTCTTTTGGCGTATGCCTAGTCCTCACTGGTTGGCTTTTATGGATCCTCATCTGTTTACTTAGACCTTACGACTACTTAAAAACCTTCATCGACAAAAAAGAAAAGGAAAAAGATATATTAAAGAAGCTTGGCCCATCCGCAGAAGCAAGCGATGACTAGACTTATTGTAGGTTTTTTCCGAACATAATTCATGGAGTAGCCTATGCCAGAGGTTCAATTTCTTTGCCTTGCAAAATCATGGAAAAGAGGCGGTTTTTGCATCGCCGGTAAAAAAATTGAGAACAATATGGTGACTAATTGGTTCCGTCCAGTAAGCCAGCACGATGAGGGGGGAGTATCTGAGGTGGAGTGTCGACTTGCAAATCTGAGAACTCCCCAAATCTTGGACTTCATCACATGCGGTGTAGGGGATTCATGCCCCCAAGGGGCTCAATGCGAAAACCATTATATCGATGGGACCGCATGGACGCACAATGGCCGCCTGAACGCACCTGTAGCTCCCTACTGCGATTATCCAGACTCCTTATGGGGTACTGGCTACTCCTCAACAAATGGGACAAATGATCGTGTTCCCGAGGACATCGCCAGGTTATTACCTGGATCCCTCAACTTGATCAGCCTGGAAGAGGCCACTGTTAAGATTCAAGAAGAAGACTTCAATGGGAATTCACGACTTAAAGCGCGACTTTCCTTTATATATAAAGAGTATACATACGTACTGTCACTTTCAGACACCGTTAAAAGTAGACAATACGAACAAAAAGGGGCTGGCGAATATTCCGTCAACAACTGTTATGTTACTGTTAGCTTAAGCGTACCGTTTAATGGATATTGTTACAAAGTCGCTGCGGGACTGATTGAATAACATGGGAACCATTTTCACCATTGGATATACGTCATTTACTGACATTGATTCATTTTTACAGACTTTACATAAACAAAAAATAAAAGCTGTAATCGATGTGCGATCGAGTCCATACAGTAAGATACATCCTGAATACAATAAAGAAAACATCAAGCGGACTTTAAACTCCCATCAAATATACTATGTTTTCCTTGGGAATGAGTGTGGAGCAAGGGTTGATGAGAAATCATGCTATGTTGACGGTCAAGTCAACTTCAACTGTGTATCTTCCCTACCCAAATTCAAATCTGGCCTTGAAAGAATTTATTCAGGAGCAAAGAAATTTAATGTCGCATTAATGTGCGCTGAAAAAGATCCAATAACTTGTCATCGCACGATTCTCATTAGCAAAAACCTAAAGCAGTACTGCCTACCTATTATGCATTTATTGGATACAGAGCATGTTGAGACTCATGAAGAATTAGAACAGAGGCTACTGAAAGTGTACGAATTGAATCAGAGTCATTTCTTCAAAAATCAAAAAGAATTGCTTGAAGAGGCATATGAAAAGCAGGCCAACAAGATTGCCTATAGAATCGACGAAAACGACATCGTCTATGAGGTACACCATGATTAAACTTTATACTGTCGGGTTTGCAAAGAAAAGTGCTGAAGAGTTTTTCACTATACTGAAAAAAGCAAGAATTAAGACTCTCGTTGATGTACGCCTTAATAATGTATCACAATTGGCTGGATTTACGAAGAAAAACGATCTTAAGTTCTTTCTAAAAGAAATACTTGGAGCCAACTATGAACACGTCCCCGAACTGGCTCCCACCAAAGAGATTCTAGATAGCTACAAAAAGAAGCAAATTTCATGGGAGCAATACACCAAAAAATACGAATACTTACTGAACACACGGAACATCGGTTTTGCTCTTTCTAAGATTGACCTAAATGATGCTTGCTTTTTATGCAGTGAACCTACTGCGGGGAAATGTCACAGGAGACTTGCAGCAGAGTATCTCCAAAGGAGTGATGCGAACATCAGCATCCTTCACCTTTAGCCATGTGTCGATCTAACTCCAAAACGTAGGGCAAGACCACTCCAGCCCCCCCCTTGCGGCAAGCCGCTTAACGCCGTGGTTCACCATCTAGGTTTACAGCTCTCTCACGCCCCCTGCCTTCTCCCGACCATCACACGAATATGACCCGCCCATGAAAAACTGGTCCAGGCCCAATGTTAGGGTTATGTGGACAGCAGGAGGTTTCAATGGGCATCAGAAAGCACACACCGGAACAGATTATCGCCAAGCTGCGTGAAGCAGAAGTCCTTTTGGCCCGGGGAGAAACGGTCCCCAAGGTCAGCCGCAAGCTCGGCGTGACTGAGCAAACCTATTATCGATGGCGCAAAGAATATGGCGGAATGCGTGTCAGTCAGGCCCAAAAGCTTAAGGAACTGGAGAAAGAGAACTCTCGTCTGAAGCGGTTGGTCGCTGACCTCAATCTGGACAAAATGATTCTGGAAGAAGCGGCAAAGGGAAACTTCTGAGCCCTTCGCGCCGCCGTCGTTGTGTATACCGGGTTCGAGAAAAGATGCAGGTATCAGAACGGAAAGCTTGCCGAGTACTTGGACAAGTCCGTTCTACGCAACGATATGCGTCCAATCCTCGTGCAGATGAAGCTGCACTAACCGCCGCAGTGATTGAATTGGCCACCCAATACGGACGATATGGATACCGTCGGATATTGGAACTGCTGCACAGAGATGGTTGGAAGGTCAGCCACACGAGGCTGGAACGCATTTGGCGACGTGAGGGGCTACAAGTCCCGAAAAAACAACCGAAACGTAAACGACTATGGCTGGCAGATGGCTCCTGCATTCGCCTTCGTCCATGCTGGCCAGGTCATGTTTGGTCGTATGATTTCGTCATGGACAGAACCCATGACGGCAAAGCCTTTCGGATGCTCACTGTGATCGATGAATATACTCGTGAGTGTCTGGCAATCGACGTAGCGAGAAGCCTCAAATCGGAAGATGTGCTTTACCGCTTGAGCAGGCTGTTTGTTGAACGGGGAGCACCGGATCACATCAGATCGGATAACGGACCGGAGTTCACGGCAAAAGCCGTCAGAAAATGGCTGGGACGAGTCGGAGTGAAGACTTTGTTTATTGAACCGGGAAGCCCTTGGGAGAACGGATACAACGAGAGTTTCAACGGTAAATTACGTGATGAACTCCTCAATGGAGAAATCTTCACAACGCTCAGGGAAGCTCGCTACTTGATCGACGAGTGGCGTTGGGAGTACAACACATTCAGGCCTCACAGCGCTCTGGGATACAAGCCACCCGCGCCCAAGGCCACTCTCCCCCCGGGGGGAGAGTGGAGCCAGCCCTCCAAACGCCAAGGGGGGAGCACTAACATCGCGGGTGGTACAAACGGATAGGGCAGGTCCATGGGGCAACACCTATCTAGATCATTGTGAGAACAAACTCAGCCCTAGAACCATTGAGGAGAAGAACCTCGTCTTTAAGCGGTTCATCGAATTCTTTGGAGCAGAGTTTCCTGTTCAGAAGCTTGGGCATCCTCAAGCGCTCAAGTATCTGACCAAGCAGTTCAAGGACCGATCCGGCTACAGTGCCAATCGTGACAGAAAAAACCTTTCGGCTGCATGGAATTGGGGCAGCAAATACCTTGCAGATTTTCCTAAGAGCTACAACATTTTCCAAGACGCAGAACGCTTTCCCGAAGTGCGTGAACCTCGCTACATTCCGCCAGAGCAAGACTTCTGGAAGGTGTGCAATGCTTGCCAGGTTCAAGACAGAATTATGCTCGTAGCGTTCCTTCACCTGGGAGCAAGAAAAGGCGAAATATTTCGGATGAAGTGGGAGGACGTTGATTTTGAAAATATGACAGTCCGACTGTGGACCAAGAAACGCGAAGGTGGGAACTACGAGTTTAGCATCATTCCCATGACAGAAATTTTGGCCACCACGCTGAAACTCTGGAAAGGCGAAACCAAGATCGACTCCGAATACGTTTTTACCAATCAGGACTCTACTCACCTGAGCCAGAAGCACTACGGAAAGAAGTTTACATCCCGCCAGCACTTCATGGAGAGGGCTTGCAACCGCGTCGGCGTGAAACACTTTACGTTCCATGCGATCAGGCACTTAACAGCCACAGTGTTATACAACGAAGGCGTTCAAGTCGCTGTTATCCAAAGAATTCTCAGACACAAGTCAGCCACAACCACGACGAGGTATCTCCACGAACTTGGACTTGATGACACCAGAGATGCACTTGGCTCTGTCATGGACAGGAAGAGAGCTAAACCATCGAAATAAAAGGCATTGTGTTGTTTTGGCGTATATCTTAACTGCTCAAGAAACTCACCACGTTCAAATTTGACCTGTTGCCACAAAACTATGCCGGTGTCTTGTTTGAGAGTAAAAATATAGTTATTCAGAGAGTATAGAAAAGGTCACAAAAAAGAACCGGGAACCCCTTCATATAGATGCAATTCCCAACCACCTAAAATTGCTCATAAAAAATGATTTTGTGACCTATTTTGTGACCAAAAACGAAAAAAGCACCTACGATTTCTCGTAAGTGCTTGATTTTCTTTGGCGTCCCCAAGGGGGTTTGAACCCCTGTTGCCGGCGTGAGAGGGTATACTGAAAACCACGGGAGGCCGCTTACCTACGTGATTTCAGTCAGTTGCAAACGGCATCAACGCCACGAAAAGCACGTTTGACACGCATGGAGCCACGGGCGAGCCACGTGGAAATGGGGCCCCTTTGCAATCTCAGGCGAGGCTATCGACTTTCAAATAATTGTTGACAACATCTATTCTTTATACTACTGTAATATAAAAGAAAAGAGGTTAACATGGCCACCTGCACCATTTCTCATGACGACTTCGTGTGTTTCTTGGGCCCCAAGGTCCGCAATAATATCAAGGAAACTACCCGGCCATATAAGAAAAATGCCGTCTGTGATTGTTGCGGAAAAAGGAGGTCGTTGCAATCCGCTCATCTAATGACCAGAAAAAGAAATGATATCATAAAAGAATGTTTGGAGCGTTCTGAAAAAGTAGGTTCCGAATATTCTATAGAAATCGATGAAACGGTTCATCTGATAGAGGTGTCACATTATCCCATGTCAGAAACATGTGCATTTTTGTGTAAAGAATGCCATGGGAAGTATGATAATGAAGATGAAGAAACTGTTTCCAAGGTCAATTACGCTATTTACAGAAAAAACAGAATAAAATCTTTTGTTGAGATAAAGGGAACAAAGTTGCCAACGGCCTTGGGCAATGAAACAAGTAAAGATTATTTGTTTCTTGTCATGGGCATATTGGTTCAAAAACTTTCACAAAAGGATATTGGTCTTTTGCAGGATCAGGTCTTTTGTCGAAAAGTATTGGGTTTGGGGCATCCTGTTTTGACGACAGATCCCTTCAAGGTCTTTGATGCCAACGGACGGCGGCGTTATTATAAAGACGCCTTGGGCAAATACTTTTTGTGCATGGAATGGAAAAAAGAGAACTTTCCCCGGCTTGCCAGGATGCTGAACGATTACAGCATCAAGTATTCAAATTGATTTTGAGCGGGACGAGATGAAGCCCAGCCGATCAAAATCGACCAATCGAGACCAATTCCTTTCAAGAAATGGTGCCTGTTAGGGGGGGGCACACGGGCAATCGAAAGTGTCTGCTTAATGACCTTTCCCGCAATTAGACATCCGGCCCCTCCCCTTCTGCCTTCATTTCGACAATCCTCACGCTCCAATTGGCTATATATTGGACGATCTCACAGGACGCTGACCGATCAGGGTCGAGAAGTTCGCCGAGACATACTTGAAATATTTTTTGCATCAAAATGCAAACTGCACTTGACGAGTCGATCTCGCTTGCTTATATCGAAACACATGATTCGAGAAAAAACAAACAACTTGGTGCGCTCAAAATGCCAATCGGCCCCCTTGAAGCGCGTAGCGAAATTGTTTGCCGGGCATCCATTTCGGGGCAGGATTGAACACGATCCGGGAGGCACGATATCCGTGGTCCAGCTTAAGAATGTGGACCCTGTTCTGGGCGTAAACGAGAATCGGTTGCCCAAGGTCGTGCCGACTGGTCGCCGCCGACCGACCTTCCTGGAGGAGGGGGATATCCTTTTCGTGAATCGGGGGATGCGGTTTTTTGGAGTGCTGGTTGACAAGCCGCTCGAGAACGCCGTGGCCGCACCGTATTTTTTCATCATCAAGGCCAACCCCGCGTTGGTTCGCCCGGACTATCTGGCCTGGTTCCTGAACGGCAAGCAGGCCCAGCGATATTACGGGCAGTGCGCGGCCGGGACGGCCTTGCCTCACATCACCCGGAAGACATTGGAAGCGCTTTCGGTCCCTGTCCCGTCTCTCGAAAGACAAGCATTGATAGCCAAGGTCTACCAGTGTGGTTTGCGAGAAAAAATTTTGACGGAACGGGTCATGGAGCAGCGGGAACTGCTGTTGTCCGAGATACTGGATGCCGCATCACAAGAGAAAAATTAACGGAGAAAATATGACCGCCACCAAAGTGAACCAGAAAGAGATCAACGATATCCTTTTCAAGGCGTGCGACACCTTCCGGGGCATCCTCAACGCCAGTCAGTACAAGGATTATATCCTGGCGATGCTTTTCGTGAAGTATCTCTCGGACGTTTACCGGGAGCGCTACGAGGAGTTGAGTCAGCAGTTCAAAGGCGACAGGGAGCGCATCGAACGCCGTCTGGCCAGGGAGCGTTTCGTCATGCCGGAAGGGTGCACTTTCTATGACCTTTTCGACCAGCGCAACGCCACCAATGTGGGTGAGGTCATCAACACTACCTTTGAGAAGATCGAAGATGCGAACCGCGCCAAGTTGCAGGGCGTCTTCCGTAATATCGACTACAATTCCGAGGCGAATCTCGGCAAGACCAAGGACCGCAATCGGCGTCTGAAAAAGTTCCTGGAGGACCTCAATGATCCTCGCCTGGACCTGCGCCCGTCGCGGGTGGGTAATCTGGATGTCATTGGCAATGCCTATGAGTATCTCATCGCCAACTTCGCCGCCGGTGCGGGCAAGAAGGCCGGGGAATTCTACACGCCGCCGGAGGTCTCGGAGCTGATCGCGGAACTGGTCGATCCCCGGCCGGGCGAGCGCATCTGCGATCCCGCCTGCGGTTCCGGCTCGCTGCTCATCAAGTGCGGCAATCGGGTCCGCCGGACGTCCGAGGATTTCTCCCTGTACGGGCAGGAGATCAACGGCGAGACCTGGGCGCTCGCCAAGATGAATATGTTTCTGCACGGCATGGACCGGGCCAGGGTCGAATGGGGCGACACCCTGCGTGAACCCAAACTGATCGAGGACGATACCACCATGAAGTTCGAGGTGGTGGTGGCGAACCCGCCCTTTTCCCTCGACAAGTGGGGTTACAAGTCGGCCCAGAGCGACCCCCACAACCGTTTCCACCGCGGCCTGCCTCCCAAGTCCAAGGCGGATTACGCCTTCATCTCGCACATGATCGAGACCACTACCCTGGAGTCCGGGCGGGTCGGCGTGGTCGTGCCGCACGGGGTGCTTTTCCGGGGCGGCGCGGAAGGCAAGATCCGGCAGCAGCTCATCGAGGAGAACCTTCTGGATGCGGTCATCGGCCTGCCCGCCAACCTGTTCTTCGGCACGGGCATTCCGGCGGCCATCCTGGTGTTCAAGCGCAACCGGCCCGACAAGGATGTCCTGTTCATCGACGCCAGCCGGGAATACGCCGACGCCAAGAACCAGAATAAGCTGCGCCCCGAGGATGTCCGCAAGATTGTGGACACCTACCAGGCCCGCGAGTTCGTGGACAAGTACGCCTATGCGGCCGGGTTCGATGAACTCGAGGAGAACGATTTCAACCTGAACATCCCCCGCTATGTGGACACCTTCGAGGAAGAGGAAGAAGTGGACATCGCCAAGGTGCAGGGCGAAATCGAGGAACTGGAAAAGGAACTGGCCGGAGTCCGCAAGGAGATGGCCGGATACCTGGAAGAGCTGGGGGTGCTGTAATGACCAGGGAACGAGGCGTCGAGAAGGCGCACCACCTGACCTTTGAGGAATTGAAGCTTCAGGACGAGAACGGCGATGATTTCTGGCTTGCCCGCCAGTTGTCGAAGGTGCTTGGCTACGGGGAATACCGCAACTTTCTTCCCGTCATAGAAAAAGCCAAGACGAGCTGTGAAAGCAGCGGCCAGCGGGTGTCCGATCATTTCGTGGAAGTCCACGAGATGATCACCCTGGGCAAGGGGGGGCAGAGGGCCATGGAGTCGTATGCCCTCAGCCGTTACGCCTGCTACCTGATCGTGCAGAACGCCGATCCTTCGAAGCCGGTCATCGCCAACGGGCAGACCTATTTTGCCATCCAGACCCGTCGGCAGGAACTGGCTGATGACGAGTCGTTCCAGCAGCTCAAGGAAGAAGAGAAGCGGCTGTTTTTGCGTGAGGAGATGAAGGAGCACAACAAGCAGTTGGTGAAAGCCGCTCATCAGGCCGGGGTCGAATCCAATCTTGATTTCGCCATCTTCCAGAACCACGGGTACAAGGGGTTATATGGCGGCCTCGACGCCAAGGGCATCCATCGGCACAAGGGGTTGAAAAAGAGTCAGAACATCCTCGACAACATGGGCAGCACGGAACTCGCCGCCAACCTGTTCCGTGCCACGCAGACCGAGGAGAAGCTACGGCGCGAGAACATCCGGGGCAAACAAGCGGCCAACCAGACCCATTTCGAGGTCGGCAAAAAGGTCCGCCAGACGATCAAGGAGCTGGGCGGAACCATGCCCGAGGAACTGCCTGTGCCGGATGAAGATTTGGCAAAGGTTGCCCGGCGCGTGAAGGCCGCAGAGAAGAAAGCGCTTGGGGCGAAGAAGGAAGGTGGGGAATGATCGTGCCTGAAGGATGGTCGTTAGTGAGGGTAAGAGATGTCGCTACTATTTCATCAGGGGGGACCCCAGATCGGACCATTGATAGCTATTGGAATGGAGAAATACCATGGGTTACGACATCCGAAATTGATTTTTGTACGATCTTTGAAACCAGCCAGGCCATCACCCAAGAAGGTCTTAAACGGTCAGCGGCCAAATGTTTCCCTGAAGGGTGCTTGCTTATCGCGATGTATGGTCAAGGCAAGACAAGAGGTAAAGTCGCTATGTTGGGGGTAACTGCTGCGACGAATCAAGCGTGCGCGGCTGTTCTTCTGAAGAAGAATCATGATCCAAATTATTTTTTCCAATATTTTCAAAATAATTACTATAAACTTCGGTCCTTTAGCAATGGCGGGAGTCAGGACAATTTGAGCGCAGGGATAATAAAAGCTTTTCCTGTTGTTGTGCCGCCTATTAAAGAACAGACCGCAATAGCCGCCATCCTTTCCACTTGGGACCGTGCCATCGAGAAAACCGTGGCCCTCATCGCAGCCAAGGAGCGGCGGAAAGCGGGACTCATGCAGCGGCTCCTGACGGGCAAGGTGCGGTTCGGGGAATTTGCCGGGGAAGCGTGGAAGGAAGTTCCCTTGGGCACTTTGTTTGAACCGGTCACGGATACCGTGGGCGACAAGGATATTCCTCCCTATAGCATTTCCGCCGGAATCGGTTTTGTCTCTCAGCGCGAAAAATGGGGCAAGGATATCGCCGGTCGGCAATATGCCAGCTACACCCATTTGCGGAAGGGCGAGTTTGCCTACAACAAGGGCAACTCGAAGAAATACCAATGCGGCTGCGCTTACCTCTTGCGCGATCAGGACGAGATTTCCGTCCCGAATGTTTTCATCAGTTTTCGTCCCAAGTCCGATGAAGTCTCGGCTGATTTCTATGAGCATTTCTTCGTCGGCGATTACCACGCCAGGGAATTGAAGCGGTACATCACAAGCGGAGCCCGCTCGGACGGCCTTCTGAACCTGAACAAGAAGGACTTTTTCAAGATCAACGTTCCATGCCCATCGCCCAGGGAACAGGAGGCCATCGCCAAAGTCCTCAATGCCGCCGTTGCGGAAATCGAGGAGCATCGAAATCAGCTTGCCGCCCTTAAAGAACAGAAAAAGGGCCTTATGCAGCAGCTGTTGACCGGAAAAGTGCGGGTAAAATCATAACGCGTGCAAATTAAAATTAACTATAAAACATAGTTGCGAGCACGCGGCGTGAAGGCTTGGCTTCGGCGACCGGAGAGGGTATATTTTGAAGTCTAGAAAAAATCTAAAAACAATTCTGAAGGGGGCCGCATGAGCTTTCGCAAACAGAGAATTGCATTTGTCTACGACTTCGACGGCACGCTTGCCCCCGGGAATATGCAGGAATACGACTTCATCCCGAAACTCAAGCTGACCAGCAAAACGTTCTGGAATGAGGTGAAAAGGCGCGCCAAGGATCAGCAGGCGGATGAAATCCTCGCATATATGTATCTCATGCTTCGGAAGGCCAGAGAACATGACATGAGGGTTACGCGGCAGGATTTCAAGCAATACGCCAAGGGAATCGAGATGTTTCCCGGGGTCTCGGGATGGTTTGACCGAGTTGACGACTACGCCAGAGAGAAAGGGTTGATTCCTCAACACTACATTATCTCTTCCGGCATACGAGAAATGCTTTTGGGAACGAGCATTGCCAACAAATTTACCGACGTGTTCGCTTCGTCGTTCATGTACGACCAGCATGGCGTCGCCGAGGCCCCAGGGCTTGCCGTCAACTATACGACCAAGACGCAGTTCCTGTTTCGGATCAACAAGGGGGTTCGGGACATCTGCGACAACAAGAAAATCAACCAGTATATCGAGGCCGATCAACGAGAAGTGCCGTTCACCAATATGATTTTCATCGGTGATGGGGCGACGGATGTCCCGTGTATGCGGCTTGTCAAAGCGCAGGGGGGACATTCAATCGCTGTGTATAAACCGAAGACTTCGAAGGAGCTTGCCGAGCAGTTGAGGAGCGAAGGCCGGGTTCATTATGTGGCCCCGGCGGACTACTCTAAAGGGAAGCACATGGACAAGATCGCTCATGCCATCATCGACAAGGTGGCGGCATATTGGGCGGCAAAGAAGTTGTAAATTTCGCAACCGGGCAATCGGAAAATGAGCACCAAAGGAGGTGAGATCAATGAGTGGTAAAGACATGCATGTCACGCCCCATCCTGATGGCGGCTGGCAAGGCAAGAAAGGCGGCGCAAAGCGCGCTTCCTTCAAGACCGAAACCCAGGCCGAAGCTCGAGAACGAGCCATTGACCAAGGGAAACGGGAAGGCCTTGAGGTCAGCATTCACGGAAAGGATGGAAGAATCCGTGAAAAAAACAGCTACGGAAACGATCCGTATCCTCCCAAAGGGTAACGGGTCAGGAGAAGGAAAATGATTGAAAGCCACAAGAAAAGCGGCCTGATGCTGGAACCATCAGACCGCCCTTGAGGTCAACCTGCTCGAACACGAGCCGTTGCAGGTTCATCGGACCTCCGCCATAAGCGTACGCGGAGCATACACAACGGTCCGGCATAGTTCAAGACGGCTCATTCAGCAGATGAAGGAAACAACATGTCTATAACTATTGCAGGCTATCCAGCGGAAGGGCCATACACCTCAACCGGTAAGCTACATGACCGCTCGGGGGTGTATACGATCCTGACGCGCAAAGACTCGACGGAGAAATGGACGGTTCTCGATGTTGGAGAATCAAAAGAGCTTAAGTCTCGTGTGGAAAATCACGATCGTGCCGGCTGTTGGGACCGTCACAGCAAGGGGATATTGGGGTATGCACCTCACTATACCCCAAATAAGCAGCAGGCCGGGCGTAAAGAAATTGAACAGGCGATTCGAGCGAAATACAACCCGGCGTGTGGAGATCGATAAAATGAATGGCCGGGAGGGCATCCTTCCCGGCCATATTCGCAAATAAACGGTGAAAACATGAGCGATATCGAAAAATTCATCCCAAAGGTATTCATTTCCTATAGCTGGACGACACCCGATTACGAATCGCAAGTCGTCGCTCTTGCAGAGCGGCTTGTCGAAATGGGCGTCGATGTGGTGCTGGATAAATGGGATCTCGTAGAAGGTTCGGACGTCAACAAATACATGGAGCAGATGAGGGCGGACGCTAATATCACCAAGGTCCTTATGCTCTGTGACAAAGCCTATGCGGAAAAAGCCAATAGCCGCAAAGGCGGGGTTGGAACGGAAACGCTCATCATCACCCCGGAGATATACGGCCAAGCGGATCCCGCGAGCAAGGATCAAAGATATATCCCGATCATAATGGAACGGGATGAAAAGGGCCAAGCGTGCTGCCCGATATTTCTTTCGGGTAGAAGTTATATCGATATGTCTACCCCTGATTTGTTTGAGAAGGGATTTGAACAGTTGCTACGGGCGATCTTCAACAAGCCGGTTTTTAAAAAGCCGGAATTGGGGAAACCGCCTGCGTATATTCTTAGTGACGAAGAAATCACTCTCGGAAGTTCCTCGAAGCAACGAGCGGCAATGACGGCGCTTCAAGCCGGGAAAGCAAATGCTCTTGGGGCCTGCAGGGACTATTTCGATACGGTTGTCGAGAACCTTGAGCGTTTTCGGGTTGAACCTGAAGGTGATGGGGAACTGGATGATCGCTTGATGCGGAGCATCGAGATGCTGGAAGAACCCAAAAATGAACTGGTTGAATTTTTCGCAACCTTAATTCGATATGTCCCTGCACAGCAGGCTGGAGAGACTCTTCGTCGGTTCATTGAAAGGCTTTATCCGTTTACCCAGTGGCCCGATGACGGAAGGCATCGATGGGTGGAAATTGCTGCCGATAATTACCGATTTTTTCTTCATGAGTTGTTCTTATCCGCCGTTGCCATTGCCTTGAAGGAAGAACGTTTTGAAGTAGTGCCCGAGTTAGTACAGGATTTCTATTATGTTGGTCGGCTTGGCTCCAACGAACGCCCTATGAAATCGTACACTCGCTATCGACCATATCTTGAAGGCCTTGAGGTTACGAGAAATCAGCGACTTAAAATGAATCGGATGTCAATTCATGCTGATATGTTGAAAAGCCGAGCAGACGTATGCCCGCTACTTAGCTTTAATCACATAATGCAGGCCGATTTTTTCTTATTCATCCATAGTTGTCTTCAAGGTGGGGATATGTGGAATGGGTGGTACCCCATTTCTATGTTGTACGTGGGTTTTCGACATGCACCGTTTGAAGTCTTCGCGCGTTCCCAATCTTCAGCATACTTTGACAAGGTTAAGGTAGCCCTGGAAATTAATAATAAAGATGCGTTGGTTGATCTGTGCGAAAGATTTACAAAGGGCGAATTGAAAGCTCCCAAGTGGGGTTTTGAGTCTTTTAGCCCGGGGCATCTTGCTGCGATTGAGGTCGTTGCAACAAAGCCGTGAGGGGTGCTACATGAGTTCATTCGACTTCAAAGAATACGCCTCCTCCCACGCCCCTGCCCTGATCCTGCTGGAACAGCTCGGCTACAAGTATGTCCCGCCCACCAAGGCCCTGGCCATGCGTGGAGGGCGCAAGTCCATGCCGGTCCTGCTGGACGTATTGGAATCCCGGTTGCGGGCGATGAATTCCATCACCTTCAAGGGGCAGGAGCACGGGTTCTCGGATGCCAATATCGCGCGGGCCGTGAGGGAAATCGCCCAGGTGCCGTTCGACAGCCTGATCGCCACCAGCGAACAGGTCTACGATCTGCTCGCCCTCGGCATCAGCCTGGAGCAGACCCTTGATGGGTCCGTGAAAAGCCATTCCTTGAAATACATCGATTGGGAACACCCGGAAAACAACGTCTACCACATGTGCGACGAGTTCGAGTTCGAGCGGCGCCACTCCGATGCCGTGCGCCGACCGGACATCGTGCTGTTCGTCAACGGCATTCCCGTGGCCATCATCGAGTGCAAGCGGCCCGACCAGCGCGGGGCCATCAAGGAAGGCATCAGCCAACACCTGCGCAATCAGCGGGTCACGGAAATCCCGGAGCTGTACATCTACAGCCAGATATTGCTTTCAATCAGCCAGAATCGGGCCATGTACGCCACCACGGACACGGATGCAAAGTTCTGGTCGATCTGGAAGGAAGAGGACGCTGACGGCCAAAATGAAGCCCTGGACGCCATCGTCAACGCGCCTTTGGCCGAAGCGCAACGGTCCCGGCTCATGGCCGAGGCCACGGACGAACAGCGGGAAGTCCTGATGCGCATCCTTGCTTCCGGGCATCGCACCCCCACGCCGCAGGACAAGACCCTGCATTCCCTCCTGCGCCCGGAGCGGCTTCTGGAACTCATATACGGTTTCATCATCTACGACAGCCGCATCAAGAAAATCGCCCGTTACCAGCAATATTTCGCGGTCAAGGCCACGGTGGACCGGGTCACCGACGTCAAGGGCGACAGCCGCCGTCGGGGCGGGGTCATCTGGCACACCACGGGATCGGGCAAGTCGCTGACCATGGTCATGCTTGCCAAGGCCCTTGCACTCGATCCCCGCATCAAGAATCCCAAGGTGGTCATCGTCACCGACCGCATCGACCTGGACAACCAGATTTCCAAGACTTTCAAGGCGTGCGGCAAGGACGTGGTCCAGGCCCGGACCGGGGAACACCTGCTCAAGCTCATTGCCGGAGAACGCGCCTCCATCGTCACCACCATCATCGACAAGTTTGAGACCGTGGCCAACAAGCGCACCAAGGATGAGGACCGGAACATCTTCGTGCTGGTGGACGAAAGCCACCGCAGCCAATACGGCCAGAGCCATGCCAAGATGCGTGTGGTCTTCCCCAATGCCTGTTATATCGGCTTTACAGGTACGCCGCTCCTGAAGAAGGAAAAGAGCACGGCCGACCAGTTCGGCGGCTTCATCCACAAGTACACCATGAACCAGGCGGTTCAGGACCGGGCCGTGGCCCCGCTCAGGTACGAAGGGCGCATGAGCGAACTGCACGGGGACGATGCCGAACTGGACAAGTGGTTCGACCGTATTACCGAAGGGCTGACTCCCGAGCAGAAACGCGACCTCAAAAAGAAGTTCAGGCAGGCCGAGCAGCTCTTTTCCGCCGAGTCGCGGATTGCAGAAGTCGCTTATGACATCGCCCAGCATTTCAAGCAGTTTTGCAAGGGGACCGGCAAGAAGGCCCAGTTCGCCGTTGCCAGCCGCCCGGCGGCTCTGGCCTACCTTCGGTGTTTCGAGGAACAGGACGAAGTCTCCGTGGCCATGGTCATGTCTTCCCCTGATAGCCGAGAGGGGAACACCTCCACCGATGAATCCAAGATGCCAGAAGTGCAGGTGTTCTGGAACGACATGATGCGCCGGTACGGCAACGAGAAGCAGTATCTCGAAAGCATCATCAACGCCTTCAACCACAATGACGACCCCGAAATCCTGATCGTCATCGACAAGCTTCTAACCGGGTTCGACGCGCCTCGGAACAGCGTCCTTTACCTGGACAAGAACCTCAAGGAGCACAACATCCTCCAGGCCATTGCCCGGGTGAACCGTTTGTGGGACGGCAAGGATTACGGCCTGGTGGTGGATTACCGGGGCATCTTCGGGGCCTTGAATGAAGCCATCGACACCTATGCCGCCCTGGAAAAGGAAGGGTTCGACCGGGCCGACATTGAGAACACTATTCTCGACGTCAGCGGCGAGATCGAACAACTTAAGGCCAGGCATGCCAATGTCTGGGAGATTTTCAAGGAAGTCGGGAACAAGGCGGACATCGAGGCCATGCAACTGGCTCTGGAGCCGGAAGATATCCGGGAGCGGTTTTACGATGCCCTACGCCTCTTTGCCAACACCCTGCAACTGGCGCTGAGCAGCGCGCGGTTTCTCGACAATACGCCCGAGAAGACGATCCGCCGGTACAAGACCGATTTGAAGGATTTCCTGAACCTTCGCAACGCCGTCAAGCATCGGTTCGGCGAGGCCGTGGATTACTCGGCCTACGAGCAGCAGCTCAAGAACATGGTCAGCAAGCACATCGGAGCGGATGCCGTGCAGGAGGTGGTCGCCCCGGTGGATATCTTTGCCGTGGACGCCTTCGAGCAACAGTTGGAGCTGATCCAGGGGGATGCCGCCAAGGCCGACCACATCGCGGCCCGGGTGAAGAAAACGATCACCGTCCGGATGGACGAGGACCCTGTCCTCTTCAAACGCCTGTCGGAAATCATCAACGAAACCATCAGCAGCCATCGTGCGCACCGGCTTTCCGATGCCGAATATCTCGGCAAGATGCGGGGACTGCTGGATGACTTGCAACAGGGGGAACGTGGCAACCTGCCGCCGTCCCTCAAGGGCAAGGACGAAGCCGCCGTTTACTTCGGAATCCTGGGGGAAATGCTGGAAGGGCAGATTGCTGAAGCTTCCTTGCCCCAGATGGCGATATCCATAGACGACGCCCTAACATCCAGGAAAATCAGGGATTGGAGCGACAATATTGATATTGTCAACGAAATGAAGAACGATATTGAAGACGTTTTGTATGACGCTTCGGAATCATTCGGTGTGACATTCCCCGGCGAAGTGATAGATGCTGTCATCGACAAATTGATTCTTGTTGCCAAGAGACGTGACCTTGCCTGATTTGCCAGCCCGCGGTTCCGTGCATTACGGGACCACCAGAATCGATTACTCCATCCGGCCAGCGACCAGGAAGACCTTGGCCATCCATGTCTTCCCCGATGGTACCGTCGTCACGGATACGCCTCGGACGGCGACCGAAGATGAGATAGCGGCCAAGGTAAAAAGCCGGGGAGCATGGGTCCTCAAGCAGCAGAGGATGTTCGCGGCTTATCCCCCGGCCATCCCGGCCAGGCGATATGTCTCCGGCGAGGAAGTCAGGTATCTGGGACGGCAATATCGGTTGAAGCTGTTGGTTGGTCTCGAACGTTCAGCCAAGCTCAAGGGAGCGCATCTGGAAGTGACCCTCCTGGCCCAGGATGGCGCAGATGTGGCCAAGAAACTGGTGGATGCTTGGCTTCGTGATCGGGCGGATGCGATTTTCCATTCCCTGGTGGGATCGTGTCTGGAGAGAACTTCCGGGATCGGCGTGAAAACCGTTCCGGAGTGGCGAATGCTTCGGATGCGGAAACGTTGGGGAAGTTGTACCAATAGCGGTACGATCATCCTGAACCCCGAGCTCGTCGCAGCGCCGAAGGATTGCATCGAGTACGTAATTTTCCACGAACTTTGCCATTTGCGCGTCAGGAACCACTCGGCAGCGTTTTATCGCCTGTTGTCCCGAGTCGTCCCAAAATGGGGACACCTTAGGATGAAGTTGAATCGGGCAGTCGAGCTTCGGCTCGAATATTGATTCGGCTTGTTGGGATATGGTTTACTCTTCCCCTCGAATCCGGTCCCATGCCGCAATGTGGTTCCGGAAGCCGTACTCGACCATCTCGAATTTCCTGCCCAGTTTTTTGGCTGCAACCCCAAGCGTTCCGGTGCCGGCAAAGGGATCAAGAATGGTGTCACCTTCTTTGCTCAATGCCGCAACCAGATCTTCGACCACTTTCAGCGGTTTTTGTGTGGGATGAAGGGCTTTTTCGCCTTTTTTCTCTGACCATTCTTCGTCGGGGTCAGGCATCAGCCGTTCTTTCCCCGATGTTTTCCCAGTGACCATATGATTTTTGTAGTATTTTTGATCATCGAAAAATGAGTCTTCCGAGCACGCATGCAACCCAAGTTCGAAGCTTTCCTGAAACATACCCTTGTTGAACCCGACGGAGTCGGGCTTGCACCAGGCAAACTTGCGCAGTTTGGGGAAGTAGCGCGAAAGTTCACAATACCAGTCGCCGAATTGAAAATCCGAGCAAAATACAAAGACATTGCCGCCAGGTTTCAGAACACGATGGAATTGATAAGCCAGAACGTCGATCCGCAGCTTTTTGCAATCCCAATCCTTGCCGGCAATTCCGATCTCGTAAGGTGGGTCTGTGATTATGGCCTCGTACCTGTGGGCAGGGCAATTTCCCAAAAATAGAAATGCGTCATTGTTGTGAATGTCTCCATTTTCAGACGACGAGGTTACCCCAAGATGGTCTTGTTTCCGTAAATCAATCACGAGTCACCTGCCACCGGTTCCCCATATGTTGGCTTTTGGTTCTTCAAGATAAATTCCCGCATTCGATCAAGCGATTTTGAGCTCAGTCCCGGATTGAGAATTTTGCGGCGCTTGGCTCGTAGTTTCGCGTCGTTCGTCGAGTGGCACTGATCGGCGGCATGGGCCATTTCCGGGTCATTTTCCAGTATGCTCATGAGCGCCCGATAAGTGTCGTTGTGCATGGCGACGAGAACAATTCGAACGAACTCCGGCACAGGAAGATCATAGGCAAGGGAGAAGTCCAGTACCCGATCCAGCGGAATCGAAGCGTTCCCCTTTTCAATCTGGGATATAAACGAGCTGGTGCACCCCAACTTCTGGGCGACCCATCTGAGGGGCTTGCCCTGAGCCTCCCGCACAATCTTCAGATAAAGCCCGACTTCTTCCTTCAGCAATTGCTCCGGGGTTTTCACAGGGGTGAGGTCAACGACGTCATCTTCAGCCATGGTTAATCAACCACCTTGTTAACAGGGTTAAGCAACTAGTTGCTTATCAAGATCAATAAATAAGTTGATAATCAGTAGCAAGGGATTTGTTGCTTTTGGGAGTGGATGCGTGAGCAGGGACCTGAGGATATCCCTTGAGCCGGAGTCGACTCCGCCATCCCTCTCGCCGTCGCCTGCGGTAATCACGACGCAAGTAAAGTCGTCGGGGCAAGGCCGGACCGCGAAGCGTCCGCCCGCAGGGCTTGGCCTTGCCCCGGCGGCTGCTTGCGTCACGCTCGCGGCAAAATGGGCGGGAGGGGCAGAAACCCTGCCGCCGGACCTTGCGCGAAGGTTTTGCGGCGTCATATGGTGGGGCATATCCACCGGATAATTCCGTAACCCAAAGGAGGTGAAACGCATTGACGCGCGTCATAAGTTCGTGACGAAGTCCGAACTGATGACGCATGAAGAAGCCCTGGGCTTCAACGATCCGCGCGCCGTTTTCCAAACAAACGGTCTTTTCAGAATCCAAACGCAGGCTGTAACGCAGCACCCGCCACAGGTTGAATGACAGATATCTACGTCTGTCATTGCCGCACTTCCCCAATGGATGCCATCCAATCCGCAAGACATACGCGTTTGCGGGGCATCACCCTTTATTAACTAGGTTTTCCGGAATCCTCTTCCGAATGGGAATCGGGCATTCATTCTACCCCTGACCGGTGATGCGTGGCGGGTTTCCGCCACAGGCAGGTCTTTCCTGGATAACGGGAAAAGTCCGATCTGCTTGGCCCAGGGGCGCTGCCCCGAACCTTTAACGGAAGGAGAATTCCAATGGGAAAATCCGACAGCCTCAAGTATGCGGTAAACCGGGCAACCTTGTCCGGTCCGAAAACGAAACAGTACCGAATCCGCCAAAACGGACGCTTCTTTGTGAAGACGCTGCGAAGGGTTGGGTTTGGGGTCCAGAAATGGTCCAAACTGACGAACAAGCACTTCCAGCGCGTGGCGGATGTCATGCGCTCGGACGGTGTGGGTGATGGTCGGATAGCCGAGGTGTTCAGTGCCGCCAGGCATCTTTGCGACGCTTACGGAAACGACCGCATCAGCGGGAACAACGACACTTTCGGGGTCAAGCGCGGGTCCATAGCCAACCAGGCGTCCCGCACGGTCAGCCCGGAAGTTGTTGAAGAATCCCTGACCAGCATGCGGAACGACGCGTCGTTCCGGCATGCTGGTCGGGCGGCGGTCCAGATCGAGTTAATGTATGAGCTCGGGCTGCGACGAGAAGAATCCGCCAAACTGGATTTGCCCAGTGACTGGGACAGGGAAAACCATAGCCTGCTCGTACAATACGGGACCAAGGGCGGCAGGCCCCGGACCCTGTACGACTTGTCCCCGCGACAGGAAGCAGCTCTTGGCCGAGCCGCGGAATACGTGTCCCCCTCCAACAGGAAGGGTATCCACAACCTCATGCCCGAGGGCATGGGCGACAACTGGCTGCACCGGCTGGACTATGCGGCCAGGAAACACGGCCTTGCGGGTAAGAATGCCGGAGGAACCCTGCACGGCCTTCGGCACGAAAGGTTTCATCAAATGTATGTGAATCACGCTGGCTTTGAGCCGCCCAACCAGCACGAGAGCGTGCAGGTGTTCCAGGAGGCAGCCCAGGCAACGGTCGGGGACGAATGGCCCCGGCTCGACAACGAAGCGCGAGACGCCATCGAGGAAGCGGCAGGGCATTCCCCCGGTCGCCGTGACATATCGAACGCCTACCTGGGCAGTTCCTATTAGATGCGGCCCCGCCATTTCCCGGCGGGGTCGTTTTTTTATTCTTTTCCCCCTCCAGCCGTTTGACTTTGCGCATGCCGGGAGTGTTGAACTGGTGTGTTGGGCGTCAGGATGTCCGGCTCAACGAAACCGGTTGAAGGTCGTGAACGTGGATAATGTGTTGACGGTTAAACAAGTTGCCCAGCTTTTGGGAATTTCCGAAAGCCTTGTCAGGCGTCGCGATATGAAGGTTCGCTTGAAAGCCTTCATTGTCGGAACGCGTGGAATCCGGTTTCACCGGGAACACGTGGACGCCTACCTGGCTCGCAACACCGTTAGGGCGTCGGATCAGCCAGACGATATCCCTGTAGCCAGAAAGCGGCGGCGTAAGAATTTGACCGACAAACACAAACTGTGGCAGCGTGAATCCAAGTAAGCGGCCTTCCCGATAAGGAGAAAAGACAATGCCTTACAAGGAAGGAAAACGGTGGCGTGGGGCCGTGCGGTACACACCCACCGACGGGTCGCGGCAGATCAGGCGCACCCAGCTCTTTGACAAAATGAAAGACGCGGAAAAATGGGAAAATAAGACCCGAGAAGCCTTGGAGCTCGCCGATGCGGAAAAACGAAAGGACATGCATCGCGTGGGCCTGGAAGTGTTGGCCGGAGATTGGGCGAATGCCTACATGGATTACGCCACGGCCACATGGTCCAAGGGAAGTTGCTCAGACAAGCGCCTTGCCTTTCGGCGTTTGTTCGAAATGACGGCAAGACCGACACAGCTGGTTCATGAGATCAGCCCTGTGGTGGCCCTGAACCATCTGAGCCGACTCAAGAAGCAGACCACGGGGAACACGGCCAATCGGGACAGGAAAAACCTTGCCGCCGCCTGGAAGTGGGGTGCGCGGTATCTGGGCATGGACAAAACGAATCCGTTCCGATCCGTGGACAAGTTCCCCGAGCAGCGTCACCCGAGGTGGGTTCCGCCCCTGGAGGACTACCGCAAGGCCGTGGATGCGGCGACACCCCTGCAACAGCAACTGCTTCTGCTGGCGTTTCACACGGCTGCCCGTCGGGGCGAACTGTGGAAGCTCAAGTGGTCGGAAGTCAATCTGGCCACGGGCATGATCGGTTTCTGGACCAACAAGCGCAGAAGCGGGAATGCCGAGTTCGACGAGCTGCCCATTTCCGGCATGCTCAGGGCGCACCTGGCGGAATGGAAGCTGATGTCCAGGGACGAGGAACTGGTGTTCGGAAGCCGGTTCGAAGGCCTTCTGGACATCAACAACCGCTGGCTGCGGCGGCTGTGCGCCGACGTCGGCGTGAGGAACTTCGGTTATCACGGAATCCGCCACCTGTCCGCAAGCATTGCGATCCACAATGGGGCGACCATCGTGGAAGTGCAGCAGTTGCTTCGTCACAAGTCCATTGCAACGACCCAGCGGTACATCCACAAGGTCAAGAAAAGCACCGGCGCGGTGGATGCCCTGGATGCGGCCTGGCGGGATGACGGGGACAGGGAACCGCCTGCCCTTAAACTGGTCCGGTGAAGCTGATGTGGCGATCGAGCCACGCGGACGAGCCACGCAAACAAAAAACGGGCTACATCTCTCGATGTAACCCGTTGATTTGTCTTGGCGTCCCCAAGGGGGTTTGAACCCCTGTTGCCGGCGTGAGAGGCCGGAGTCCTAGGCCACTAGACGATGGGGACGCATTTTGGTGGGTCGTACTGGGCTCGAACCAGTGACTCTCTGCTTAAAAGGCAGATACTCTACCAACTGAGTTAACGACCCAACGACCCGTTAGGGAACGTATGAGTATCCATTTGGCCTTCTGGTGTCAAGCACATTTTAAAACTTCGGCCATCTTTAATCTTTGCCTTGCAACTTGCCGGAATATCTGCAAATTTAAAGTTTTTCTTGCAAAAAAAATCTGCCGTGTTATATTCCCGCTCCCATCCGTTATTGGAATCAAGCCACCAAGGAGCACAAATATGACACGAAAAGACCGCACCGAGGGAATTTACTCCCGCCGCGAGGTGCTCGACGAGTCCGAGCGCAGGCAGTATTGCCAGTTGCAGTTGAAAGAGCTGCTCTCCTACGCCTATCGATATTCCGAAGACGTCAAGAAGCGATTCGACCGCGCGCAGTTCAATGTGGACAAGTTCCGCACGCTGAACGATCTCAAGCATATCCCTATCATTAAGAAAAAGGAACTCATTTTCCTCCAGTCCATGGGCCCCCGCCTCGGCGGACTGCTCACCAAGGACCTGGGCGAGCTCCAGCGCGTATTTCTCTCCCCCGGCCCGATCTTCGACCCCGAAGACCGCTCCGAGGACTACTGGGGATGGACCGAAGGCTTCTACGCCGCGGGCTTCCGCTCCGGCGACCTGGCCCAGATCACCTTCAACTACCATCTCGCGCCCGCCGGACTGATGTTCGAGGAACCCCTGCGCAACCTGTCCTGCGCCGTGGTGCCCGCCGGTCCCGGCAACACCAATTCGCAGATCGAGATCATGCAGAAGCTGCGCGTCACCGGCTACGTCGGCACTCCCAGCTACCTCATGCACCTGGCCCAGAAGGCCGAAGAGGCCGGTCTGTCCCTGCGCAAGGACCTCTTCCTCGAAGTGGCCTTCGTCACCGGCGAGAAGTTCTCCGAGAAGATGCGCTCCACCCTGGAAAAGAAATTCGACTGCATCATGCGCCAGGGCTACGGCACTGCGGACGTGGGCTGCATCGGCTACGAATGCTTCCACAAGTCCGGACTGCACCTGTCCAACCGCGCCTACGTCGAAATCTGCCACCCCGACACCGGCATTCCGCTCAAGGACGGCGAAGTCGGCGAGATCGTGGTCACCGCCTTCAACCGCACCTACCCGCTCATCCGACTGGCCACCGGCGATCTCGGATACCTGGACCGCGCCCCGTGCGCCTGCGGCCGCACCTCCCCGCGCCTGGGCGGCATCGTCGGCCGCGTGGACACCACCGCCCGCATCAAGGGCATGTTCGTCTACCCCCACCAGGTGGAGCAGGTCATGGCCCGGTTCGAAGAGGTCAAACGCTGGCAGATCGAAGTCACCAACCCCGGCGGCATCGACGAGATGATCCTGTCCATCGAGGCGGGTCAGTTCAACCAGGAGGACGAGCTGCTCCATCTCTTCCGCGAGAAGATCAAGCTGCGCCCCATCCTCAAGGTCCTCGCCCCCGGAACCCTGCCCCCGCAGATCCGGCCCATCGAAGACAAGCGCACCTGGGACTAACCGCCCATCAACGCGATATAAAAGACCAGCCCGACAGTGATGTCGGGCTGGTCTTTTTTTTGCCTCCGGCGGCCAGAGGGGGAACCTCTTGAAAGAGGTTCCCCCTCTGGACTCCCCCTCCAGAACTTTTTGTCGCCGCTTTCGCGGAGAGCGGACGGACGCGCTAAGTAGTGCTCCTTAACAAACAGGTTTCCCGACCCGATGATAGTTTTTTGAGAAGAAGCACTTCCTGAGGGTCACCCCCCTCCGCGAAGCGGCATCAAAAAGTTTGGGAAAAGGAGGGGATGGGGGTTCGGGGGAAGGGGAGGAAAGAACCCTTTTCAAAGGGTTTTTCCTCCCCTTCCCCCGACCGCCGGAGGCACCCTCAACCAACCGTCAGGCCGGTTGCGCAAGCTCTTCGGGAAGGCCGAAAACCTTATGCGTGAAGCGGACGTACCAGGCGGCGGACTGGACCTGGATGATGTAGGCCATGGCGATGACCAAGGCGGCGTCGGAGCCCTGCGCACCGAAGGCGTTGATGGCGATGGCCAGGGCGATGGACAGGTTGCGCATGACCGATCCGTAGACCAGGGCGATGGCGTCGCCACGCGGGAGAAGCGATCTGCCCACGAAAGTGGAAATCAGGAAATTGACGCCGTAGAGCAGGACGAGAGGCACGAGAATATCGAGCAGCACGCCGGGAGCGGCCGCAATGGTTTTCGCCTTGAGCGCCAGGGCCACGAAAACGATGCCGAGCACGCCCACGGTGGACAGGCCGGGGAACTTTGGCCCCAACTCGCGTTGGAACCGCTCCTGCCCATACCGTTTCACCAGGAACCGCTGGGTCAGATAGCCGAGCGCCATGGGCAGGAAGACGATGAACAGAATCTGCTTGAACACGGCGGAGATCTGCATCTCGATGGCCGTGCCCATGAGGGCCTGGACATAGAGCGGGGTGGCCAACGATCCGGCGATGAGCCCGATGACCGTCATCTTCACTGCGGCAGACATATTGCCCTTGGCAAACCCGGTCCAGGATATGGTCATGCCGCTGGTGGGCACCAGCCCGGCGAGCAGCAGCCCAAGAGCCATGTACGGGTTGTCGCGGAAAAAGAGGAGGCCGACGCCGAAGGCCAGGAAGGGAGTCAGCCCGAAATTAATGAGCTGTGTCAGGATTTGCGCCTTGGCGTCGCCCCCCTCAAAAACCTTGCGAATCTTGAGCGTGACCATCATGGGATAGACCATGAGGAAGGTGAACGGGACGATGGCCGCCTTGAGCCAGCCGGTGTCCGCCCACAGGCCGTAGACGAACCCGGCGAGCATCATCGCGGGGATGGCATAGATCAGGTTTTTGGTCAGTTTCTGCAACATCTTGAACATAAGAGACTCCTTGCCGAGGGCTATTCCTGGCCCGAACCGGCCATCTCGGTCTCACGGCAATCGGGATCGGAGCAGCAGGGGGCTTCGCCGTCGCGGTAAACGACGACGCCGCTTCGCACGGGTTCGACGATGTACCGCCTGGAACATTCCTCGCAATTGACGTAGAAGGGGGCGTAGCTTTCAAAATCGCCCGTCTCCCGGCTGGCATTGCAATAGGGGCAGTGGATGGTTGCGCTCATGGGTGGCCTCCTTGCTTTTTGTCGTTCTGGCCCCCAGGATAGACGCACGGCTGACCGGCGGCATTGATCTCGATCAACATTCAGCAATTTTCGGATTTTCCCATGCAGCCACTCGACCTCAAGAACGAAATCAGCGCGTTTCCGATCTTCGCCAAACTCGATGAGTCCCAGCTCGACAGGCTGGCCGAACACGCCGAAGTCCTGCGCTTTCCGAAAAAATCCCTGTTCTTCAGCGAGGACAACTCAGCCCAGGGGCTACACGTGCTCCTGTCCGGCCAAGTCAAACTCTTCCGGCTGGCCGAGGACGGCAAGGAGCAGACCATCTTCGTCTTCGGCCCGGGCGAACCCTTCTGCCTTTGCTCCACCTTTTCCGACGGCAAGCTGCCCGCCAACCTAGGCGCGCTCGAAGACAGCCGCGTCCTCTTCATTCGGCCTCCCGAGTTCGAACGGCTCGTCCGGGAAGACCCGACCATCCTCCTGACCATGATGCGGGTCATGTCCCGACGGCTCAAGGAGGCCATGAACATGATCGACTCCCTGTCCCTCAAGCAGGTCCCGTCCAGGCTCATGGCCTACTTCGAAAGCCGACACCGCGACGGCCGCGTAACCCTTGATCTCTCCCACCGCGAACTCGCCAAAATCATCGGCATCACCCCGGAAGCCCTGTCGCGCACACTGCGCAAGATGGCCGACAACGGCGAAATCCGCATGGACGGAACCGATATCATCATCCTGTCGCAAGCCGACTGACCAAAAGAGCGGCGCAAACCGACTGCCCGCGAAGCGGCTCCAAAAAGTTTCGGAAGGAAAAGGAGATGGGGGGGCCGGAGGCAGCACCAAAAAGTTTAAGAGAGAAAATGGGCGGGGAGGGGAGATGGCGAGGTGTCCTACTCCCTATCTACACGTTTTTCCGTTAAAAAAAATGCGCTACAAATTAACCACCGAGAAAGAGGGTACATGGGGACCTGAAATCCAATGATGGGTTAACTCAGCTTATTCGTTGATATAATACCGTTTTTTCAGATGCCACCATTCGGCCTTCTGTGGTGTTAAAATGGAGGTAATGCATCAGATTCATAAAGGTTACCCCCAAAAGTACCTACGAAGCGGCTGCATCCTTTCCTGTCATAATGGATAAAGGCGGTTGAGCATAAACGCTTCGGCAAAAAAACATCCAGCTTCTGAACCACGCACTTGGGCAAGGGCTTTCAGGACTTCCCCCGATCGGGGATGCGGGTAAGGACGAGCCTCTCCCTTATAGGTATTCATTGATTTGATCTTTGCGGAAACATGCCTTTCTTCTAAACCGACAAAACAGTTTGGCTCAAACTGTGTCGGCTTCAGGTACCCTGTTGAACTAGGGACTTCGCATGTGTAAAAATCTATATTGAAATTAAGTCCTGGCCTTGTTGCTACGACAGCAGAATTATAACAATACTGATGATCAATATTCGTGCAAAATCTATGGTGTGTGAAAATCGCATCTGGCATAAAATCATCAAGAATAGGTTCAATCCAATGATTCAACTCAAGAAGCGTATGTTTATCGCTTTCGTTGTCAGAAAATTCTCCCAGTATAATGTCATCATGTAAAATGCCTAGATTACATAAAGCTTTTGAGCAATCTTCCTTCAAATTTTGCAATTGAGAGGCTACATCTTCTTCTGACAACTTATCTCTTCTGGAAGCAATTCCTGTATTGGAAATAACAACTTTGACATGCACGTTCGCCTCAACGAGCTTAGCTATTGTCCCCCCCATCGCGAGGGTCTCATCGTCGGGGTGAGCAAAAAAACATAATACTTTATCGTACTTGATTTTCATTTTACTCAGCTTCTTTAATTCTTATAGTTGCATCGCAAAGAATTTTACCACAACGTAATGCAGGTCTTGAGAATTCGATTCTCATCATCCCAACGTCAATATACGCTCGCGGATATGTATCTGCGTCAAGCATTCTTAAATGATCAAAGACTGCATCCAAAGAATCAAAATCGGCAGAAAGTTTACTTTGTTTGGGAGTTCTTCTTTCAAAATATACAGGGTCCCCATTCTGGGAAATAGGAATCACATTCTCTGTGATAATTCTGTAAATCATCCCGGCTACAACCTGCGCTGATCGCAAATAGATCTCTTCCGCCAAGCCTTCCAAGGAAAGCTCTGTTTTAAGATAGATTTCGCCAGCATCCAGGTCGTTGGTCATTTTGATAGCACTTATGACAGTTTTTTTGTGTCCTCTCGCAATCAGATTCTGGATAGGACTTCCGCCCCTTCCATAAGGCAAGTCTGTCTCATGAAAACAAACGCACTCGTAGCTACTGGTGATTTGTTCATCAACCATCCAACTCCAATGCGGGAAAAAAATATACCTCGGGTTTATACGAGATAAATTTTCAAGTGTAAGATCTTCTTTGTTTGTAAAAATATGCCAAGTCCCTGGATAATCTTTACACACATGAGAAAAAGTCGAAGTATTCCATTCTTTAATTGTGAAAACAGCGTAATTCATACAATTATTCTTTACTTTATTTACGTAGTTCGCGGCACTCCAAGTTCAATTTACTACCCTTTAACTTGCATCAAATAAACATGTCAACCGATATTGCTTATGGCGATTAATAGAAAAGAACAGATCACTGCGGAAGTCATGTTCCCATGGGGGATGTGAGGGGAACTCTCAACTCACTGGTTATATTTAGGAATGATCTTTTTTAGCCATCAAGCCGAAGCCACACACAGCCCTCTCGCCATCGTCTGCAGTGGTCACGACACTTGCAAAGTCGGCACGGCAAGACCGGTCCACACGGAGGGCTTGACCTTGCCGGAACGACCGTTTGTGTCATGGCCGCAGGGGTGCCATGGGATTGCTTGACATATTAAATCTGCGGTTGGATCACCCGCTGGATCAAGGCGCTTCGAAATCGTATAACAAGAACACCAAACACGCCGCCGGACGTATGCTTGAGTCCTTTGGCTATGTGCCAAGGCTTCCCCCGGCCGCCGGAGGCATATCATCTGCCCCCGACCTTTAGCCCGCCTAAATCCCGAGTTCTTCGGCCAGACGTTCGGCCTGCCTCAGGTCGTCGGGGGTGTTCACATTGAAAAAGGATACCTGGTGGGGATCGCCCTGGCGGAGCAGGGAGATCGGAACTTTTCTGACCCGAACCTGATCGAAGAATCCGATGATGCGGTAGTTTTCGCTCTGAAGCTGCGCCTCGATGAACGGGAGGCACCGCTTGGAGTAGACGGCGCAGAGGGGTTCGACGTAGCCGTCATCCTTGAGGGGAATGACGACGTCGTCTTCCGGGGCGGCCTGTTCAAGAAGGGCGCGTACCAGTCCGGGCTGAAGAAACGGCCCGTCACAGGCGGCCATGAAGCCGTGCGAAGCGCGCATGGCGACCAGCCCGGCGTGGATGCCGGTCAGGGAGGAACGGGCCTCGTATTTATCCGGCGCGAGAGGGTAGGGGTAGTCGGCGAAATCGTCGAGATCGCGGGCGGAGATGAGAATTTCGGAGAACAGGGGACGGTAGACGGCGAGAAGCCGGTCGACAATGGTTTGGCCCCGAATGGTCAGAAACGCCTTCTTGACGCGGCCCATGCGGGTGCCGAGCCCCCCGGCCAGAATGATGCCTGCGATGTCCATGGGCGCAAGGTAAATCAAGGCCGGAAAAATGGAAAGGGTGCACAAAAGGGCAGCGCGGTGTATGGTATCGGCATGTGGACGATTTTGAAGATAGCGGCGGCCGCAGGGACCGTCTATGGAGGCATGGCGGCATGGGTGTTCTGCGCCCAGAACGGACTGGTCTATTGCCCGAGGAACGAATTGGCGGATACGCCGGACGGAAACGGGCTGGCATTCGAGGACGTGTGGCTGGAAAACGCGCTCGGCACGAGGATTCACGCATGGTGGCTGCCCTGCGAGGGCGAGGAGCGGGTCCTGCTGTTCTGCCACGGCAACGGGGGCAACATCTCCCACCTGATGGAATCGTACAGGATATTTCACGATCTCGGGTTGTCCGTGCTGGTTTTCGACTACTCGGGATACGGGCAAAGCGGCGGCAGGCCATCGGAAAAGGCCACCAGGGCCGATGCGCTGGCAGCGTGGGACTGGCTGGTGAAGATCCGCGACGTCAAGCCGCGCGACATTATCGTGTTCGGGCGCAGTCTGGGCGGCGGCGTGGCGGCACGGCTGACGGCGGACCTGACGCGGCGGGGCGAAGAACCCGGCGGACTAATCCTGGAATCCACCTTCACCTCGTTGACGGACATGGGGGCGAAGCAATACCCCTGGCTGCCGGTCCGCTGGCTGATCCAGCATCGATACGACAGCCTGCGCGCCCTATCCGAAGTTCGGACGCCCGCCCTGTTCCTGCACAGCCCCGACGACGAGCTCGTGCCCTACGCCATGGGCCGGGAGCTGTACGAGACATACGAAGGCCCCAAGTTGTTCTGGGGACTGACCGGTGACCACAACCACGGCTTTCTGACGTCCCCAGGCTATACGGACGGGTTCCGCCGATTCCTGGCGGGGCTGCCGGGCCACTGCCGATGACGGACGGCGCACCGGCCTTCTGGGCGGACGTCGTGTTGGCCGTCCATTTCGCGGTCGCGGCCTTCATCGTCCTGGGCCTGCCCGCCATATGGATCGGAGCGGCGGCCGGATGGAGGTTCGCACGAAACAGAGGGTTCCGCTGGACCCACGCGGCCCTCATGGGCTTTGTCCTGGCCGAAACCGTTGCAGGCAGCCTTTGCCCCCTGACCAAATGGGAAGCGGCCCTGCGCCGCGCTGCCGGCCAAGAGGGCGGAGAACCTGTTTCGTGCGTGCAATACTGGCTGGGCCGGGTGTTGTTTCCCGACATCGATCCGGCCTGGTTCGCCGGAATTTATGCCGCGTTCTTCGGTCTCGTGATCCTGACCCTGTTCCTCGTTCCGGTCCGAAAAGCGGAAAAACCTGCCGCCCGAGAGAACGACTAAAATCACAACTGTTTGAATTTACATACTATTTTTTAGTCAGCACGGGTCTTGCTGTTTATCGGGCCAGCCAACAAGAAGGAGACGAAAATGCCCGCTATACAATCCATCCCGCCCCACGAATCCATTGTCGGAACCTCCCGCGAACGCATACAGGAGCTCAAGGCCCGTGCCACCGAGAGCCTGGACGACGCCATGACCGCCGTGACCCGAAACCTGGGCCGCCGGGAAGCCGCCGAGGCCGAAGCGAACCTGGACGCGCTGGGACTTGATCTGGCCGGAAAGGGGAGCGCCGCCCACAGCCTCGATCATGCCAGGGTTCTGGACCTCATCAGCGACCCGTTCGAAGAAGACTAGTCCCTCTTTTTTCCTGTCCGCCGCCCCGATCTTCCCCGGAGGACCCTTTGTGCTTGCCTTTTGAACACAGGGATAATATTCTGTCATAATTGGACCTTCTACGGAATGCGTGTCCCTGGCCGGTGACCGGCCCCCTTTCCCGAAAAAAAAGCACTTTTATCTTCAAGCCCGACCGATGGTTGCGGCCTACCAGGCGGATTATTCGGCCCAACCTCTTGCGCCCATTTTCCGGGGAGCGTATATTTGAATCAAAGGTAAAGGACCTCGAAATGAGGGTAACGAAGAACCTGAGACGGAGGATGGGAGGAAATAGACGCCGATTGTTTCGATAAGACATATGGCGAATGGAGTCGCCCCGCTCCAAGAAAGAGCACCGTGCGCCAATAATACCCGCACCAGGCCGTCATAAAGTGCATAATTTGAAATGTCAGGCCCTGATGCCCGCCGGATAACCCGGCAAGGCGCACTTTTTTGCGCCCGCACTTTTCCCCCTTTCCCCTTGAACCGGATCGCCGACCGGTGCTATCAGACTGTATAGGCGTCATTTTCTACCGGCCGGCCGGTTGGCCGAGCAAATTCAGAGCCGCTCACACCGGGAGACAGCTACGATGTCCACAAGCTCCAGCAAGCTCGACCTCCTGTTCAAGAATCTCCGTGAAACCGGCAACCCCAACGAAGCGGACTGGATAGCCATCATCCTGTTCATCCGGAACCTGCTCTCCCGCCTGTCCATTTACTCCGACCACAAGAAATCCGAGATACAGTTCGAAATCTGCGAACAGCTCATGCAGAACGACTTTTCGGAAAAGCGGCTGGAAACGGTCGTCGGCCTGCTCGACGGGTATCTGCTCCAGACCATCGGCGCACTGGAGCTGGAGGAGGCCCTGGCCCAGGAAAAGCGCACCGCAGCGGTCCTCATCAACGAGATGAACGAGATAGTCTCGTCCATGCACGGGGCCAACGAACGCCAGGACAAGCGGCTCCACTCCTTCCGCGAAGAGACCGTTGAGGTCCTTCGGGACGGGAGCCAGAAATCCCTGATCGTGTCCCGGGTGCGGGGCATGTTCAAGGAACTCATAGAGGAATTCCGGGAGGAGGCGAGGGCGCTCAACGCCAAGGCCGAACACTTCCGGATGACCGCCGCCTTCGATCCCCTGCTTACCCAACTCCATAACCGGCGCTCCCTGGAAGCGCACCTCAAGGTCACGGCCGAGGAATTCGCCCGGACCGGCACGCCGCTGGCCGTGATGATGATCGACGTGGACCACTTCAAGAACGTCAACGATACCTACGGCCATCAGGCGGGTGACGACGTTCTCCGCGCCCTGGCCCACATTGTCGACACGCACGCCGTCCGATACCAAGGGTTCGCGGCCCGTTACGGGGGCGAAGAACTGATGGTGGTCGTGCAGGGCATGGACCTGACCCGGACCGTCACCAATGCCGAAGCCCTGCGGAAGGATGTGGAGCGGTACGACTTCCGGGTCCGCACCGACGGCAAGCTGGCGGACGATTCCATCGGCTTCACCGTGTCCGTGGGCGTGGCCCGCATGAAGGTGGGGTGGTCCGCAAGCGAATTGATCGGGGCCGCCGACGCCGCCCTGTACAAGGCCAAGGATACGGGCCGAAACCGGGTCTGCACGGCCTGATGCGGCCGAATGCGCCGCCCGGCATATCGACAGTTACCGAGAACTGACGATCGAGGATATATTGAAAAACAAACGAATTACACGGTTCCGATTTTCCGCAGTACTGTGCCTGACATGGTTGCTCTGGACCTGCGCCCCGGCCTTGGCCAGGGATGTTCTCCTGCTCCATTCCGACCCCGCCCCCACCCCTTGGAACCAGCGGTTGGCATCAGGGCTGATCGAGGGCCTGGGCAGCAGGGCAGGGGTGCAACAGGCGTTTCTCCCGTCCGACAGCACGGACGAGGACGCCTTTGACGCGGCCTACGACAGAATGTCCGAAGCCATGGCCGGGAAGACGCCCGACGCCGTTGTGACCGAGGGCGACATCGCCTTTGCCTTTGCCCGCAAATTCAGGGACCTGTTCCCGAACGCGCCGCTGATCTTCTGCGCCATGGACCGCCCCAATCCGAGAGAGCTTTCCGAATGCGGCAACTGCACCGGCATTCCCATGACCTGCTCTGTGCGCGAAAACGTGAATCTTATCTTCGCCATGCGTCCCGAGACCCGGCTCTTGGTGGCCATTGTGGACGGCGCTCCCGAGTCGGCTCGGATCAGAAAAGCCGTGAACCGGGCCATGGAACCCTATCTGGACCGGGCGCAAATCATGTTCCCGGGCTTTGAGGCGGGAGACGACGGGGAGCTGAATCTTGCCGAACTGGGCGACACCCTGGCCAGCGTGCCTTCATCGGGCGCGGTTCTTTTCCTGCGGTTTACCGAAGACCGTGACGGCAACCCCGTGTCGAACGAGAATATAGCGGCCCTCATCCGGGCACGCGCGGCCTCGCCCATATTCCTCGTCAACGACGCGGCCTTCGGGTCCGGGGCGGTAGGCGGGCTGATGATTCCCGCCAAGAATGTCGGCGAGAACGCGGCCAGAGTGGCGCTCAAAGTCCTCGACGGCGTTGACGTCCGCGAGATGCTGCCCGTCTCCACCGAGCCGGTGATGCGGTTCGACGGCACGGCCCTGGCGCGCTTCGGCCTGCACGCGCCGGACGGTGCCGAAGTGGTCAATCCGCCCGCGGGCAAGGTGGAGGAACGGTCGGTTCTGCCGGTCACCGGGCTTGCCTGGGCCTTGGGATTGGCCGCCCTTGTCGTGCTGGCCATGCTCGTTCACCGCCGTCCGCGATTCGGCCGCTAGACCGGCCGCTGCCGCCTTGCCGGGATTCGCGGCCCGGACCGTCCGAAAGCCTGTAACCGGCTAGACCGCGTGGCGGACGTCCACGGCCAGCACGGACAGAATGTGGCCTTCGCCATCCTTGACCGGCGTCGCAACGGTCAAACAATAGTCTTCCAAGGCTTCGGAATAATAGATGTTCGAGATAAAACTCTCACCGGTGCGCATGGTTTCGCGGAACCAGTCGCGGTCGGCCCAACTGGACCCCGGCCCGCCTTTCAGGTTCTCCGATCCGCCACTCGCCGTAGCGAACTCCGAGGACTGCACGCCCCGGGAGTCCACGATCCAGGCCGTCTCCAGACTCGGATTGTCCCGGACCACCCGTTGCAACACCTTGAACCGTCTGTCGGACACGGCCAGGTCCGGGGCCTTGGCCAGGGCTTCCACCTGCTGCTGGACCACGCCTTCACCCAGGAGCATGAACAACCCGTAAAGCTTGGACAGGGTCTCGATCTGGCCGGTCAGCTCGCCGATGGCTCCGCCGGTCTGGGCCACGGCCCCGGCGGTCTGCGTGGACACGGTGTCCACCTCGCTCACGGCCTGATTGATCTCCTCGCCCACGCTGGACTGCTGAATGCTGGCGGTGGCGATGGTCTCCACCTGCCGCGTGACGGTCTCGAAAAACTCCATGATCTCGCTGAGCGCCTGCCCCGATTCCCCGGCCAGACGGTTGGCCACGTCCACCCTTTCGGCGGCGCGGTCCATGCCCTTGATGTTCTCGCGCACGTCGGCCTGGATAGCCGCGATGGACCCGCCCACCTCACGGGTGGCGTCCATGGTCTTTTCCGCGAGTTTGCGAACCTCGTCGGCGACCACCGCGAATCCGCGTCCGGCCTCGCCAGCGCGGGCGGCTTCGATAGCCGCATTGAGCGCCAGGAGGTTGGTCTGGTCGGCGATGTCGGAGATCACGTTCATAACCTTGCCGATGGAATCGGCCTTGCCGCCCAGGCTGGAAACCTGCTCCTTGAGCTGCTCGGTGATGGAATACACGTCGCCGATGGACTCCACGGTGCGGCGCACCACCTCGGACCCTTCCTGGGCGCGCTGGCGCGCGAATTCCGCGTCCTTGGACGCTGTCTCGGCGTTGTTCGCCACCTCGCGGATGGACCCGGCAAGCTCCTCCATGGACGCCGCCGTGATCTCCACGCGAGAACTGAGGCTGTTGGCCCCTTCCATGATCCGATCGGACTCCTGGTTCACCGTGGCCGACGCCTCGCGCATTCCGGAGACGACATTATCCAGCATTCCGGCTGCCTGAAGCATCCCCTCGCGCTGGGCCCGGGCCGCGTCCGTGCGCGCCCGGCGTTCCCCTTCGGCCCGGACAACGGCGGCCTCGGCCTCGGCGGCGCGGGTCTCGGCAAGACGCGACGCCTCCCCAGCCTCCCGCATCTTCTCGCCCAGGTTGTGAACCATCCGCTCAATGGCCTCGGTGACTTCGCCCAATTCGCCCTTGAACCGGCCCTCGGGCCGCGCGTCCAGGTCGCCATCGGCCACACGGCCTGCGTAAACACGCAATTCCCTGAGCGGCTTGAGCAGAACCATACGCAAGAAAATCAAGGTAATGAGAACAATACCCGCTGCGGACACGCTGCCCACGGCCATGGCCGCGTTCTCAAGTCCGCGCACCGGATTCAGGGCCTCTGAAGCGTCGATCTTGGCCACCAGCCCCCAGACCACACCGCCGACGTTGATCGGGGAATAGGCGGCCAGGACCTCGCAACCTCGATAGTCGACGCTGTCCATGCGGCCGCTCTCGCCGCCGAGCGCGCGGCGGGCCGGTTCGGAATCCATGGTCCCCGATCCGGGATCGGCAAAGGAGGCGATCACGCTGTGCGCCTCGGGATCGGAATGGAGATCGGACCGCATAAGCCCATCCGATCCCACCAGAAATGTTTCGCCGGTTTTGCCCATGCCCGCCCTGACGCGCATGACCCTGTCCACGGAATCGATGGGAATGCGGAGCACGGCCACGCCCTCGATACCCTCGCCGTAACGGCGGACGGGAGCGGCGATAAAGGCGCAGGGCAGCCCGTCGAGAGGCGAGTAGGGGGCGAAGTCGACGAACACGGTCTCGCCCTTCAAGGCCCGCTTCCAGGCCCCGGCGAGGCGGCTCCCGGCCATGGGGCCGTTGACGATGTCCTCACCCAACTCGCGGCCCATGGCCACGGAAAAGACGATACGCCCGGTGTCGTCCAGAAGCAGGGCGTCGGCGTACCCGCGCACCTTGACCCATGGGGCGAAATCCGGGACGACCCGTTTCAGGGCGTGCGCGTAATCCTCGTCAGCCAGGTTCATGCGCTCGCCGGGTTTAGCGGCGTAGAAAATGATGTCACGAAGCCTGACCAACGCGCTGTATACGTATTTGGCCTCGGAATACATGGTGATGTCACGGTTCCAAAGCTCGGTCAGCCCGTCCAGCTCTTTGGACTTTGCTTCCTGCAGGGCCACGAGCTTGCTGTAGGACTGTTCCTTCAAGCTCTCCGAAGCGTTGTGCAAACTGTAACCCGCCATGCCCGCCAGGGGAACAATCCCCACCAACAGGCAGAACAGTATCATCTTGACGCTGAGTCGCATTTTTCCCCCTCTTTCGGCACGGCCCACAGTTTCGATGCAGTGCTCCAAAGTTAGTGAACCTACTCGGGGTTTCAGTTTTGGCGACCCGATTTGTTACAGGAGGGCAACGCTTGCGTTACAACTGAACAGTATTTTCGTTACGTCGATAATCGTAATGATTATCCATAGAAATGAATATCTTGACCAAAAACGACGTAAAGCGCGGCAAGAAGCCACAGCAAGCCGCAGACAGCGGATGTTACGGGAATCATCCACCACTTGAGCTGGACCGGGCGTCCCCGCAGCTTGAAGGAGGCGCAACAGCGGAACAGGGAAAGGACCATCTGGACGAGCAGTCCGGAGACGGCCAAAGCGGGCAGGGCAAGGACCCAGAAGAGGGGATCGGATATCCAGTCGGCGCGCATGGTCCGGGAACGGGGGTCAGCTCATGACCCACTCGGCCAGAAGCGGGGGACGCCGCAGGCCGCAGATGTGCTGGAAGTGGCACAGGGCGGTCAGTTCCACCCCGTCCTTGATGATGGAAACGGGCCGGTCGGCGGACACGACCACCACCACAAGCTCCTCGTGCTCGGCGGTAAAACGCAGAGCGGAGTTGAAGCGCGCGCCCCTGGCCCGGTTCTCGCCGGGCACACTGCGGCCGTCCATGAGGCAGGCAAAGCCGTGCAGCTTGAGGTCCCGGCCAATGTGCACGGCTCCGTCCAGCTTGGCCAGGGAGCAGGCCAGCTTGAGATGGCTGGTGCTGGTCAGGTCCAGCGGCTCCACCAGATGCTGGCCGGACATGGTCATGGGCTCGCGGGCCATGTCCACCACCAGGGTACAGCCGTGCTTGCGATCGCGCACCCGGTTGACCATGGTGGTGACGATCTTGAACAAGGCGTTCTGCTTCTCCATGGTCATGTCCGTTTCCAGAAGCTGCTCCTCCAGTTGGACCAGATTGGCCCGAAGATTGGAAGAGCGGAACCGGCCGTCGCCAAAGCTGCACACCAGTTGATCGCGAATCCAGAGGAACCCGTAGGAGCCGGAGAACTGGGCAGCCAGGTAGGCGCCGGGCATGGGGCCGATGGCGATGCCGAGCACGGAGGTCCCGTTCGAGACCAGGACCCTGCCCGAGTCCTCAACCGCCTGCAACAGCTTGCGGACATGCTTGAAATTCGCGGTCTTGGGCTGCTCGTGTTCAGGGAACCGGCAAATGAAGCGGACCTGATCGAGCTGGGTGGGCTCCACCACCACGATGCGCCCCCTCGGGGCAGCGCCTTCCTCCTTGGTGGCCGACACGCCGATAAGCGCGTCCAGGAAAGGATAAACCCTGATCTGGGTATCCAGCCACCCCTGGCGGGAACGCTCGTCCACGATGTAATCCCTAATGGCGTGAATGGCGCAGTGCTGAAGCATGAATCCGGCGGTGTCCAGGCCCAGGACGCTGCCCGTGGCAAAATGCTGGGAAAAAAGCTCGGCCGCGTATTCCAGCCAGCTCCGCGTGGGACCGAGGGAGCACATATCCGGGTGCTCTTCGGTAAACCACATCTGGTAGCTCACGGAGTTGGACCGCGCCGCCAGGTTGATGAGTCCGGCAAGGTCCAATCCGACCTCATCCGGGCTGAGGACGCGCAACCCCTCGATGCGCTCCTCCTTGCCGCGCCAGCGGCTCGAATACAGAAAATAATCCTGAAGCTTGGGCTCATGGCCTTCGAGCAGCCCCTGCGGATCGCAGATGCGCGGCGGCTCACCCCGGCCCACGGCATAGACCACGGCCACCCGGCTCGGCGGAGAGAAATGGGACAGCCCGTCCCGCAGGCCATCCAGAATGTGAAATATGCAGATGTTCTCGAACGATGCTTGCGACATGATCCCGGCTCCCGCTGACGACTTTCTGCACCCGACTATGGCTCATCCGTAGACCAAAAGTCTCAAAAATGTCCAGAAAAGGATGGAATTGTTGCCGTATAGCCTGCCGCCGCCGGTTGGCGGGGGACAAAGCGGGAAACGGTTATGTACAAGATACGCGCGGCAAGCGTGGCCCCCCCCGCGCCGACCTGCCGAAGCAGGGGAGCGGACCGCCGGGACTAGCCCCTTGCAGCGGCGAGAATGTCGGCCAGTTCGCGGATCACGCCCTGCCCGCCCCGGGCCTCGGTGACGAGATCGGCCAGGGCAAGGACGGCCGGATGAGCGTCGGCGGGCGCGACCTTGAACCCGGCCAGTCCCATGGCGTCGGCGTCGTTGACGTCGTTGCCGACGAAGAGCACTTCGCTCACGGAAACACCGTTTTTCTCGGCAAGATTGATGAGAGCGGCACCCTTGTCGCGGATGCCGTGAACGGCTTCCAGGCCGATCTTGTCGGCCCTGGCCTTGACCACGGGATTGACCTCGGTGGAAAGAATGACCTGGGTGATGCCCAGGGCGCGGATAAGGTTGACGCCCATGCCGTCACTGCGGTTGGCGAACACGGATTCGCGCCCCTCCTGATCGGTAAGCACGCGGTTATCGGTCATCACGCCGTCGAAGTCGTAGACGATAAGCCCCACACGTTCCAGGCCGGGCACGCCTCGGCCGGTCAGGGAGAGCATTTCGCCATCCGGCCCGAGGTAGATGGGCTCGTCCCCCATGAGCTTTTCGGCGCGGCCTCCGCCGTTGTCCAGAATGCCCTCCACCGCGCGGACCACGTCCGGCACCTCCAGGGTGACGATCACGCACCCCCCGGCCGTGGTATCCCGCCCCTCCACAAGGCGCAGGGACTGACCGTAAGGCCCGACCAGAAGCCCGTCCCAGGCCAGATCGAATCCCAGGGCGTTCTTGTAGAAGTCAGCGGAATTGACGATGTTTCGGACCAACAGGGTCACGGGGGGAAATGCGGCCATCTCGACTCCTCGGCTCGTGTTTGGCGTTCACACTACCTCTCCACGCACAACCGCGCAACATCCGTGAAAAAGATGCCTCCGGCCCCGATTCCGAACGATCAGGACACAGCCGCGCCAACCGACGCGATGAAGAGGGAGGGGAGGAGCGGCCTTGCTCTTCACGGAGCGGGCGCAAGGACTTCAAGAACCGAAAGAGGGAGCTGAAAACGACGAAAAAGCAACGACGGCAAGATATATAGCCAACTATTAGAAGCTGCAATATCCCTATATTGTTGAACTAACAAAATCAGGACTTGAGCACGTCCAGAATTTCGATGTTAGCGGCCTGCCAGGCGGGATAAGCTCCCGCCGCAACGCCGAGGAGGCACGATCCGACCAGTGTGGTGGCCAGGCTGGCGGGGTCGATGATGATGGGCAGGTCGGCGAGGGTGCACCCGACCAGCACGAGGATGACGGTCACGACCACGCCCAGGCCGCCGCCCACTGCCGCCATGAGCCCGGACTCGAACAGAAACTGCCGGACGATGTCCCGTCTGCGTCCGCCCACGGCGCGGCGAACGCCGATCTCCACGCGGCGGGAGCGGACCACCAGGATCATGATGGACAGGATGCCCATGCCGCCCACGGCGAACGATATGGTCGAGGTGATTCCGCCCAGGGTGGTCATCAGGTCTAGGGCCTGCCGTTGCAACTTGATGGCGTCGGCCGAGGACATGGAGCTGAAATCGTCATCCTCGCCCGGGTCGATCCGATGCCGCTCACGCATGATCGCGTTGACCGATTCATTGACCATGTCCAGTCCGGCATCCTTGGCCAGCCGCAGATAGACCCCGGAAAGCCATTGTTGGTTGCTGGCCCGGCGCATGTAAGTGGTGAGGGGCAAGAGCAGGGTTTCGTCCTGGTCGGTGCCGGACACGTCGCGCCCCTTTTCCTCCATGACCCCGATGACCCGGAAGCTGGCCCGGAACATATATAGATCGCGCCCCACGGCGGCTTCCGGCCTGCCGTACAGACGTTGGGCGATCTTGCGCCCGAGCACGCAGACCTTTGCCCGATCCTCGACTTCCCGCAAACTGAAGAAACGGCCTATGTCCGGATGAAAGCTGCGGATGTCCTGATAGTTGGGCCAGCAGGCCATGATCTGGGCATCGACCGCGTTGCCGCCGCCGCGCACGGTCATGGTGGTTGTGACGAAGGGCGTGCCGTCGATTACCGAGGGCACGGAGTCGATGAGCGCCTGGGCGTCGGACAGAACGAAGTTGCGCGAGCCGCCGGAAATCCGCATGGCTCCGCCCCGGGTGAAGCGGACCGCCCCGGCCAGCACGGCGTAGAGGTTGGGGCCGAGCTTTTCAGTCTCCATTTCGGCCTGACGGACCATGATCTTGGAGACGTGCTGCACCCCGGTAAAGGCCAGCGCGCCCAGGAACACCCCGAGCATGGCGAGCACGGCGCGCAGCTTGTGGGCCGAAAGAGACGAAACCGCGATGGTCAGGTTCAGGGGCAGCATGTAGGTCTTCCTCTATGTATACAAATCCCGATTCCAGGCCGTGTTGCCGTTGAAGATGTGCTGCCACAGCCGCTCGAAGGCGTGGCCCGTGTTGCGCTCGTCGCGCGGGTCGGCCTCGGTGAGCCCGAGACAGAACTCATAAAACGCCCTGGGGCGAGTGCGGATGCGTTCGCCGGTCACGCAGAAGTTGCCCGTCGGAGCCCGACAGACGATCTCGCGTGGCATGGGCGCGTCAAAAATACGCTCGAACACCTCGCCCACCGGGATGTCGCGCCCCCAACCGGCCCAGCGGCCCTTGTTGGCGGGCTTTCGCAGGTCGTGCGGCCTGCCCAGCGCGTCGCTTTTGAGCTTGAACCAGGCCAGCCCTTTGAAGGGCACGCGCCTGTCCGCAACGTCTTCGAGCCGCTCCCGCAGAGTCTCGACCGTCGCCCGACCGCGATCATCGAGATGATCGAAGGGGTCGCCCTGCAAGAAAACGTTCACCGGGGCAAGGGCGTCGTATTCGGCCACGATATGGCTGAAATAGGTGTGAGCCTCCCGCCCTATGTTCGGCAGGACGCGGGCCGACGGACCGCAATCGCCGCCCTTGTCGTAGATCACGTGATCGAACCCCAACCTGTCGGCCCAGGACACGTCCTCGCGATATCTGGCGATGATTACCCTGATGTCGTCACGCACAATGACACTCCGCGGCCGTTATTCCGAAACCTTCGCCAGGACCATGGCCCGGACATAGGTTGGCTGTTCATCCGAGGACCGTCCGCCCGAACCGTAGCCCACGCCGAGGAGGGTGCCGAGGGGCAGGGGACCGAAACCTTCCGCAACGGTCCGCAAGATGGCCAGGCCGGTGGGGGTGGCGCGCTCCATTGAGCAGTCGGAGCCGAAGGTGGCCAGCCCCTTGGCCAGTTCCGCGCAAGCCGGTGCGGGAACAGGCATTCTGCCGTGTGCGCAGTCCACGAAACCAGACCCGAGATCAACCGGGCTGCAAACCACCCGATCGGCCTCCAGCGCGTCCAGGAGAATCATGGAACCGCAAATATCCGCAAGGGTGTCCACAGCCCCGATTTCATGAAAATGCACCTGTTCCAAATCCACCCCGTGGACCTTGGCCTCGGCCTCGCCAAGCAGACGCAACGCCTCGATGGCTCGGGCTCCGGCTCGGCCGCCCAGACCGCTTTCCCCGATGATCCGGCACAGATCCGTGTAATGGCGCAAGGGCTGCTCCCGCGTCTGGAGCACGTCCACGTGCATGGTGCGGATGCCCGCGATCCGCTTCTCGGTCCATTCAAGGCCGAAGCCGTCGAGTCCGAGGCGAGCCAATTCGCCTTCCAGGTGGGCAAATCCCCGGCCGGGACCGCGCCATTCCTCAAGGGCATGGCTCAGGGCCGAAAGGAGCATGTCGCCGCTCACTCCAGTGGAGCAGTCGAGATATACCGTGTTCATATGGCGTCATCCGCGCTGGCGGCACACGCCAGCATGTTGATCTTGTGCGCGAGATACCCCGCGCCGAAGCCGTTATCGATATTCACCACCCCGATGCCCGGGGCGCACGAGTTCATCATGGTCAGCAGGGCGGCAAGGCCCTGAAAATTGGCCCCGTACCCCACGCTGGTGGGCACCGCCACGATGGGCGGCAGGGCCAGCCCCCCGACAACGGAGGGAAGGGCACCCTCCATGCCCGCCACGGCCACGATCACAGACGCGCCGTTAAGCTCCTCCATGACGGAGAAGAGCCGGTGGATGCCCGCCACGCCACAGTCGAAATACCTTTCCACGCGGCTTCCCAGGAACTCGGCCGTGCCCGCCGCCTCTTCGGCAACAGGCATATCCGAAGTGCCGGCCGAAACAATCACCACCTTGCCCGCCGGAGCGGCAGGCGGCTCACCTATGGAGAGCAGCCCGGAAACAGGATCGAAGCGGGCCTTTGCAACGGCCCGCACAGCCTCGAAGTGGGCCTGTTCGGCCTTGGTGCCGAGCACGCGTCCGTTGTGCCGGTTGAGATGATCGAATATGGACGCCACCTGATCGGGGCTCTTGCCCGCGCAGTAGACCACCTCGGGACCGCCTGTGCGCAGCTCGCGCAACTGGTCGATCTTGGCGCAGCCGGTCTCGATGAAGGACTGCCGAAGCAGCTCCTTCTTCAACTTCTCCCGCGACACATGCCCGGCCTCGAATTCATCGAGAAGACGGTCCAGGCTCATCAGCTCCACTCCCTGAATCGGCATGATCCAAACCCGATCGCCTCCGCAACGGCCACGATCTTATCACGATTTTTCATCATTATTCCGCCAAACTGCGGAAGATGCTCCACGGTTGCCATCAGATTATCAGGGCGCACCCTGACCGTGTCGGCTCCAAGAGAGTGTAAAAAGGTTTCCAGGTCGGCCACACGGCCCAAATCCCCGGCCGCAAGCTCTACGCCTTCGGAAATTCGGGTAGCCAGACAGCTCTCGGACGGGGCGTCCCAGTTGGGCAGCCCCGCCTCGCGCGCAAGGCTTCTTATTTCCGACTTGCCCAGCCCGGCGTCGGCAAGGACGGAATACACGCCGAACTCGCGCACGGCGCGCAGGCCGGGTCTTGCCGGATCGTCCTCGGCGTTGGTCCCGTCGATCAACAGGCTTTCGCCGCCGACAGCGTCGCGCATCGCGCCGAAAACCAGCCGCTTGCAGTGATAACAACGGTCGGAAAGATTGCGCCGGACCTCGGAAGAGGCGAGAGCGGACATATCCAGAACATGGTGTTCGATGCCGATTCGCTCGGCCGCTTCAGCCGCGCGGAGCCGGTCCCGCTTGGGGGTCAGCTCGCTGGACACGGTGCAGGCCACGGCTCTGTCGCCGAGTGCCATGAACGCGGCGGCGGCCGCCAGCCCGCTGTCGACTCCGCCGGACAGGGCCACGGCTGCGCGACCTTCACCCGCGCGATCGGCGATGAGAGAGGCAAGATGTTGCAGGCTCATTATCCGAGCCTAGCCCACACTACAGCCCGGTTCAACCCATTTCAGGCCCGTCGCCGCGGCCTATGAGGTCGATGCGCCGCCACGGACCGCGAATGAATCGGGCCGTAAAGATGACAGCCAGGACGATCACGTAGATAAGCAGGAACAACCACGGCCAGTGGATATTGGTGATGCCCAGCCAGCTCAGCACGAGCATGGGAATGACAATGCTGGCGATGGACGCGGTCCCCATGACAAGCATGATGAACCGTGTGTCGCCCGCGCCCTTGAGCCCGCCCATGTACACAATGACAACGGCGTCGCACACGGTGAAGACCGCGGCGTAGCGCATAAGCGTTCTGCCCATTTGCAACACCGCGTCGAAATCGGCTCCGGCATCGCCGCTGGCGCGGAACAGGTTGAGCAGGTACTCCGGCATGACCCAGAAGACCACGGCCATGACGCACATATAGGCCAGGGCCAGGTGAAGCACCGAATGGGTGGCGAACGCCGCGCGGTCCGGATTGCCGTCCCCCATGGCCTGGCCGACCATGATGCTGGCGGCCACATGCAGGCCGATGGTGGGCATGAAGGCGAGATTGTAGATGGAAAAGACTGCGCTGGTCGAAGCCAATTCAACAGCCCCGAACCGCCCGACAATGAAGACGAAAAAGGAAATGGCGAACATATCCAGGAAAAACTGGACTCCGCCGGGCAGCCCGAACTTCAGGAACCGTCCGAACAACTTCCTGTCAAACCGCCAGCCGGACAGGACCTTGAACTTCCGCTCGTTCCTGGGCGTGAAGATCAGCACCATATAGACGATCAACGGCACGATAAATCCGATCACGGTCGCCAGACCCGCTCCGGCGATGCCCATCTCGGGGAAGGGGCCAACGCCGTTGATGAGGCAATAATCCAGCGGAATGTTGATGAAAATGCCGCCCACGCTGATAAGCATGACCGGCTTGGTCAGGCCTCGCCCGGCAAAGAAATTGGACAGGCAAAGCCCGAGCAGACAGGGCAGGCTGCCCACCGTGAGAATCTGAAAATAGACAACCTCAAGCCTTCGCAGCTCCTCCGGGTGACCGCCCAACTGGAAGAGGGGATCGGCGATGAATCCGAGCGAGGCCAAAAAAAGCCCGGCGGGAATGCAGAACCAGATGCCTTGCCAAAGGGCGCGCCCCACGCTTTCCGGGCGACATGCGCCGGTGTACTGCGCGATGAAGACATTGACGTATTCGGACACGCCCATGAAAAACGAAAGGAAAAGAAAGGCCATTACATTGGCCGGAAGGGCGGCACCCAGCGCTTCAAGAGAGTAGTTGCCAAGAAAGATACGGTCCGTGAAGGTCATGGCCGTGTTGGAAATCATGCTCACGACCAGCGGCAGCCCGATGCTCAGCGCCTCTCCGTACCCGCCTTGCGCGTTCCAACGTTTCACCAAATTCATACTTTTTTACCCTGCCGGATACCTGGTTCCATACGCCACGGCACACTATACCGGCGGCTCTTGACGGTAAAGCTGAATCATTGCATTTACCCTCCGTTGTAAAACAAAGCACAGCGTGCTATATAATTTATCTCCATAACTCCAACGCACGCAGGCATCATGGAAATTGCACCGGAGCACCTTTTCTTCCCGGCCATGTCCCGTTTCCAACGACTCTATTCAAAAGGTCTGTCGAAACGGCTTGATCCCCACGGCGTCAAGCCGGGGTATCTCGACGTGTTCTTCAGACTATGGGAAGAGGATGGCATAACCCAAAAGACGCTCCTCGAATCCATGGACGTGGAGCAGGCCACCTTGTCCAATACCCTCAAGCGGATGGAGCGCGACGGGTTCCTCGTCCGCGAACGCAACCCGGTCGACCGCCGACAGTCCGTCATTGTACTCACCCCCATGGGCGCAAGCCTGCGCAAGATCGTCATGGCCGCCATCGACGACCTCCAGGCCGTGGTCAACACACGCCTGAGCATCAACGACCGCCGCTACTTCCGCCGCATCCTCGCCCAGATGACCGATCACCTTGTTCATGACCTGGATGACGCCACCCTGGTGCTTCTTGACGAACTGGAAGAATCGGACGACACAGTCCTCCTCGTCCATGAGATTCAAAAATAGCCCAACCCCCATTCCACAATAAACCACAACGTGTTTTACAGGACCTCATTCCTCTTATTCAGACCGCTTTCCGCGCGGCTTTGCCTCGTGCGTCACCTTCAACGGCCGCAGACATCTCCAAAGTCGTGCCGATTGCCCGCCCCCTGCGGCCCCGCTTCATGAAAAGCATTCGTAACCCATCGAATTTATACTTTTTGCTTTCAACTACAGTCACAGTCCAACAACGACTCCGCAATCGTGCCTTTTCCCCACCACCAAAGAGCAGAGCGGTTTCTTAAATGTCCAATTCGTGGTTTTTCCCCATTATTTTTTAAGCCGAAATCTGGTATGAAATCCCTAAATAACAACAACGTCCTGTAATTGTTTTTCATAAGGCAATCTCTAGACAATCTCTAGGCTTAGAGCGACAACAGTGTACTTTGTTGACAATCTTTGACACCCTATGTCAAAGAATGAACATCATAGGTCGGATTAAGACATTATGGACAACTCAGATGCGCCCAGACCGCCCACGCTGCTTACCGTGCGGGAAGTTGCGGACTATTTGCGGGTACACCAGAGAACAGCCTATCGGCTGATTACGAACGGCACCATCCGAGCCGTCAAGATCGGCAGCCAGTGGCGGGTGCCCGAACCGGCCTTAATGGAATTTTTAGAGAGTGGAATGAAGCCCTCGGCCCCCAAAGGCAAGAGGAAGGCCGAGCCGGATCAATTCAAACTCCCTCTGGACTAAGGAGAACGGCATGTCGAAAAAAATGGTTGGCGGTTATGACGGGAGCGACCCGATCTTGAACGTTGCCCTGCCCAATGACTTCGGCGAGGATCTCAAGGTTACCGGCCGTCTCATTGGCGAAGAAATGTATTTTGACGACGACACCGGCATGTTGACCATGGAAAAGCTCTACCGCGCCGAAGACGAACAGCTCGCCTACAGCATCATCTCCGCCATCGGACACGCCCGCGAACGCCGCGCCTACCGCCTTGAAGAACGCGAAGAGAGCTGCATCGTCAGCAACGGCAGCCTGACCCTCGAATTCAACTACGACCAACTCTTCGAACTCCTGGCCGTCGCCATGGAATCCGAAAAGGAAAGCGACGCTGGACAGGTCTGCGAACAAGTCCGTCGCAAGCTCGCCGCAAACGAATAATTTCCGCGATCATATCGCATGTAAAAAGGAGCCTCGACGGCTCCTTTTTTTATGTCTGATTTCCGCAGCATAAAGCTTGGAACCCGGGGCGCCGCCCCGGACCCCGCCAAGGAACCTTTTGAAAAAGGTTCCCTGGACCCTCCAAAACTTTTCATGTGCCTTCGGCAAGGGTGTCGACAACCAAGGCTTCAACCTTCCTACAAAGGACCAAGATCCCTGTTTCAAGAAGGGACCAAACTCACAGGACCATCCACACACCCCCTAAGCGCCCCAAAAAGTTTTGTAAGTAAGGGGGGAGGGGGGTCGGGGGGAAGGGGAGAAGGAAAGCCCTTTTTCAAAGGGTTTCCTTCTCCCCTTCCCCCGGCCGCCGGAGGCAAAAAAACTAAAGAAGTAAAAAAAAGAAGCTACTTATACGAAGCCAACTGGCGCTGTGTGTCGCGGGCGATGTCGCGGTCTTTGAGGTCCTGCTTCTTGGAGTGGACGTTCTTGCCGCGTCCGAGGCCGAGCTGGACCTTCACCTTGCCGCGGCTGAAGTACATCTTCATGGGCACCACGGAGAGGCCTTTTTGTTCGGTCTTGGCCTGGAGCATGTCGATTTCATGCTTGTGCAGAAGAAGCCGCCGGGCGCGTTCGGGAGCGTGCTGGTCGTAGATGCCGGTCTTTTCGTAGGGGGCGATATGCACGCCCACCAGGAAGGCGGAGCCGGAGCGAAAGGAGACATAGCCGTCCTTGAACGAGACCTGTCCGCCGCGCAGGGACTTCACTTCGGAGCCAACAAGGGAGATGCCCGCCTCCAGGGTCTCAAGGATCTCGTAGAGGCGGCGGGCTTGCTTGTTGACCGCGATGGTGTCGGGGGAAAGGGTCTTGTTCTTTTTCTTTTTGGCCATGATTTAACTGGGTTGCTCGTCGTTTTCGAGCAGGGAGGAGAAGAAGGTGACTTCTTCTGGAAAGTGCTTGAAGATGTTGTCCATCACCAGATTGTTGATGCGGCTGACCGTGCGGCATTCCAGAACATCCTTGAGGAGCAGACGGCAGTCGTGCATGTTCGTCTGCCGGATGATCCGTTTGATTCCGGGAATGGCCTGGGGGGTCATGGAGATGGAGTCGATGCCCATTCCGAGCAGGATGGGCACGCAGAACGGGTCCGACGCCACCTCACCGCAAAGGGACACTTCTATGCCTGCCTGGTGCGCGGCGTCAACCACCAATTTGATGGCTCGCAGCGTTGCGGGGTGCAGGGGCTGGTAGAGATAGGACACGTGGCGGTTGGTCCGGTCCACGCCGATGGAGTACTGGATGAGGTCATTGGTCCCGATGGAGAAGAAGTCCACCTCATGGGCCAGGAACTCGGCGATGAACACGGCGGCGGGCAGTTCGATCATGGTCCCCAGCGGCATGTCCGGATCGTACTTCACGCCTTCGCGGCGCAGTTCGGCCTTGGCCTGGGCCAGCCACGCCTTTGCCTGGCGGATCTCCTTGACGCCCGAGATCATTGGAAACATGAGCGAGACGTTGCCGTAGGCCGAGGCGCGCAGGATGGCCCGGAGCTGTGTTTTGAACAGCTGCGGGTTCTTGAGGCAGAAGCGGATGGCGCGCAGACCCATGGCCGGGTTGGTCTCGTTGAGTTCGCCGAAGGTGGAGATGAATTTGTCGCTGCCGAGGTCGAGGGTGCGGAAGACCACCTTTCGCGGGGCCATGATGGCGGCCAGGTCAATGTATTTTTCGGCCAGCTCTTCCTCGGTGGGCAGGCTGGTCCGGTTGAGGTAGGCGTATTCCGTGCGGTACAGGCCCACGCCCTCGCCGCCGTTGTCCAGCACCGCCGTGACTTCCTCCACCAGCTCTATGTTGGCCTGGACCATGACGCGGGAGCCGTCGAAGGTCTCGGCGGGCAGGTGGCAGTGGCGACGTATCTTGCGCGTGTAGTCCTCGAACAGGGCGGCCCGTTCGTTGTAGTCGGCCAGCTCAGATTCGGTGGGGTTGACCACGATTTTTCCGGTCAGCCCGTCGATGATGACCAGATCGCCGTCGTGGATTTCCTCAAGCCTGCCCACGCCCACGAGGGCGGGGATGTTGAGGGACCGGGCCATGATGCCGGTGTGGGAGGTTTTGCCGCCGCGCACTGTGGCGAAGGCCATGATCTTGTCCACCTGAAGCTCGACGGTGTCCGCCGGGGTCAGGTCGTGGGCCATGATGATGGCTCGGCCGGAGATGGAGTTCAGGTCGGACTTGACGCCCATGAGCTTGATCTGGACTTTTTCGGCCACCACGCGCACGTCCTGCATACGTTCGCGAATGTACTGGTCCTTGATGGCCTCGAAGGCGGCCTCCTGGTCGGAGACGGCCTTTTCGAGCGCCCAGGCCGCGTTCAGGCCCAGGGTTTCGATATATTTTTCGGCGGACCCGGACAGCTTGGGGTCCTTGAGCATCATCAGATGTGTATCGATAAGGGAACCGTGGCTCTTGAGCTCTTCGGGCACCTGTTCGCGGATGGAGGCCAGCTCCTTTTCCACGGACTTGAAGGCGGCGTGGAGGCGTTCGATCTCCGCGGGCATGTCTTCGGCGGCGACGATCTGCCGAGGCAGGTTCGCCATGTGATTCCGGTTGACGAAATAGGCCTTGCCGATGGCAATGCCGGTGGCGACCGGTATGCCCGTGAGGGTCGTGTCTGCCATTTATGCCTCTTCGAATTTGTTCAGGAACAATGCTTCAAGCCGATTGAGCGCGGCTTCGGCGTCCGAGCCTTCGGCGCGAAGCTCCACCATGTTGCCCGGGCCTGCGGCCAGGGTCAGTATATCAAGGATGGATTTGGCGTCCACCGTCTGGCCGTCGTGCACCAGGGAGATGTTCGCTTCGAAGGCCTGGGCCTCCTGCGCCAGTCGTCCCGCGGGCCGGGCGTGCAGCCCGTTCTCGGAGGCGACGATGACCTTCCTTGATAGGTATTCCGGCGCTTCGTCGGTATTATTGTTTGCGTCCGTCATTATATAAACCTGCTTTTCACGTCGTGGTTATGTCCGATTGGGAAGGAAATCACAAGCCAAAAGCGTGTTCGGCGAGTGCCTCGATCCACGGAAAAAGTTCGATGAAGCCGACGAATACGGCTACGGCCAACACCCGCGAGAGGATGCCGGTGCGCACATAGCGTCCGAAGAGCATGAGCGCGGCCAGGCCGATGACGAATTCCCACCAGTCGTAAGGGCGCGGCCAGATGAGCGTCCACAGCCATAGCAGCAGGGCCGCGTTGGCGTACTTGACCTTGGTGCCCCAGTTGATGAGGTCCCACCGCCGGAGTTTTTCCAGGAAGCGGAATCCCTGCTTCACCCCGCCCGCGAAGGTGTATGCGCGGAACGCCTGGAGTCCGATGAACATGAACAGCCCCAGCAGGAAGGCCGCGACCGGGTATCCGGTCAGGAGCAGACAGATGGTCAGCAGAGCCCAGAAGATGAGCAGGCTGCCCGCGAAGACGGAATCGCCGATGGCGGACAGGGTGTAGCTGGTGGTGTCCCGGACCTTGGACAGCATGTGCGCCGGGAAGTGCCCGGCGCTGATGGTGGTCTCCACGTTCAGGAGGATGCCGACCATGCACGGAGTCCAGAACGGGTGCGATTGGTAATGGCGCGCATAGCGCTTGAGGGCGGTGCGGAGTTCCTTGGGGTCCTGGTGGATGGCCCGGAGTCCCGGCTGCATGGCGTACATGAGCCCAATGTTCTGCATTCCCCGTGTGTTGAAGGCCGCGCCCGCCAGATAGCAGCGCAGGAAGCTGCGCAGGAAGGCCATCGTTTTTGTGTCGGCCTGTAGCCGGGGGAAGCCGTGAACCGCCATGGGCATTCCGATCAGGTGCGCATGGGCAGGAGCCCGACGCGGATAAGGTGTCTGCCCGTGATGACGGCGAGCGAGGTTTTGATGAGGCCCCAGAGGATGAACGGGGCCACTCCCGCCGCCCAGGTCCTGGTCCAGGTCAGGTCGAGGGAAAACTTGAGCCAGGCCGCGCCCATGGTGAAGAGGACGACCATGCCCAGGATGCCGAAGACGAATCCGCGCGCCCAGGAGATGCTCTCGTCGGTACGGGCCAGTCCCGCGATGAAGGCGTAGAAAATGAAGCCGATCAGGAAGCCGCCGGTGGGGCCGCACAGGTGTCCCAGGCCGGACTTGCCGCCCGCGAAAACGGGCAGCCCGGCGATTCCGGCCAGGAGGTACAGGCCAACGGCCAGCGCGCCCCGTTTGGGGCCCAGTGCGAATCCGGCCAAGGCGACGAAAAAGGTTTGCAGGGAGACGGGAACCGGCCCGATAGGCAGGTTCAGGTAGGCGCCGGCTCCGATGAGGGCGGCCATGAGCGCGGTCCAGGTCAGGCGGTGGATATCAGTCAGGGGGGTGGTCTTCATTGCGGACATCCTATCAGGTTATGGGCGGGAGCGCATCAAAGCACAGACGCCCCCGGCTGTCCAGTGGGTACGGGCGGTTACGCCTGGCGGCCGTCGGGCGTCAGACCCAGGCGGACCATGTGCCGGGCGGCGGCCAGCGCCGCGACCACCTTGATGATGTCCCAGGGAATGAAGGGCAGCACGCCCACGGCCGCGGCCTTGGTCCAACTGAGGTCCAGGACGGTCTTGAGCCAGGCCGCGCCCAGGGCGTAGGCGACGCACACGGCGGCCAGTCCGGCCAGTGTGCCCCGGAACCAGGGCAGGGCGCCTTCCCGGGTGCGGGCCAGGCCGCAGACGAAGGCCGTGCCCAAAAAACCGATCAGGTAGCCGCCCGTGGGGCCGAGCAGGTATCCGAGTCCGGACTTGCCGCCCGCGAACACGGGCAGGCCGATGGTTCCGGCCAGGAGGTACAGGGCCATCGCCAGAACCGCGTGCCGGGGGCCGAGCAGGTATCCGGCCAGGAAGATGAAGAAGGGCTGCATGGACACCGGCACCGGGCCGATGGGCACGATGAGGTACGCGCCGGCACCGATGAGGGCGGCCGAGAGCGCGGTCCAGACGAGCTTGTGCAGGGAGGCCAGGGGGGAATCGGGCAGGGCGTTTCGGGTCATGCGGATCACTCCTTTGCCGGGATCAGTCCGGCCCGGCTCAGCGCGGCGAGGTCGGCGTCGGCGTCGCCGCCCCGGGTGGTCAGATAGTCGCCGATCATAAGGCCGCTCGCCCCGGCGGTCAGCACTTCGTCGCGGCGGTCTTGTCCGAAAACCGTGGGCCGTCCGCCGCAGATGCGCAGTTGTCGGTCCGGCAGCAGGAATCGATACAGGGCGATGATCTTGAGCGCCTCCTCCGGGGAGAGCGGGGCGCGGTCCTCCAATGGCGTGCCCGGAATGGGCGTCAGGAAATTCATGGGCACGGACGGAACGCCTAGTTCGCGGAGGAGCAGGGCCAGCTCCACGCGGTCGTCCCAGGTCTCGCCGATGCCGAAGATGCCGCCCGAGCAGACGTACAGCCCGGCGTCGAGCCCGGCCCGCACCGCGTTCACGTCCTCTTCATAGGCGTGGGTGGTGCACATCTTCGGGAAGTGCCGGGCCGAGGTCTCCAGGTTGTGATGATAGCCACGCAATCCGGCTTTTTTCAGTCGCGTGAGCTGCGTCCGGTCGAGAATGCCCGGCGACAGGTCTGGGACGAGCCCTTGCGCGGCCACGCTTCGCACCGCCGCCTCGAATCCGTCCAGGTCGGCCCCGCCGACCAGTTTGCCCGAGGCCACGATGCCGAACCGGGAGGCTCCAGCCGCCTTGGCCCGCGCTCCGGCGGCCGCGATCTCGTCCGCGTCCATCAGGGGGTATTCCGGGCTTTCGGCCGCGTGGTGGCCGGATTGGGCGCAGAAGGCGCAGTCCTCGGAGCAGGTGCCGGACTTGGCGTTGACGATGGCGCACAATCCCGTCTCGTTGCCGAAGTTGGCCGTGCGCACGCGGTGGGCGTGGGCGAGCAGCTCCGGCAGGCGTTCGGGGGCAAGTTCCATAAGGAACAATATCTCGGCGTCGGAGAGCGGGACGCCGTCGAGAGCCTTGCTGGCTATGGCGGTCAGGTTCATGGGAAATTTGTGGTGCAGCCGTGCCGATAAGTCAAGCCGGGACGCGGGCGGGCCAGCCTGGAATGTGAAGAAAAGAATTTGAAAACGGGGTTGCGCCGGGAGCGAAAAGGGGTAGGATTATCGCCGTTCTAAATTTTGGAGGTTCAAGTTGATGGAAGTAAGTATGTTTTTTGTGGGCGGGGTTCTGGTCATCGCGTTGATGTTTCTGCTGGCGAGCCTGGGGACGGCCATCCGTTCGTTTGTCGAGAATTGCTGTCCGGTCGTGTCCCGTATGGCCGCCCGGTTCGCGCGTCGTCTCTCCTGCCTGTTTTCCGAGTCCGAAGATTTTTACTGCTTCTTTCACAAGGACTCCCTTTACGGGAACTAGACGTCCTCCCAAGCCTGTTGCAAAACCGGAAGGCCGGAAGCGGAATTATCCCGCTTCCGGCCTTCCGGTCTTTTGGCTGTCGTGCGATCAGTCGCGCATGAGGGCGTAGATTTCCTTGGCCGTCCATCCTTCGCTCCGTTCGGCCACTCGCCGGGCGATCTCCTTGGGCTTGCCCCCGGCCTCGGCCTCTTCGGCGATGCGTTTGAGAATGACCGCCTCGTCGGTTTCACCATCCGAGTCGGCGCCCGGTCCGATAATGACGGTCAGCTCGCCGCGCAGCTCGAAATCGAAATCGTCGAGCGCGCCGAGATTGCCGCGCAGGAATTCCTCGTACTCCTTGGTCAGCTCCCGGGCCACGCAGAAGTCACGTTCCCCGAGGATGTCGCGGGCAATGGCCAGCGTGCCCGCCAGTCGGGTCTTGCGCTCGAACAGGACCAGGGTGGCCCCGGTGTCGCGGTGGGCGGCGAAGAGCTTTTCCGTATGGCTCTTCTTGCGCGGCGGGAACCCCAGAAAGGTGTAGGGCAGGGGCGGAAGCCCCGAGGCTGACAGGGCCGTGACCGGCGCGCTGGGGCCGGGTACGGGCGTGACCCGGAATCCCTGTTCGCGGCAGGCGCGCACGAGAGTGAATCCGGGATCGGACAAGAGCGGGGTGCCCGCGTCCGAAATGAGCGCCACGGACAAGCCCTCGCCCAGCAGGTCCAGGACCTTGGGCAGCTTCTTGTCCTCGTTGTGCTCGAAAAAGGAAATCAGCCTGCCGTGGCGGGCCAGGCCCAGCCGCTTGAACAGCAGCCCGGCCCTTCGGGTGTCTTCGGCCAGTATCACGTCAGCGTCCATCAGGACGTTGCGCGCCCGGGGCGACAGGTCGTCCGCATTGCCCAGAGGGGTTGCCACTACAAACAGGGTGCCGGTTTCGCTCATGCTCTTTGTCCGTCCAGTTGAAAGACGTTCTCCTCAATTTCCACATCCAGGGACATGCCCGTGTCCGTGACCGAGGCCAGGTCGAACCTGCACGGCTCGTCCCAGAGGTCGTGCTCGGTCAGATAGTGGCTGGCCGCCTTGATGAGCCGGGCCTGCTTGGCGCGCGTCAGGGCTTCGCCCGGCGCGGCCATGGACCCGGCCCTGCGCGTCTTGACCTCGACGAAGACCACGGTGTCCCCGTCGCGGCAGACCAGGTCCAGCTCCCATTGCCGGTATCGCCAGTTGCGGGCCAGCACCCTGAATCCCCTGGATTCGAGGTGCCGTGCAGCCGCGTCCTCGCCCGAAGCGCCAGTGTGCGCGGTCCGTTTCGAGGGCATGATTCTGGTCAGAATTCCCATGGCCGAAAGGGATAGCACAGGGCGTTCGGCTATGCCAGCGGAACCGGCTGGCGGGGTTCCCCGACGGCGCGACATGGTGTATGCTTCCGGGAAAAAAGAGGTGAAGATATGCTCAAATATGCCATGATCGGCGGCGGCCCCGGGGCTTTTGTCGGCGACGTGCACCGGCGCGCATTGTCCCTGAACGGGCAGGCGGATCTCGTGGCGGGTTGTTTCTCGCGGGACCTGGAAAAGAGCCGGGTTTTGGGCCGGGAGCTTGGTCTGGATGAAGATCGGGTGTACGCCACCCCTGAGGAGCTGGCCCGTCTGGAGGCCGGGGATATCGATTTCGCCGTGGTGGTCACTTCCAATGAGGCTCACTACCCCAACGTCAAGGCGTGCCTCAAAAGCGGTATCAACGTCATGTGCGACAAGCCGTTCACCCACACCTCGGCCCAGGCCGAGGAACTGGTGGATATGGCCCGCGAAAGGGGGCTCGTCCTCGGCTTGACCTACACCTACGCGGGTTATCCCATGGTTCGGCAGATGCGCGAGATGATCGCGCGCGGCGACATCGGCGAGATCCGTTTCATCAACTGCGAGTATCCCCAGGGATGGCTGGCCGAACCGCTGGAGAACACCGGGCATGTCCAGGCGACCTGGCGTGCCGATCCCGTTCGCAGCGGCGGGACCCTGTCGCTCAGCGACGTGGGGTCGCACATCGAGTACCTCGTGCCTCATGTCACCGGCCTGAGACTGACCCGGCTCGCCGCCCGGCTCGATTCGTTGGTGGAAGGTCGGATTCTTGACGACAACGGCGTCATCCTGACGGAATACGACTCCGGCGCGCGCGGGGTGTACTGGTATTCCCAGGCCGCCACCGGGATGGTCAACGGTTTGAAGGTGCGCATCTTCGGCGACAAGGGCGGTCTGGAGTGGTTCCAGGAAGACCCCGATCATCTGCGATTCATGCCGATCAACGAGCCCGCCCGGCTCATCACGCGGGGCGCGCCCGCGCTGCTGCCCGGGGCCATGGCCTATTCGTACACCCCGGCGGGGCATCCCGAGGGATGGCTGCTCGCCTTCGCCAACATCTACAAGGCGTTTTGCGACACCCTCGCCACGGGTGCATCCGTGGATTTCCCCACCGGCGAGGATGGAGTGCGGGGTATACGTTTCATGGAGGCGTGTTTGGAGAGTTCGAAAAACAACACCGCCTGGCTTGAAGTGGGGTAGGTTTGGTTGGGGACAGCCGCCTGGAAGGGCGGCTGTATTGTTTGTTTCGCGGAGAGGCTGGAGGGGAGCGGAAGGTTCCTTTTTTTGCGGGATGGTGCGCCAGCTTGATAAGGCAGGCGCGCCTTTGGCGCGAGAGCCAGTGTGGAGGCTTTGCCTCCTCAGCTTCCATGCCCTCCCGGCGGGGTCCATTTCTTTTGCTGGCCCAAAAGAAATAGACGAAAGAAAAGGGCCTTGCGCCAGCTCGGCCGCCCGCAGGATCTTCGGCAAGAATCCGATCCGCTCGGGTCGGCTCCACCCGATCAAAAGTATAAGTCCTTCTCTGGTGGGCAGCTCCCCATTCTCGGTAGCACTTTCTTGTTCGTAACAGGAGCCGCCGTCCCTTCGCGGTCGGCTTCTACGCCGCTGATCCAGGGCTGGGATTGGCGATTCTCCGCAGGAGCTTGGTTGCGGGAGAGGGGGCTTTTTTGCTGGAGGATGTGCCAGCTTGTTAGGGCGGCGAGAGCCAGTGTGGAGGCTTTGCCTCCCCAGCTTCCATGCCCTTCGCGGGCGGCGGATCTTTTTTGCTTGCCCAAAAAAGAACCAAAAAAGGGCCTTGCGCCAGCTCGGCCGCCCGCGGGATCTTCGGCAAGAATCCGATCCGCTCGGGTCGGCTCCATCCCAGCAAAAGTATAGGTCCTTCTCTGGTGTACAGATCTCCACTCTCACCAGCACTTTCTTGCTCGTAACAGGAGCCGCCGTCCCTTCGCGGTCGGCTTCTACGCCGCTGATCCAGGGCTAGTGCTAGTAGGACCTTTAAGGGGGGGCGGTCGCCTTTGGGTGTTTTTAGGAGAACGAAGAGCCTGAAATAGGTCCTTCCCGCGTTGGAAGACAGGGCCTCGCTTGCGCGGAAGACATTCGAAAGCCGGGGCCTAGAGCCTGTCTGAAGCGGCGAAGCGTGGGCCGACTGCGTCTGCCAAAGGCAGACATCCTGTCGGGCAGCGAAAGCCGCTACAGGCTCTTGTCCACTGCTTTCGGGAGCACGCAGGGCCAAAAAGCGCAGTTTTTGCTTCCTTTTTTCTGCGCCAGCAAAAAAGGAAGTCGCCGTAAAGGCGAAATAACACGTAAAGATGACGTGCATCGTCGAACGTGAAGCGCGCTAATATCCACGCGCTACATCACACTTGCCTTTGGGAGGGCCTTCGTTTCGCTCATGGGTGTTCCTTTGAGAACGAAGAACCTAAATGAGCCTTCCCGCGTTGGAAGACAGGGCCTCGCTTGCGCGGGAGACGTTCGAAAGCCGGGGCCTAGAGCCTGTCTGAAGCGGCGAAGCGTGGGCCGACTGCGTCTGCCAAAGGCAGACATCCTGTCGGGCAGCGAAAGCCGCTACAGGCTCTTGTCCACTGCTTTCGGGAGCACGCAGGGCCGAAAAGCGCAGTTTTTGCTTCCTTTTTTCTGCGCCAGCAAAAAAGGAAGTCGCCGTAAAGGCGAAACAACACGTAAGGATGCCGTGCACCGTAGAACGCGAAGCGCGCTAATATCCACGCGCTACATCACACTTGCCTTTGGGAGGGCCTTCATTTCGCTTATGGAAGCTCCTTCGAGAACGAAGAACCTAAATGAGCCTTCCTGCGTTGGAAGACAGGACCTCGCTTGCGCGGGAGACGTTCGAAAGCCGGGGCCTAGAGCCTGTCTGAAGCGGCGAAGCGTGGGCCGACTGCGTCTGCCAAAGGCAGACATCCTGTCGGCCAGCGAAAGCCGCTACAGGCTCTTGGCCACTGCTTTCGGGAGTACGCAGGGCCAAAAAAGCGCAGTTTTTGCTTCCTTTTTTCTGCGCCAGCAAAAAAGGAAGTCGCCGTAAAGGCGAAACAAAACGTAACGATGCCGTGCACCGTAGAACGCGAAGCGCGCTAATATCCACGCGCTACATCACACTTGCCTTTGGGAGGGTCTTCATTTCGCTTATGGAAGCTCCTTCGAGAACGAAGAACCCAAATGAGCCTTCCCGCGTTGGAAGACAGAACCTCGCTTGCGCGGGAGACGTTCGAAAGCCGGGGCCTAGAGCCTGTCTGAAGCGGCGAAGCGTAGGCCGACTGCGTCTGCCAAAGGCAGACATCCTGTCGGGCAGCGAAAGCCGCTACAGGCTCTTGGCCTCGGCTTTCGGGAGTACGCAGGGCCGAAAAGCGCAGTTTTTGCTTCCTTTTTTCTGCGCCAGCAAAAAAGGAAGTCGCCGTAAAGGCGAAACGAAACGTAAGGATAACCTACACCGTCGAACGCGAAGCGCGGCAACTTCTCCAACTCTACGTCACCGCATCCTCGCCCCCTCCCCAAAAAAGAGTCAGCGTTCATAACAGGTAGGCCGAATTCAATCCGTTTTTTATAAAACAATAAAGGCCGCCCATACAGGCGGCCTTCCCCTTCCATCCGATGGAAAGAAACCTACACATAGTTCGGATAGTCGGTGCACAACAGGTGAAGCGGAGCTTCATCCTCGTCGATTTCGGGGAAACGGGCTTGCGGTTCATGGAACCGATTGTCGGTATTGTCGTCGTTCACCGACGACACCTCGCCCACCAGGACTTTGCCCTTGCCGGGCTCGCCGTAAAAGCGGTGGTACATGCCCTGTTCGAGAAATATGGATTCGCCGGGCGTGAGGACGATCTTGCCCCCGGGCTGGACTATGCGGGTAAACCCGTCCACGGATACGGCCAGCGGCTCACGCGCCAGGTCTTCGGAGGGGGTGGAGCCGTACAGCTCGATAACCAGGTTGCCGCCGCCCCGGTTGATGATGTCCTCGGTCTTGGACCAGTGGAAGTGCATGGGGCAGATTTGATCCTCTCGGACGATCATGATCTTTTCCGCATACTTCTTGGGGTGGTTGGCGGCCAGATTGCCGTTGCGCATGGTGAACAGGATCAGCCCCCTGTGCTCGAAATCGTCGGCCCCGTAGTCGGTCAAATCCCAGCCGAGCTGGTTTTGAACCACTTCGGACGCGCCTTTGCCCTTCCATTGCTCCGGGGACCAGAAGGCCCACGGGGGCAGGGCGAACCGGAAGGACGCGAAGAATTCCTTGGCGTCCCGTAAAAGGGCGTTGATTTCGCTGCGTTTCATGTTGTTTATCTAGGTGAGCCGGTTGTCCACGTCAAGTGGAAGCCGTGGCTGGCGCGGCTCCGGAATATTCCCCGTAACAAAAATAGGTGGCGTTCAGCATCGGCCGGGTATATAGGAAGGGCCTGCTCTGATGCTATGACCGCAACACGGGACGGCCCTGCCGCCCGGTAACGTGCGAGGAAAATATATATGGGCCTCTTTTCTCAAAAGAAAGCCAAGGAAAATTCTGAATTGAACGCCTTTCTGGGCGTGGGTACCGAATACAAGGGTAAACTCGAATTCGTCGGCACCGTCCGCATCGACGGCCGGTTCGAAGGCGAAATAACCACTGACGGCGTGCTTATTCTGGGCCGCAAAGCCTACATTGAGGGGATCCTTCGCGTGGGACAGCTCAACTCCTGCGGCGAGATTCGCGGCGAAGTGCACGTCAAGGAAAAGGCCGTTTTCGAAAAGACCAGCGTGCTCAAGGGGAGTCTTGACACTTCGGTGCTTGTTGTGGAACAGGGCGCATTGGTCGAAGGGGCCATACACATGACCGGCGCGGAGGGTTTGGCCTCCAAGCCCAAGGTCGTGTCCGCTAATTTTGGCGGCAGCGCCACAGAGTCCGCCGCCGACGAACCTGACGTCGCCAAGACCGGCTCCGATGACGGCGGGGCCTAATGGAGGTTTACGATGTTTGAAGTAGTTGTTGAAACCATGGGCAGGGAATACGTCTCCTTCACCACTGAAGACGTTCGCGAGGCCGAACTGATTCGGCAGCGCCATATCCGTTCTCTCACCGACGGCACGGCGTACATCCGCGAAACCAAGTCCGCAAACGACAAGAAGTAACCGGCTCGTTCCGGTTGCCCGAATGATCGGCCCGCCGACGCATTTGCGTCTGCGGGCCGACCGTTTTTCGGGCATCGGAAGGCCGTGCGAGGCCGGGAATCCCCGGCTGGGCCCATTCCAACAAGGTTTACCTCGCGGACGATATGTGAGAAGGTCCGCGCAAGTTCGCACGGGAGTTCTCTTCATGGAAAAGATCATATTGGTGCATGTGACGGGCGGCGACCGGCCCGGCCTGACGGCGGAGCTGTCCGACGTCCTGGCAAGCTACGAAGTGGATGTGCTCGACATCGGGCAGGTGGTCATCCACAACTTCCTGACCCTCGGCATCCTGATTCGCCTGCCTGCCAATTCCCAGCCGGTGCTCAAGGACCTGCTCTTCAAGGCGCATGAGCTGGGCGTGACCATGAAGCTCCACCCCCTGGATGAGGAGAAATACAACTCCTGGGTGGGCGAGGCGCACCGGCCGCGCTACATCATCACCCTGCTGTCCCGTTCGGTCTCCGCCGCGCAGATTTCCGCCATCACCAAGGTGGTTTCCGAGGCCGGGCTGAATATCGACACCATCTACCGTCTTTCCGGCCGCGTTCCCCTCGATTGCAACGATTACGAGTGCTCGCGCGGCTGCGTGGAGTTCACCGTGCGCGGCACCCCCCGCGACGTTGCCGAACTGCGCGCCAAATTCCTGGAGATATCCTCCGAGCTGATGGTCGACATCGGCTTTCAGGAGGACAACATTTTCCGTCGCAACCGCCGCCTCGTGGCCTTTGACATGGACTCCACCCTGATTCAGGCCGAGGTCATCGACGAACTGGCCAAGGAAGCGGGCGTGGGCGAGCAGGTGGCCGCCATCACCGAGTCCGCCATGCGCGGAGAGCTGGACTTCAAGCAGTCCCTGCGCAAGCGCCTTTCCCTGCTCGAAGGGCTCGACGAATCCGTGCTGCAAAAGGTCGCCGACCGCCTGCCCATGTCAGAGGGCGCGGAAACGCTCATTTCCAACCTCAAGAACGTGGGCTACAAGATCGCCATCCTGTCCGGCGGCTTCACCTATTTCGGGGAAATTCTGCGCCAGCGTTACGGCATCGACTACGTCTACGCCAACGAACTCGAAATCGTGGACGGCAAGCTCACCGGCCGGGCTGTGGGCGATATTGTAGACGCCCAGAAAAAGGCCGAGCTGCTCCAGTCCATCGCCGCCCAAGAGGGCATATCCCTGCAACAGGTCATCGCGGTGGGCGACGGCGCCAACGATCTGCCCATGCTCAATCTCGCCGGATTGGGCATCGCCTTCCACGCCAAGCCCAAGGTCAAGCAGGGCGCGCGGCAGGCCATCTCCACCCTCGGTCTCGACGCCATCCTGTTCCTCATCGGTATGCGCTCCCGCGACGTGCTGTAGTCGCCGGGAAGCGTAGAAAAGGAGAGAGGGCAGCCCTGGAAAAGGGTTGCCCTCTCTCCTTTTTCAGTCAGATTTTCCATCACTGCGAGACTATATTTCGGAGGATCGGCGCAGGACCGTCGCCGTCCGAGGCATCGTCACGGAAGTGGTCGTTGTCTAAACGGAGGAGGGCTGATAAGGACGGGGGAGATTCGAATCCTTACAGAATATGCAGGAGGGGCCATGTTCGACAACGACAAGCCGTACACCCTGGATTCCGTGGTGCGGATGGTTTTGGGGGCCGGTTTTTTCATCGGCATGGTCTGGCTGCTTGGCTATCTGTCTGGCGTGCTCGTGCCGTTCGTTGCTGCCCTGCTGGTGGCCTATCTGCTCAATCCCCTGACGTGTTCCCTTGAAAAGCGCGTGGGCAACCGGGGCGTGGCGGTGCTTCTGACCATGCTTCTGCTGGTCGTTGTCTCGGCCGCCGTAATCCTGTTGGTGGTGCCCATGATGGTGAATGAGTTCGCGCACATGGGCCAGGTCCTGTCGCGGCTGGTCTCCAACACGGAGTTGGCCGACAAGGTGGCCGCCCACCTGCCGCCGGATATCTGGGCGTGGGTGCGGGAGACCGTGCAAACGCCGGAGGTGCAGGAACTGTTCACGGCCCAGGGTGCGCTCAACGCGGCCAAAGCCGTGGCCGGAAACGTCGTCCCGGGCATTCGGGGCGTGGCCGTGGGCGCGATCAATGCCGTGGCCGGAATCTTCGGGGTGTTCGTCATCCTGCTGTACGTCATTTTCCTGCTGGCCGATTTCGGGCGTATCAAGGCCGGATGGCAGGACTATCTTCCCGCCCGGTACCGCGAAAGCGTGACGGGTTTTCTGGGCGAGTTCGAGAAGACCATGGGCCTGTATTTTCGCGGCCAGATCATCGTCTGCCTGATCGTCGGCGTGCTCATGTCCATCGGCTTCTTGCTCATCGGCCTGCCCCTTGGCCTGGTCATGGGAATGCTCATCGGCATCCTTAACATCGCCCCCTACCTGGGGGTGGCCGGGGTTATCCCGGTGCTGTTCCTGGCCGGGCTCGATTCGCTTGAGGCGGGCGAGTCCGTCTGGGTGGGCATCGGCCTCGCCATGGCGGTCATGGCCGTGGTCCAGGTCATTCAGGATGCCGTGCTGGTTCCCAAGATCCAGGGTGAGAGCCTGGGGCTTTCCCCGTGGCTCATTCTTCTTTCCCTGTCCATCTGGGGCAGGCTCCTCGGCTTTCTGGGGCTTTTGATCGCCTTGCCCATGACCTGCCTCTGCCTCTCCTATTATCGTCGTCTCCTGGCCGTGAAAGCGGTCGAAACGGCTTCTCGGCCGTCTTCCGAAACGGAGTGACGCGTCGGCCGGGCGCTTGGCGTTCCGGCACGGCCTTGTTCACTCCGTCTCATGCAGGGACGGGGCGATTTGGTCGCGTCTTGCCGGAGAAACGCCGCTGTTGACGGCTAAGTCCGCTTGAGGGCGGCGGTGAGAATGCCCGCGCCGATAAGCGAGGTGCCGCCGATCCTGTTTATGAGCCGCATGGAGCCCGGATCGGCGACGAGGCGGTGGGCCTGGACCGCGAGCAGGGCGTAGAACAGGGCCACGAGCATGGTCAGGACCTGAACCGTGAGCTCCAGAACGAGCAACTGGGGCAGATAGGGACGGTTCGGGGTGATGAACTGGGGCAGGAAGGCGCACAGGAATACGATGGCTTTGGGGTTGGTGGCCGTGACAACGCAGGCGTTGAGCAGGTGGGTTCGGCCCTTTGCGCGCCGGGCGGGTTTCGGCTCCGCGCCGGTGTCCGGGGCGGCCAGCCACGTCTTGACGCCCAGGTAGATGAGGTAAGCGGCCCCGGCCCATTTGAAGAGGGTGAACAGCTCGGCGGAAGCGGCCAGCAGCACACCCAGCCCGGCCAGGGAAGCCGCTGCGGCCACGGCGTTGCCCAGCCCCACGCCGAGAGCGAGCGGCACGGCGGCGCGCCTGCCCTGCGCCAGCGCGCTGCCTACCACCATCATCACGGTGGGGCCGGGAATGAGCAGCACCGCCACGGTGGCGGCCAGAAACACCAGATAGGTATCCCAATCCATACGGGCTCCGGGTTGCGGGAGAAACGATTCCGAATCTGACAGGACAAGCCGGCTCTTTGTCAAGCCGGGCTGCCTGTCTTCGGGATGCCCTCGCGGCTTGCGCTGGCCTAGGACCGCTCGAACGGGAGAACGAACGAGAACACGTTGCGCTGGTCGGTATGGGTGTAAGAGACCTTGCCGCCGTGCAGTTCAACCACCTGGCGGACGAAGTAGAGGCCGTGGCCGGTGCCGGGCCTGCTGGCCACGTTCTTGGCGCGGAATCCGGGCTTGAAGACCTCCAGCGGCTCCTTGAGGTCGAGCGGGTTGCCCGTGGAAGCTATCCACAGGCGGATGCCGGGTTTGTCCGGGCCAAAGAAATCGTCGACGACCTTCCAGCCGTACGACACGTGCCGCTCTTTCCTGCCGCCGTCGACCGAAGTATCTTCGGTGTATTTGAGAGCGTTGGACAACAGATTGTCCAGAACCTGTGCGATGAGTCCTCGGTCAAGGGTCAGCCGGATGACTTGATCCTCGGCGCATTCCCGGGCCAGTGAGAAGCGGATGTCCTGCTCGTCGAATCGGTGGCGGAACCGTTCGACCATCGGGTCGACCACCGTGGTGCGCAGGTTAACGTCCCGCTTGTCGAGCACGTAGCGCCCCTCCTCGAAATGCTGCCGCCTGAGCAGGGTCTCAAGGAACATCGAAGTGGACTCGTAGTGGCTGTATATTTCCTGGTACTGGGCCTCGATGCCGCCGACGATCTGCGCCAGCCGGTTGCCCTCCCGTATTTGTTCCGGGTCGGCGGCTTTGTTCATCTCCGCGAGGATGGTGGTGGTGGTCAGGTGCAACTCTTCGATCTTGCGCTTGAGCCGGTTGAAATAGAGCTTGAAGTACATGTTGGGTACGATGACGTTATGCCCGATGTCCTGAACCATGGACTTGATGAAGGCGATATGCTCGCGGTTGCGGGCCCGGATGATGCGATGGTGGAGCTGGTAGCCCACGCGGTTGACGTATTTTTCGAGGAAGAGGCGGATGTGTCCCGGGAGGCCGGAGGAGGGGCGCATCACAAAGCAGCCCAGGACGTTGTGGGGCGGTTCGAAGGTGAGCATGTCGTTGTATTCCGGGTTCCCCCGGATGGGGATGTACATGTCCTCGCCCTTGATCGTCAGGCGGTGGTTCATCACGTCGCTCCAGGGCTGAACGGACTCCTTGTCGCATTTGCCGGAGGAGCAGGCGGCCAGGGCGAAGGTCTCCTCGTCCTCCAGGATGTACATGGTCGATTCCAGGTCGAACAGGGCGTGGGGGATGGCCATGCAGACCGCGTAGAACATCTCCCGGCCGCGCATTTCCTGGGAGAGTTCGAAGAATATGTTCAGGGCGATGTTTTGCCGCCGGGAGAAGTCGTACCCGTTGTAGTCGAGAAACTTCGCCTCGATGCGTTCCACCACGAGGGCGAGGCGCTCGTCATCGGTGAGATCGAGCAGGTTGTCGTTCGGGTCGTGGTTGTTGGGATCGTTCATGCGCGTACGTCCGGGCTGTTTTGAGTATGCCGATTTGGTATATACATACGCGTTTAGGGCTATTCTGACAAGAAAAGTGGGAGCGATGAACGGAAGTACGCTGGCCCTGAAAGGGTGAAAGGGCCGCTGGCGCGGCCCTTTCAGGGGTTGGAGGTCTGCTTTTGAGGAGGGGTTTTGAGGTTAGAAACTGCTTTTCAAGGGAGGTATGGTATATGCTATCAGGCCTGATCGTCGTACCGTTTGATCCAGACGGGATGGGGGGTTGTCGTCCGGACGGGCACGGGAACACGGGCCGTAAAGCCGTTGTCTTCCCCGTCTTCCCGGACGCCGGGGGCGGCGTCCGGGTCGGTGAGGAGGGGCCGCCGCAACAACACGACGGCCAGGATGATGAGAGTGACGGTAACTGCATCAATCATGACTTGCTTTAAGCATAGGGCGTGCCAAACTTTTCAAGTCAATAATTACAGCTGGTTGGGTACTAGTTGCATGTTCAACGTTTGTGCAATGTGATGTGCATTGCACAAAAAAATGTGCAGCGTTGCACAATGTGAACGGGGATCAGTTCATTATAAGGGCGTAGACAGTACCCACCAGGGCGATGGTCAGGCTGCGGGAAACCTGATTGTAGAGAATCAGCTTGAAGGCCATGCGCGGACGGAAGATGCCCGCGTAGTAGGGAAATTGGTGGCGGAAGGCGCGTACGGGCGAGGAGAGCACGTTCCCGAGCATGAGCGCGAGAATAACCTGGACCTGGGTAAGGCTGGTGTCGGCGATGAGCGCACTGGCCACGGCCAATCCCGCGGTGAACTCGGCGGCCATGTGAAAGGCCACGATGGACAGGGCTTCGGGCGGCAGGAAGGTGAACAGCGGGATGCCGTCAGCCATGGCCGACTGTATCCAGGCGAACATGCCGAGCTGTTTGAGCACGAAGAACAGGGTGTAGATGGGGCAGGTGAGATAGAGAATCTTTGGCAGCCGTTTGGTGAACCTTCGCCAGGCTTGCCTGAGCGCCTTGGACAGGGTGGCCGAGAGGCGGCGCCGGACGATGAGCAGCACCTTGACGGGCCGCCGCCGGAACGCCCGCGAGGTGATCTTCGTCCCGGACTTGTTCCATTGGTCGTTGATCTCGGAAAGCCTGCACGGCAGGCACCCCTCGGGCAGGGGCGGGAGCAGGAATTTGCCCGCGAAGACGATGCCCATGGTCCGGAGCACCGACGCGAGCGCGGTCAGGCCCACATAGGTGTAGGCGGCAGAGCCGATGAACGGGCTGGCGATGAAGAATATGGTCGGCAGGTGCAGAAAGTAGGTGGGCAGGGAGTTGAACAGGTTGGAGAGGACCAGTTCCCGGTCCGACAGTTCGCCTTTTTCATGGGCTTCGGCGAGCATGGTGTTGGCCGTGAGCCCCGAGAAAAAGGCCATGGTGAAGCTCGCCGCCGAGATGTCCTTGAGCCGGGCGCGCCGCGCCAGCGGATCGGCCAGCTTGGCGGCATACCGGGTCCAGCGCAGGGACTCGATGAGGATGCCCACCATCAGGGCCACGGAGATATAGAACGTCAGTCTGATGAGCGGCCAGAACAGGCCGTTCCAGAGCACCGGCCAGGAGAAGTCGAGGGTCATCTACTTCTTTCTGGGTTTGATCTTGATCTTGCGGACCTGGGCGACCTCGTCGCTGGGCATGTAGAAGGTGTTCTTGTCGCCGGGGAAGGTGGTGCGCCGGACTTCCGCGCAATACAGTTCCACGGCCTTGCGCGACGCCTCGCCCAATTCGGCGAAGCGGCGGACGAACTTGGGCGTGAACCTGTCGAACAGGCCCAGTGCGTCGTGGTAGACCAGAATCTGGCCGTCAGTCACGTTGCCTGCGCCGATGCCGATGGTCGGGATGGTCACGGCCTCGGTGATGACCTGGGCCGCCTCCACGGGCATGGCCTCCAGGACCACGCAGAATGCTCCGGCGGCCTCGACGGCCTGTGCGTCCTCGACGAGCACGCGGGTGGCCTCGGCGGATTTGCCCTGGGCTTTGAATCCACCGAATCTGGCGAGGTGCTGAGGGGTCAGGCCAACGTGGGCCATGACCGGCACGCCCGCTTCGGTCAGGGCGGTGATTTGCGGGACCACGGTTCGGCCGCCTTCGAGTTTGACCGCCTTGGCGCCGCCTTCGCTCATGAGACGGTGGGCGGTTTCCAGCGCCCGGTCCACGGTGGCGAACGACATGAACGGCATGTCGGCCACGAGCAACGCGCGTTTGACGCCCCTTGCCGCCGCCCTGGTGTGGTGGACCATCTCGTCCACGGTCACGGACAGGGTGTCCTCGCGGCCGAGCACGACCATGGCCACGGAGTCGCCCACCAGAACGAGATCCACGCCCGCCTGGTCGGCGATGAGCCCGGACGGATAATCGTAGGCGGTCATGCAGCAGATCTTCGCTCCGCCCTTCATGCCCTGGATGACGGGGGCGGTGACGGGCTTGGCCTTGGCCTGTGTGGTGGGCTTCTCTGAGGTAGTCATGGCCCGGAGAGTAGGGCCGCTTGCGGTCCCAAGTCAAGGGGGGCGTGCACCCGTAGAGGCCTACGGCGCTTCGACCGCAAAAAAAGACCGCCCGGCGAACGGGCGGTCTTTTTTTGCTTGGTGCGGATTGGGCCCGGATTTACATGGGGGCGAGGTTCTGGAGCACCCAGATGACTCGACCGACAGTGCGGTCGTTCATTTCTTCGGCAGGAATGGTCAGGTCGGAATACTGTTCGTTGTCGGCCTTGAGCAGGAAGGTGTCGCCCTGATGGAAGACTCGGCGGATGGTCAGTCCCTGGTGGGGGAAGTGGACCGCGCACAGATCGCCGTCGGGGTGTTCGCTCTGGTCGCGGTCGATGCCGACGAAAGCGCCGCGCGTGATGACCGGATCCATGCTCGCGGAATCAACTTTCACCACCAGCAGTTTGGGGCGGCAGAAGGATTCGGGCACGGACAGCTCTTCGATGGGCTTCGGTTCCCACTCGGCGGCATCCTTGTCGGCGCCCGCCATGGTGGAGACGGCGACAAGGCGGCCGCGGGAGTTCATCCGGCCGTAGGGGGCCGGGGTCTCGCGGAGCAGGGTGTCGGCCGGGACCTTGGCCTTGTCGGCATTGATGTAGACGGGCTCCACGCCTTCGGACAACCAGTCGGGGTCCAGGCCGTGGCTGCGGTACAGTTTCAGGAACCAGTCGGCGGGGATAGAGCAGCGGCGCTTGGCGTCTGAAATGCTGGACTGGCGAACGTCGAGCACCTCGGCCAATTGGACCTGGGTACGTGCCCCGGTCGCCTTCTTGATGCGTTCAAGGGCTTCCTCAAACCACTTGAGTTGCGCTTCGTCACATCTCCGTTTCTTCTTGGGCATAGTTGCTCCTTAACAAATGATGGCGGCATGAAGAGACTCTCCCCCTATTATCGGAGTAACGTAGCTTCTGTATGCCGTCCAGTATATTTTTTCAATGGGGGGCATCCCCCGTACCAAACAATAGGTTTCGCCGTTTTTTGACGAGTAGGGAAAATCTCCCGGGGACTTTGGGAGAATCTCCCGATAATGTCAATGATATCGTTTAAGGTTATTTTTGGCAAAAGAAAAAGGATGTGGCCGTTGTGTGACCACATCCTCAATTAACAGGGGGGTGTTTTTATCATTGAAGGTGTTTTAGGAAGGGGCTTTTTGGCGTCAATATGAACCTGGTATTCTTACCGAATCCGTTACGGTAGGCTTCAAGGCTGCGGGTGAATTCGTAGAAGTCGGGAGATTGCCCCAAAGCGTCCGCATAGATTTTGGTCGCCTGGGCATCGCCTTCGCCTCGAATAATTTCGGCCTGTTTTCCGGCGTCGGCCAGGATGATGGCGCGTTCCTTGTCGGCATTGGCCTTGATCTTGGCGGAGGCCTCCTGGCCCTCGGAGCGGTACTGCTTGGCCTGACGTTCACGCTCGGCCTTCATGCGTCCGAAGATGGACCGGGCGTTTTCGGCGGGCAGGTCGGTGCGCTTGATGCGCACGTCCAGCACCTCGATGCCGTAGGGCATGAGCAGTTCCTTGGACCGTGCGGTCACCATGTCCATGATCTCCTGCCGCTTGTGCGAGACGACCTCGATCAGGGTGTAGCGGCCCAGGGCCACGCGAAGCTGCGAGCGGACGATGTCGTCCAGCCGGGCGCGGGCGCCCTGGATGGTGCGCACCTTGGTGTAGAAAGTCAGAGGATCGATGATCTTCCATTTGGTGTAGGAGTCAACGTTCATGTACTTCTTGTCCGTGGTGGTGATCTCTTCAGGCTTGGCGTCGAAGTCCAGGATGCGCGCGTCGAAGAAGACCACGGTCTGGATCAAGGGCATTTTGAAGTGCAGGCCGGGGTCGAGTGCCTTGTCCCCGACGGGACGACCGAGCTGGATGACGATGGCCTGCTGGGTCTGGTCCACGGTGAAGGCCGCGGAAGTCAGCACAAAGGCGCCGAGTATGATGGCGACGGCGAATATGATGGTCGTTTTTTTCATATCGAGTCTCCCCTTATTGAGCTTCCTTGGGAGCGGCCCGGCGGGGCTGCTTGTCCAGGGGGAGATAGGGTATAGATTGCTTCAGGGCGTCTTCGGACATGACCAGTTTTTCCGTGTCGGGATTGGACAGGATTGTCTCCATGGCCTCCAGATAGAGTCGTTCGCGCGTGATGTCCTTGGCCTTCCGGTATTCGGTCAGCACGGCCAGGAACCGGGCGGCGTCACCTTCGGAGCGGCGGACCTTGGCCTCCTTGTAGGCCAGGGCGGCGTTGACGATGCGGGACGCCTCGCCGCGCGCCTTGGGCAGGATGTCGCGCTGGTAGGCTTCGGCCTCGTTGATGAAGCGGCTCTTGTCCTCGCGCGCGCTAGCCACGTCTTTGAACGCCTCGATGACCTCATCCGGCGGATGCACGTTCTGCATCTGTACCGCGACCACGGACAACCCTGTCTGGTAGTTGTCCAGGATGCGCTGCATCAGCTCGCGGGTCTGGACCTGGATTTCCTGTTTTCCGGTGGTCAGGGCGTCGTCGATCTTGCCGTTGCCGATGACTTCGCGCATGGCCGCTTCGCCCGCATGGGCCAGGGTCTGTTCGGGGTCGTTGACGTTGAACAGGTAGTGCTCGGCGTCCTTGATAAGGTATTGGACGATGAACTGCACCGAGACGATGTTCTCGTCGCCGGTGAGCATCAGGGATTCTTCCTTTACCTCGCGGCTGACGCCCTGCTGGAAGCTTTGCGTCAGGGGGCGTCCAACGGACCTGAAACCGAATTCCACGCGGCGGATTTGCGTCACCTTCGGAGTGAGAACGCTTTCCACAGGATATGGAATATGGTAATTTGGACCAGCCGTGGTGATACGGTTGAACTTGCCGAACTGTTTGACCACGCCGACCTCATCGGGTTCAACTATGTAGAACCCGCTGGCGATCCAGAGGAGGACGAGGATAGGAAGGACGAGTTTCCAACCGGGCAGTTTAAACTTCTTCAGTTTGTCGAACTGCTCCTGAAAATCGTCGAAGCTCGGCGGCTTGCCGCCGGGGCGCCCCTGTTGCTGCTTTTGTAATTTGTCCCAATCCCAATTCATAATGACACACAAGTAGGCACATTGCGTGAGCAGGTCAAGAAGAGCCGAAGGAAAAAGCATTGAAAACGGTACATGGGACAAAAAAAGGAGCCTGGGCGCATGGCCCTCACTGATCGCCTGACCGGCCTCTTTCGCCGCTTTCGGTCTTTCGTCCTCCGCCGCGAGGTGGAGGTGGTCGGACATTGCCTCTGTTGCGGCCGGTGTTGCCGGTCCATCCGCCTGAGCGAGGAAGGCCGTTGGCTGCGACATGTTTCCGAGTTCGAAAGGCTGGTGATCGAGGCCCCGGGGCTGGGCCGCTTTGTCCCCCTGAAGCGTGACGAGCAGGGGTTCCTGACCTTCGACTGCACCATGCTTGGCGAGGACAATCTCTGCATCCGTCATGGGTCCCGTCTCTCTTTATGTAGAAATTATCCGTCCAAATCGCTATATTACCAGGGCGGCCGGACTCTCAAAGGGTGCGGCTACTCTTACAGGGCCGTGACGTTTCGCGATGTGCTGCTTGGCCGCAAACCGCTCAAACCCTCCGATTTCTCCGCCGCCCTGCGCCGGGAGATCGAACAGGAACAAGACAACCGGAAATGAAAAAACTCATATTCATTCTCATTGCGGCGATTCTGACCGGAGGCGGCGTCTGGTACTTCACTGCGGGCCAATCCGCCGAAAAGATCAAGGTTCTCAAGACCGATAGGGTCAAACGTGGGAGCGTCTCCAAGGTCCTGGAGGCCACCGGCATCGTCAAGGCCCAGGTGGGCGCGCAGGTCAAGATCGGCGCGCAGGCCACGGGCGTGCTCGAATCCGTGCCCGTCAAGGTCGGCGAGCACGTGAGGAAGGGCGAGCTTGTCGCCAGGATCGACGGCCGCGAACTCAAGGCGCGCATCGCCGAGGCCAAAGCCAATCTGGACCTGGCGCGGGCAAAGCTCGAATACATGGAGAAGAATCTCCCGCGCAAGCGCACCCTGGTCCAGAAGCGGCTTGAAGCGCAGGACTCCCTGGACGTGGCCACGCAGGACGCCGAAATGGCCCGCTTCAGCGTTGCGGCGGCCAAGGCGAAGCTCGATACCCTCAAGGTCCAGCTTTCCTACACCAGCATCTATTCGCCCATCGACGGCGTGGTCAGCCAGGTGGCCGCGCAGGAGGGCGAGACCATCGTGTCCGGCCTGTCCGTGTCCAATCTCATCACCGTGCTCAACCCGGAAAAGCTCGAAATGTGGATATACGTGGACGAGACCGATGTGGGCCGCGTCAAGCCGGGCCTGGCCGTGCGCTACACCGTGGACGCATACCGGAACAAGGTTTTCGAGGGCGTGGTGGACCGTATCTACCCCGAGCCCGAAATCCGCGACAACATCGTCTACTACCGCACCCTGGTCGAGGTCACCCGCGAACAGGCCGACTTCCTGCGACCCGAAATGACCACCCAGTGCAAGATCATCGTTCAGACCAAGGACGACGTCCTGACCGTTCCCAACAACGCCCTCAAATGGGTCAAGGACCGCCAGGTCTGTTTCCGTGTGACCGATCCGAACCGGGAACCCGAGGAGGTCGCTCCCAAGCTCGGTCTCATCGGCCTGGAGAACTCCGAGATCACTGAAGGGCTGTCCGAGGGCGACGTGGTCGCCACGCAGCTCGTCCTGCCCGGCGCCAAGGTCGGCAAAAAGGGCCTGTGATGACCTCGGCCATCTCCCTCGACGGGATCACCAAGACCTTCTTCCAAGGGAAGGACGACGAGACCCGGCCCGGCATCGAGGTCCTCAAGGGCATCACCCTGGACGTCGCTTCCGGCGAGTTCATCGCCCTGCAAGGCACCTCGGGATCGGGCAAGTCCACCCTGCTGCATATCATAGGCCTGCTCGATCGGCCCACGGCGGGAACCTACCATCTTCTCGGCCACGACACCTCGCATCTGGACGACGACCAACAGTCCGACCTGCGCAACAAGGCCCTAGGGTTCGTGTTCCAGTCGTTCTACCTCATCTCCTATGCCACCGCGCTTGAAAACGTTATCCTCCCCGGCCTTTATTCCGGCAGGCCGCGCAGTGAACTGGTCGTCCGCGCCGAGTCGCTGCTGGATCGGGTGGGACTGGCCGACCGCATGAACTTCAAGCCCTCGCGCCTGTCCGGCGGCCAGCAGCAGCGCGTTGCCATGGCCCGCGCCATGCTCAACAAACCGCGCATCCTTCTGGCCGACGAACCCACCGGCCAGCTCGACTCCACCACATCGGGAGACATCATGAAGCTCTTTCACGATGTGCACGACGCCGGACAAACCATCGTCCTCGTCACCCACGACGAGGACGTGGCCAGTGAAGCGGGCCGCATCATCCGCCTGCACGACGGGCGCATAGCGGAGGATGTGACGGTGTAACTGGAAAAGAAATGCCTCCGGCGGCCGGGGCGCTGCCCCGGACCCCGCGAGGGAACCTTTTGAAAAAGGTTCCCTGGACCCTCCAAAACTTTTTGTGCCGCCTTCGGCGGGGGGCGCAATGGCTGGAAGGATACACGCAAGGCGCGTCTTTACGAAATGGCCCGGATAAACAACGTATAGATCGGAACGAAAAACTCGGATCATCTCCTCTCCGCGAAGCGGCCCAAAAAGTTTTGGAAGGGAAAGGGGATGGGGGTTCGGGGGAAGGGGAAAGGGAAAGCCCTTTTCAAAGGGTTTCCCTTTCCCCTTCCCCCGGCCGCCGGAGGCACCAAAAAAAATGATGCGGACCTTGACCAGAGTGGTGAGCATGGGCTTGGAAGCTGTTTGGGCTTTCAAGTTGCGGTCCATCTTTGTCATTTTGGGCGTTGCATTCGGAATCGCCTCGCTGACTTTGATCGTGACGGCGGTGGACGGCGCGAACCGCAAGGCGTTGGAGATGGTGGACATGTTCGGGCCGGACGCGGCGTTGGTATTCGGCGGCAATTTCCAGAAGCGCGCGGTCGGTATGCGCACGCTGACCTTGAGCCGGGACGACGCGGAGCGCATCCGGGCGTCGCTGCCGGGCGCGTATCAGGTGCTGCCCATGCGGGCTCGGGGCAGCCAGACGGTGAAAGCGGGCAACCGGAGCTGTCAGGACGTGGTCATCGTGGGCACCTACGAGAACTACTCCCAGGCGTGGAACTGGCCGCTGAGCGAGGGACGGGACCTTTCGGCCGAGGACGAGCGCATCGGCGCCAAGGTGGCGCTGATCGGCGAGACGCCTTCGCGGGAGCTGTTCGGGGATGAGTCGCCGGTGGGGCGGGTCATGTATGTCTCGGGCATCCCGTTCCAGGTGGTGGGCAAGCTTTCCTACCGGGGCGTGACCTCGGGCGGAGGCGGCGATGTGGACAACAGGATCATCATCCCCCTGTCCACCATGGTTCAGCGGTACAATCTGGACCGAAAGTATTTCCGGGCGTTGCGGGTCAAGTTCGCGGAGCCGGATTATATGGCCGCGCACACCGAGAACCTGCGTTCCCTGCTTCGGCACCTGCACCACCTGAAGCCGGAGGACGACGATGACTTCACCATCCTGACGGCCGACGAGGTGCTCAAGTTCCTGGCCATCTTCAAGGGCGGGCTGACCATTTTCCTGGGCGTGACCGCAGGCATCGCCGTGCTGGTGGGCGGCTTCGTCCTGGCCAATCTCTTTTCCATATCGGTTTCGGAGCGGGCGGAGGAGATCGGTCTGAAAAAGGCCATGGGCGCGCGCAATTCGGCGATCATGCTGCAATTCCTCGTGGAGGCGTGCGCCCTGACCATGCTCGGCGGCGTGCTCGGGCTGTTCCTCGGGCTGGGGCTCGGTCAATTCCTGTCGCGGCTGGACATCCTGACCATTCAGTTCTCCTGGAAGGCGTTTTTCATGGCCCTGGCCGGATCGCAGGCCGTGGGGCTGGTCTTCGGCCTCAAGCCCGCCCGGCAGGCCGCTTCGCTTGATCCCATCCAGGCCCTTCGCGGCGAGGGGTAGCCCGGCTTCCGTGCTTGCCTCAATGCCGCCCAGACGATAGAGAGCAGCCATGCGTATCAATATCCCCAGAGTGCACGGGTCCACGCCCAAGGAGAAGCTTGTCCGCTCCCTTGCGCTGATTCTTGTCTTCGTCGCCGTAATATGGGCGTTCATGAAGAACAATGAGCGCGTGGTGGAGGTGCTCAATCAGGCCAGCGCCGTTTATGATGAAACGGGCGTCCTGACCAAGGACGAGAAGAAGATGATCGTGTCCTTCACGGGAGCCCTGCGCGACAAGTGGGGGCTTGAGTGCCGGATACAGGTCTACGCCGGTGATTTCGTGGTGCCGCACCTGGACGACAAGACCATGTACATCGGGCTCGCGCCCGCCATCGACGTGGTCGAGCTGCGGTTTCCCCCGATCGTGCGCAAGGCTCTCGGCAAGGAATTCACAGAGTCTCTCAGGACCACCTTCCTGCTTCCTTCCTTCAAGGACGGCGGATGGCCCATGGCCATTCAGGAAGTGCTGGTTGAAATAATCAAAAAACTCGATTCATTGAACAAGGAGAATGGCAGTGAGTGATCGCGTGACCATGTATACGGACGGTTCCTGCCTGGGCAATCCCGGCCCCGGCGGCTACGGCGCGGTCCTCATCCACGGCGAATACAAGGGCGAAAAGGGCGACAACTACAAGGAGCTTGCTCAGGGTTTCAAGCGGACCACCAACAACCGCATGGAGCTGCTTGCCGTCATCGAGGGGCTGTCCGTGCTCACCCGTGCCTGCACCGTGGACCTCTGGACAGACTCCAAATACGTCCAGCAGGCCATCACCCAACGCTGGCTCAAGAACTGGCAGCGCAACGGCTGGAAAACCGCCGCGAAAAAGCCGGTCAAGAACCAGGATCTCTGGCGGAAGCTGCTTCCGCTAATTGAAAAACACGACGTCAATTTTCACTGGGTCAAGGGCCACGCGGGCCATCTGTTCAACGAGCGCGTGGACGATCTGGCCAGAAACGCCGCCTCGGGCAGGGATCTGCTTGAGGACGAAGGGATGGAGTAGGGACCGCCGCCCGAGGGCGGAGCGAATCTTCCCGCATTCGGATGCCGTCCATCCGGGCGGGAGCCGGAGACCGCTCTTTTTCCGGCCGTCCTTGATGAGATCGCCTTGCATGTTGTGACGCCGTTTCCCGGAGGAGGCGGCCTGGACAAATAACGACGCCCCCGTCTGCTTACGCAGGCGGGGGCGGTGTTGTTTGGCGGGGTGAGAGGTGCCGAGGAGGAGACAGTGGTTAGTCGGCCTGGGCCTGAACCTCCACTTCGGGGGAACGGCTCTTGAAGAAGACGGGGATGTCCTTGCGGCCGAGGATGCTCTCGCGCAGGTCGGATTCGGACAGCTTCGCCCACTCGCCCCTGTTGGAGAAGTAGAAGAAGACGCCCATGCCGACCCAGGAGACCATGCACCAGCGGGATGCTTCGCTGATGTAGGCGGGGGAGCCGGGGATGAGGAGCAGCACGATGCACAGTACGGAAGCGATGGTGCCCATGGTGCAGCAGAACAGGCTCAGCGCCCGGTTCTCGATGCCCATGCTACCGAGGATGACGCGGCGCGCGGCGAGGCAGGAGAACAGGTAGCCGATGCCGGTTCCGACGGAGCTCATGTCAACGATCCAGACGATGACGGAACGGCCCGCGAAGGGAGTCAGCAGCACGATGGCGATGGTGAACAGGATGGCCTTGTAGGGCGAACGGTACTTGGGATGGATGTCGCCGAACCATGCGGGCAGGATGCGGCCTCGGGACATGCTGAGCAGCAGTCGGGAGGTGGCGATGTAGAAACCGTTGATGCCGGTGCAGACCGCGCCCATGACGGCGCAGGCCAGGATCACGGCGCCAAGCTTGCCGAAGGCCATGGAGGCGACTTCGCCGGTGGCCCAGGCGGTTCCGCCCGCGGCGCGCATGGCGTCCATCTTGGCCAGCATGTCGGGATACGGGATGGCGATGCCGACGGCCAGCGTCACCAGGGCGTAGAGCACCAGGCCGCACAGGATGGCGATAATCATGAGGTTGCGGGCGCGGGAAGGTTCGAAGGTGAATTCCTCGGCGGCCTGCGGCACGGTGTCAAATCCCGCGAACAGGAAGGGGGAGATGGCGAAGATGATGAGGACGCAGGAGAAGGCGGAGCGGTGCTCGGCGAAAAGCGGCAGCAGATTGGCGGGTTGGGCGGTTTCCAGGGAAGCGGCTCCCGTGAACAGGGAGCAGATGCCGACGACGAGCAGGAAGGTGAGAACGACCTGGAATTTGCCCGCGAAGGTGGTTCCCCGGTAGTTCATCCAGCCGAACAGCAGTGTGGCCGCGGTCATGAGCAGGACTTCGCCGGTGTACACGTCCCATCCGGCGATCGAATACAATGGGCCGAATTCGAAGACTCCCGGGAAAAGGAATCGGAAAATCAGGGCCAGCGCGGCCACGTCAATGCCGATGATGGCGATGTAGCCGAGCACGAGCGCCCAGCCGCAGATGAAGGCCGCCGACGGGCCGAACCCGACGTAGGCATATGCGAAAGCGCCGCCGGCGACCGGGGCGTATTTGATCATGTAGCTGTAGCAGACAGCCACGAAACAGATGAGAAAGGCGCCAACCGTGAAGCCGATGAGTGTGCCGAGAACGCCGGCCTGCGGCAGGAACATGTCTCCGGGCAGTACAAAACATCCCCAACCGACGATAGACCCGAGGGCCAGTGCCCAAACCTGGGCGGGGGAAAGGGATTTATTCAGTTCCAACTGTTCTTGTGACATAGATCATCTCTCAAATTTAATGAGTTTTCGGCAGCCTTGGCCCCGGTTTCGGGGCGGACCCGCTTTCCGGCAGCGCGCTTTTCCTCGTAGCGTCTGCCCGCAAGGCCCCTGCCGATGGCTCCGTATCGTGAGCTCACGGTGCCTGTCGGGCCGCGCTTTTCCTGAAACCTATCAGGCCGAGCGCGGCTTTATCCGCAACTACAGAGGGCGAACGAAACCTCTGCATCACTAATCCGAACCTCCTGAAAACAACCTCACGTGTTGTTGCTTCAAAGAAAAGCAAATTGGGTGCCAATACGTGAAATTCTTCACCATCTAACTAACTCATTAAAATAGCTTATGATCGAAAGAGTATTTACTTGTGTGCCGATGTCTTTGACGGGTAAAAATTTATCTTTTTTTGTAAAAATTTTTATTTTTTGCAAAATTCTCTTGTCTCGCCCCTCAATGGCCCGAGGCGAAATGGAGGTTGGCTGATGATTTGTGCCAAATATGATTTGTGTTAGAAACCAAGATGTTATTGCATAAATGCAAGTGTTTATCATTAGTGCGGGCGAGCTGGAAAATCGGCATCGCCTTTGCACTGTCCTGCTCGTTATTTTTTTCATTTGCGGAAACGGCATGGGTTTTGCCTGATTGCGGCCCTTTTTCCTAACGATTACAATGGGAGGAATGATGAACGAGCAATACCGTGAGACACTTATCAACGGCATCATTGAACGCGAACTGGAAATGTTTCTCGCGGTCAAAAACCGGGGCGGCACATCGCAGTGCCAGGAGCGCCCGGAATCCTTTCGCCTCATGCGGGAAATTTCCCATGGGGTTCTGTCCGACGCCTTTCTCGAATCCTATCTGGCTGACCTGAAGGCCGCCGCCGAGCAGGGGCGCAACTTCATGACCGAGAAATACGCGCTCATGGAGCGGTTGATTCCGCCCCTCAGCGATTCCCCGGTCATCAGGGATATCGTTATCGCGGAAGGCGAGTGGCGCAAGGAAGTGGCCGCCCAATTCCCGAGATGCATTCATCCCGACGGCCACGCCGGTTTCTGCCTCTACCTCGGGTCCGAGCTTCAGACCTATTCCCCGGCCACCCTGGAAGCCTATCGCGAGTGCGTCGAAGCCGCTCGGCGGGAGCACCGCAATCTGGTGCGGGACCGCTACGAGCTGCTGATGCGCAAGCTGGGTCACGAGTCTCTGGCTGCATGCGAGGCCAACCTCGCGCGCCACTGATTCCACGCAGGTTTCTCCATATGTTCGATCCCAACCATCTGCTTGTATTCGGGCTGTGGCTCGTCGGCGGCTTCGTCTCCGGCGTAAGCGGCATCGGCGGGGCCATGGTCGCGGTTCCGGCGGCGGCCATGTTCATCCCCATGCACGAGCTGATTCCGCTCAGTTGCATCCTCAACGTGGTCATGGACGGCTGCATCGCCGGAGCGCATTTCCGGCATTGCCGCGTGTCCGCGCTCTGGCCCATGCTCGTCGGGTCCCTGCCCGGGGCCTTTGTCGGCCTCTTCATCCTCAAATTCGTTCCCGGGACCATCCTGCAGGGGGCCGTGGGCGCGCTGCTGCTCTATTATGTGTATTGGCAGCGAACCTTCCGCGTCACCGAGGTCCGCCGGGAATCGTGGTCGCGGGGCAGTGCGGCCGGATTCGGCGCGGGGCTGCTCGGCACGGCCATATCCTTCGACGGCCCGCCCGTTGGCGCGTACGGGCTTTACGTGGGCTGGTCCCCCAGGGTCTTTCTCGGCACCCTTGGCGTGTTCTTCCTGATCCGGGGCACCATGACCTGCGTTTTGCAGGCCGGAGCGGGGCTCTACACCCCGGACGTCCTCGAATACGCGATGTACGGGATTCCGGCGACCATGCTGGGCACCCTGTGCGCCTTTCCCATCACCAAGCACGTCAATCAGGACACGTTCCGACGGGTGCTTCTGGTCATCATCACGCTTGCAGGCATCGTCTGCCTGGTGCGGTCCCTGCTCTGATCCGGCTCGACCGGCGCGCGATGCCGTCTGCCGGTCGAGTGGCCGGGCCGCGTCCTAGAAGCGGTCCTCGATGCCGAGCTGCTTGATCTTGTAGCGCAATCCGGCCGCGGTGATCTCCAGAATCCGGGCGGCCTTGGCCACATTGCCGCCCGTGACCCGCAACACGTTGCACAGGCATTCAGCCTCGTACCGCTGCATACACTGCTTGAGCGGGATGACGCTGTTCCGTTTGACCGTCCGGTAATCGAAATAGTTCCGTCCCGGCACCACGTCCTCGCCAGGGCTCGGCGTCTCCGCCATGGGGTTCGTGGATTCGGAGGCGCATGTGGCCTCGCACGCTTCGCGGAAGTGGCGCGGCAGGGATTGGCAGTCGACGACGTCCCGGTCGCCGAGCAGGGCGAGGCCGCCTTCGATGACGTGTTGCAGCTCGCGGATGTTCCCCGGCCAGTCGTAATCCTGAAACATTCGGAGGACTTCTGGGGTCACGTCGATGAGCGAGCCTTCACTCGCCTGCTTGGAGCGTTCGATGAACGTGCGAACCAGCAGGGGGATATCCGTCTTTCTGTCGCGCAGGGGCGGCACGGCGAGGCCCACCACGGCGAGCCGGTAATACAGGTCGCTGCGGAGGATGCCGTTCCCGACCGCGACCAGGGGCGTTTCGTTCAGGATGCTGATGACCCGCACATCCACCGGGATCTCCTTGCTGGAGCCGAGGCGGCGCACCCGTTTTTCCTGGAGCACGCGCAACAGCTTGGCCTGGAGCCCCAGCGGCATGGAGTTCAACTCGTCCAGAAGCAGCGTGCCGCCGTTGGCCTCTTCGAACAGGCCGGGTTTTTCCGGGGCGTCGGTGTACGCGCCCTTGGAGGTGCCGAAGAGGATCGCCTCCAGCAGGTTTTCCGGAATGGCGGCGCAGTTTTCGGCCACGAACGGCTGGTCGTGGCGGTCGCTTCCGGAGTGGATGGCCTGGGCGAACAGCTCCTTGCCGGTGCCGCTTTCGCCCCAGATCATGACGTGGGATGACGCCTTGGCCGCTGTACGGGCTTCGGTCAGCACGTCCGCCAGGCCGTCGTCCTGACCGATGATGCTGTCGAACGTGTAATAGGAGTAGGGGCGTTTGACGGTTTTTTTCGGCCGCCGCTTGGGATCGCTCAGCGAAGCCGAGCCGGTCCAGATGGTGAAGGCGATGACGCCGTCTTTTTTTCCGCGATCGTAGAGGGGGAAGAAATCAGAGACCGTGCTGGCGAGGTAATTGTTGGTGGTCTTGTAGAAGTAGCATTTTTTCAGGATGGGCCTGCTGTTCCGCAGACATTCGATGGTCGGGATGCAGTCCAGCTCGTGGGGCACATATAGTTTGGTGATGTGCTGCCCCTCCACCGGGATGCTGATAAAACCGTCGGCGCGCCGTTGGATGGGGTTCATATATTCACAAATGCCGTTGGCGTTCACCACGGCCACGCCGACGCCCAGGTCGTCCCAGATGGCGGTCATGGCCGGGGTTAGGACGCTTTCCCGGCTGACGTCGGCGAACTTTTCTTTGGAAAAATACAAAGGTTTCCTCCCCCCGCAAAAAGGACTGCGGCTTGTCAAGATCGCCTATAAACACATTGGCGGCACCTTAGAAAGAGAAAAATTTTTTTTCAAATAGAAAAATTTTTTTCTATAAATTAATTTTTTCACTCCGATTCTCGCGCTATAAAGAAAATAAAAATCTCAGTAATTCAGTATCTTGCTTGTTGTTGTCGGCGGCAAGCGTGTTCTGGCACACCCCGTGCTAGTGCGAAAAAGAACAAGCGAACGAACTTCACACATTAATCCGATTCAGAACATCATCAAGAGAATAGGAGATGGAAATGACGACTCTTTCCGTTGTGAATACGACCGACAATCAGGCCGAGGCCAAGGGCTACGGCATCAATTGGGACACCGCCGAAAAGCGGGCGAAGGAACTCAAGGACTACCTGATGGCTGCGCCGCAGATCATGGACCCCGAACGTCTGAAGTTCCTTCTTGAAGTATATGAAAAGCATCAGGGCGAGCCGGTTGTCTACATCCGCGCCAAGCTGCTGGAGCGCGTCCTGACCGGCAAGAAGATATTCCTGGACGGCAACCCCCTGGTCGGCACCCTGACCGGCGTTCGTGCGGGCGTCTACGCCTACCCCGAGTGGAACGTCTCCTGGATCAAGGAAGAAATGCAGATGGCCAAGATGGCCTCCCTGGGCGAAATGAAGATTCCCGCCGAGACCCAGGATTTGCTCGAAAAGACCTACAAGCTCTGGAGAGGCCGCACCTGCATCGACCAGAACAACCAGATGTACAAGGAAAAGTACGGCGTTAACCCGAAGCAGTACGCCAAGGCGGGCATGTACTACGAGAACGTTTCCGTTGCTTCCGGTTCCGGCATCGCCGATTACGGCCTGGTCCTGAACAAGGGGCTGCGCTACCTCATCGACGACGTGAAGAAGCGCCTCGAAGAGTGCCCGACCACCCTGGCCGACAGGGACCGGATCGACCTGTACCGCTCCATGCTCATCACCTTCGACGCGGTCATCGCCCATTCCCATCGCTACGCCGACCTGGCCGAGCAGACCGCTGCCGAGGAAGCCGATCCCAAGACCAAGGCCGAGCTGCTTGAGATCGCCGAAATCTGCCGCCGCGTGCCCGAGCATCCGGCCCGCAACTTCCGCGAAGCCATTCAGTCCTTCTGGTTCCTCCACCTCTGCGTTGCCACCGAGCAGATGGCTTGCGCCGTCTCCCCGGGCCGCTACGGCCAGTACATGTATCCCTTCTTCAAGAAGGACATCGACGAAGGCAACCTGACCCGCGAGCAGGTCCTGACCCTGCTCAAGTTCCAGTGGATTCGCCATCTCGAACTCGGCGAGTACCAGGGCAACTCCTACGCCCTGACCCTGTCCGGCCACACCGGCCAGTCCATCACCATCGGCGGCGTGGACGCAAACGGCGAAGACGCCTGCACCGAGCTGGAGGAGCTGCTTCTCGAAACCCAGATCCAGATGCGGAGCATTCAGCCCACGCTGACCCTGCTGTACCATCCCAAGATCAAGGATTCCTACATGCAGAAGGTCGTGGAGTGCATCCGCGGCGGTTCCGGCCAGCCTCAGATCCTGAATAACAACGTGGTCGTCCAGCGTACCCTGGCCCGCTTCGCCCAGTACCCCGACGGCATCACCCTGGAAGACGCCCGCAACTGCGGCAACTACGGCTGCGTGTCCACCGGCGTGTGCGGCAAGGGCAGCTTCATCACCCAGGAAGACCAGCCCTGCCTCGCCAAGGTCGTCGAACTCGTGCTGAACAACGGCAAGTGCCCGGTCACCAAGAAGAAGGTCGGCGTGGAAACCGGCGATCCGACCACCTTCGAGACCTTCGAGGATCTCTACGACGCCGCCAAGAAGCAGTTGGACAACCTGTTCCACATCTCCCGCGCCCACTCCGATCTCAGCCAGATGGCCCGCCTCCAGGTCGTGCCGAGCGTCTTCCGCTCCGCCATGTACGACGGCTGCATCGAAAAGGGCATGTGCGAAGAGGCCGGCGGAACCCGCTACCCGCAGGTCAACCCCATCATGACCGCTGGTATCGACGCCGCCAACTCCCTGCTGGCCATCAAGCACCTGGTCTTCGACACCAAGACGATTACCATGGAGCAGCTCCTCGAAGCCATCAAGGCCAACTTCGAAGGGTTCGAGGACATCCGCAAGATGTGCTTCGACGCACCCAAGCACGGCAACGATTACCCCGAGGTTGAGAAGTTCGTACAGCGGTTCTACCGCGACGTGGACACCATCCACAGCTCGCAGGGCCCGGACTGCTTTGGCCAGCGCACCCCGCTGGACGCGTACTCCCTGTCCTACCACAACTACTTCGGCTCCATGATGGGCGCGCTGCCCAACGGCCGCAAGGCGGGCGTCGCCCTGACCGACGGCTCCGTCTCCGCAATGCCCGGCACCGACCATGAAGGCATCACGGCTCTCATCAAGTCCGGCGCGGAGGCCATCGACACCGTCCGTTACGGCGCGAACCACTTCAACGTGAAGGTCAACCCGCAGGTCATCGAGGGCCCGGCCGGGGCGCGTACCCTGATCTCCCTCATCAAGACCTACTGCGACTTCGGCGGTTCCCACATCCAGTTCAACTGCGTCAGCTCCGAGACCCTGAAGGACGCCAAGGCCCATCCGCAGGAATACCCCGATCTGGTCGTCCGCGTGGCAGGCTTCAGCGCCTACTTCACCCGTCTGGACTGCGGTGTGCAGAACGAGATCATCAAGCGCACTGAATACCAAAACTAGCTCCTAAATAGGGTAGGCAAACAGCGGGGCGAGGGTCCCAACCCCTCGCCCCGCGTCTCCCTCTCCCACAAAGGACATTCCTGCCCTCTGTGAGAATCACGAAACGGAAAACACCTGCGGAGAGAAAAAATGAGCCAGGGAATGATTTACAATATACAGCGCATGTCCATTCACGACGGGCCCGGCCTGCGCACCACGGTTTTCCTCAAGGGCTGTCCCCTGAGCTGCCTGTGGTGCAGCAACCCGGAGTCGCAGAAAGCGTCGCCGCAGTTGCTCCTTTTCGCGGACCTGTGCGTTGGCTGCGGCGCGTGCGCCGAGGCATGCCCCAACGGGGCCGTGGTGGAAAAGGACGGCAAGTTCGGCCGGGACCTGGAAAAGTGCACCAACTGCGGGGAATGCGTGGATTCCTGTCCGAGCAAGGCCCGCGAGCTGTCCGGCAGGACCATGACCGTGGAAGAGGTCATGGAGGTCGTGCGCAAGGATTCTCTGTTCTACGAAAACTCCGGCGGCGGCGTGACCTTTGGCGGCGGAGAGCCCACCTCGGGCGGACAATTCTTCCTCGACATGGTCCAGGCGGCCAAGGACGAGGGCTATCACGTGACCGTGGACACCTGCGGCTACTGTCCCGAGGAGCGGTTCGACAAGGCCATAGAGCTGGCGGACCTGTTCCTGTTCGACTGCAAGCACATGGACCCGGAACAGCACAAGAAGCTGACCGGCGTGGACAATGGAATCATCCTGCGCAACATGCGCGCCGCGCTCACCTCCGGAAAGGAAGTGCATATCCGGATGCCGCTCATGCCGAACCTCAACGACTCCGACGAGAATATCGCGGCCATGGCTGAATTCTTCAAGGAATTCGGCCGTGAAGAAATCGAGATCATGCCGTGCCACGCCTTTGGCCGCAACAAGTATGCGGCGCTCGGCTGGGAATACCGCATGTCCGGCGAATACGCGCCGGAACAGTTGGATGTGGTCCGGCAGCGTTTTGTCGATCACGGCCTCAAGTCGGTGATCGTCTAAGGAGCGGGACAATGATGCCTCTTTTCCCCGATGAAGAACGGCTTGTCGCCGAATCAGGGCTGGCGGCCCGGCGGTTTTACGGAGACGGCCCCATGTGCTGTTCCGAGGCCGTGCTCGCCGTCATCAACCGGGAATTCAACGGCGGCCTGTCCCAGGACCTGGTGATGGCCCTCGCCAAGGGATTCTGCGGCGGCATCGGCGATGCGGGCTGCATCTGCGGGGCGCTGTCCGGCGCGGTAATGGCCCAAAGCCTGATTCTGGGCAAGGCTCCCCGGAGCGCCTCCGACGATCAGGTGCGGAAGGCCTCCAAGGAGCTGCATGATCGTTTTCTCGCCCGCTACGGCAGCGTTTGTTGCCGCGAGCTGAGCAAGGATCGCGATCCGAATTCGGATTCCAAGGGAGTGTGCCTCGATTACGTGGAGGCCGCGGCGGGGATGTGTGTCCGCCTCCTGCTGGAGTCCTCAGAGCGGCGGGACGGTGAGGCGATTCACGGCCGTCGCGCGGAAGGAACAAGCGGAAACGGGCTCAAGCCCGCAATGATGTAATCGAATCAAGAACTCGTGAGGATAAGAATATGTTTGAATTGACCGTTCCCGAAGAGATGCTGGAAAAGCTGCGCGATATGCTGGATGACGAAGAGAGCTGCGTCCGTCTGCGTGAATACAAGACCGGCGGCGGCTGTCATTCGAAGATCGTGCTCGGTCTGGGCATAGACGAACTCGACGAGGATGAGGACGAGCGCATTCAAGTGGAAGATGTGCCCTTCATCGCCGAAAAGGATTTCCTCCTCAAACACGGCAGGAAATATACGCTGAGCTTCAGCGACAAGAAGGAAGTCGTGCTGACCCCCGAGGCCGAATAACGCTTCGGCGCATGGCCCTCCCGTGGCGGCAAGCCCGTCAATTGGCGGGGGCCGAGGCGGCGGAAGAACGACAGTAACCCGGTCATGGGGCGGAGAGACGCCGATGCGGCCAGGACAACAAGAATGAGGACAAGAATATGTTTGAATTGACTGTTCCCGAAGAGATGCTGGACAAGCTCCGGGACATGCTGGAGGACGAGGACGAAGAAAGCTGCATTCGTCTTCGCGAGTACCAAGTCGGCGGAGGTTGACACGCCAAGATCGTGCTCGGTCTGGGCATTGATGAACCTGATGAGGATGAAGACGCTCGTATCGAAGTGGACGACGTTCCCTTCATCGCCGAAGAGGACTTTCTCACCAAATACGGCAAAAAATATTCGCTGAGTTTCGGCGACAACAAGGAAGTCGTGCTGACCCCCGCGGCATGATGCTTCCCGAAACCATCCTACCTCCTCTCAATGAGCCTCCGGCAATCGACGGCCGGGGGCTCATTACTTTTCGGAGGCCTGCGCGGGCTACTTGGTCACGCCCAGCAGTCCGTTGATGGCGGTCATGACGGTTTGGCTCTTGATCTGATCGCGAGTGCCTTGAAAGTTGTATTTGCGGGCGCGCGAGCCGCCGGGCCAGGCCCAGGCGATCCAGACGGTGCCGACGGGTTTCTCCGGGGTGCCGCCGCCCGGTCCGGCAATGCCGGAGATGGCCACGGATACGTCCGCACCGATGGTTTTGAGCACGTTTTGGGCCATGGCCAAGACCACGGGCTCGGAGACCGCGCCGTGCTCTTCGAGGGTGGCGTCGGGAACGTCGAGGAGCCTGTTCTTGACTTTGTTTGAATAGGCGACCACTGACCCGGCGAACCACTCCGAGCTGCCGGGGGTGTCCGTCAGGGTGCTGGCGAGCAGGCCGCCGGTGCAGGATTCCGCGGTGGCCAGGAAATGGTCTTGGGCGCGCAGGCATTCGCCCACTTCGGAAACGGCCCTTGAAGTGAGATAGGTGTCCATGTCGATCCTCCGTGCCCTGCTTTTACAAAAAGCCGTAATGGGTTGCAATGACGGTGAGGTCGTTTGTATGGTCGGGCCGGAGGAATCATGACCGTCACGCCCTCGTCCCTGTTCGCGCTTGCGGTGTCGAGACATCGGCAGCCGTGGAACTGGTGCCTGCATGTTGCGGCCCTGGTTCTGTTCTGCCTGGCGTTGTTGGCGCACGGCTATCTTCTGCTGGCCGTGTCGCTCATTCTGCTCGGCGCGGGATTCTTCGAGCTAAAGCTTCCCGATCTGCCGGACAATCGGTGGTTCCGGCTGGCGCGGCGCGGCGTGGAGTGGGAGAAAAACTGGTCGGCCGCTCCGTGGAATCGGGTGAAGTGGACCCGTCTGCTGTTTTTTTTCGCCCTGGCCGGACTGACCGTGTGGGCCTTGTGGGTCCGGGAGCTGGCGACCTTGATGCTGCTGATCGGGTTCGCCGTCCTGGTGCGCGTCATGCGGGAAAACCGGAAGAGCGGCATCGATCCGTGAAACGAGGGTGGACAGAAAATCAAATGAGACTTATTATCACATGACAGAATGAACACCATTGGAGGAAATATGAGCGACGACACCAACACCTGCAAGCAGTGGTTGAATGAAGTGAACTGGGACATGATCCATGAGGATGCCGTCACCCTGTACCTGGAATGGGGCAACAACAATTACCGCGACGCCATGCGTTCGCCGGTGACCACCTCCGGCGAGTATTCCGTGTATTTCGCCATCGACACCTGGGCCGAACCCAAGGTCGTGCTCATGCGCATGGACAATTACGGCTCCACCATCCTGTGTTCCAAGAAGGTTCCCGACGACCTGGCCAAGCAGTTGCTCGACGATATCAAGGGCATCAAGGGCATCCTTGAATTGACCCCGCCCATCAAGGAGTGGCTGATGAAGGAACTGGAAGCCTGATCGCCCGCCCGTTGAATGTTGAAAGGGTCGTTCCCCCGTGGGAACGGCCCTTTTTTGTTTCGGGTGAATTTCCCGCCCGTGCGGTTATTCCTCTTCGACCACGACGCCGTCGCAGGTGAAGGAGATGCCCTGCCCCGAGGCCGTGCCGATCATGACGGCTTGGATGATGGGGACGGCCGCCTTGGCGTCGGATTCCCATTTGACGGTGAAGTTCGCGCCAGACCCGCCCGAGGAGTCCCGTTCCGAAACGTAGACTTCCTTGGTGGACATGGGCGCGATGGAAACGGGCTTGGCAAAGTGGTCCTTCACTATGTTGCCTTTGCTGTCGTAATATTTGACCGAAGTGACGGTGATGGTCTGGTTGCGGTCCACGTTGCGGATGGAGAGCAGGGCGGACAGGCTGTATGGTTTGCCCTTGGGGCCCTGGTAGATGTGGGAGTAGATGGGCACGTACACGGTCTGTCCGTTCGAAACGAAGAGCTTGCGTCCGGCGAAAGCGGGCAGGCTGAAGACGGTCACGGCCAGAAGGACCGTGATCAGGCGAAGGGACTTTGTGCGCATGGCTTGGGCTCCTTGGATATCCGATTTGACCCAGAATATGCCGGTTTCGGACCGGATGGCAAGGGCTATGCGAAGGCCCGGACGATCAGCCCGAGGCCGAGCAGGCCGATGAGGGCGAAGACGATCTGCCGGAAGGCGGGTTCGGGCAGCCTGCGCCGGATTTTGCTTCCGGTGTAGATGCCGAGGAATACGGGAACCAGTCCAACCGCCGACACGATCAGGGTCTCCGTGGAAACCAGGCCGAGCCGGTTGAGGCCGACGAGCATGATGACCGAGGACAGGGTGAAGGAGGTGTTGATGGCCTGGACGAGCTGATCCTTCGTGATGTCGAGGGACATGAGGTAGGGCAGGATGGGCATGATCTGCGAGCCGGTCAGTCCGTTGACCGCGCCGGTGACCACGCCCACCGCGGTGTCGACGAGCGGGTTCTGGCGCAGTTGCAGGACTCCGCCCCACAATCCCCAGCCGCCATAGAGAAACATGGACGCGCCGAGGACCAGCCTGGGCACGGAGGAGGAACTGCCGCCCAGAATCCACAGGCCGAGGGCCAGGCCGGGCAGGGTGGCCAGGAGCATGAACTTGAACCGGCGCAGGATGGGGAGGAAGCCGCCCGCGTCGATCATGACCAGCGTGTTGGAAAGCACGGAAGGGATGATGACCAGGGGGATGGCCTGCCGCATGTCGAGATAGGCGGCCATGATGCCCAGGCAGCTGGTGGCGAAACCGAGCCCGGCGGTTCCTTTGAGGAAAGCTGCGAAGAAGAACGTGGCGAACACGAGGGCGAGGGTGAGCGAGTCCATGGGGTCCGGCATACTCCTTGCGTCGAGGCGAGGCAACCACTTCCCCCTTTTCAGAGGGCCGACTCTGCGTTATGGCTGGGTGCAATTCTAGCTCAGCATCCGGAGAACCCGATGAAAATACCCGTAGGATATAGCTTCGCCGCCGCGTCGGCGTCCTTCAAGAAACCCGGCAAACTCGACCTCGCCGCAATCGTCAGCCGGACCCCGGCCGTGGCCGCCGGGGTGTTCACCACCAATAAATTCAAGGCCGCGCCCGTGCTGCAATGCAAGGAGATGCTGGCCGACGGCCGGAGAATGTCCGGTTTTTTGGTCAATTCGGGCCAGGCCAACGCCTGCACGGGCGAGGAAGGACGCGCCAACTGCCGCGAGACCCTGAACCTGGCGGCCCGCGCGCTGGGCGTTCCTCCCGACGAGCTGCTGCCCGCTTCCACCGGCGTCATCGGCGCGCAGTTCGACATGCGGAAGTGGGCCGACGTCATGCCCGCGCTCTCGGAAAGCTTCGGCAAGGCCGCGCCCGAGAACGCGGCCCGCGCTATCATGACCACGGACACGGTGCACAAGCTGGCCGAAAGCTCCTTCGAACTCAAGGGCGGCGAGGTGCGACTGCTCGGCCTGTGCAAGGGCGCCGGGATGATCTCCCCGAACATGGCCACCATGCTCTGCTTCGTGACCTGCGACGCGGATATCTCGGCCGAGGCGTGGCAGGTCATGCTGTCCGACTGCGTGAACCTGACCATCAACCGGGTGACCGTGGACGGCGACATGTCCACCAACGACTGCGTCATGGCCCTGGCCAACGGCGAATCCGGGGTGGCCATCGAGTCCGAGGACGACTACGTCCTGCTGCGCAAGCATCTGCTTTCCGTGCTGGAGGAGCTGGCCTACAAGATCGTCATGGACGCCGAGGGCGGCACCAAGGTGGCCTTCATAGAGGTCTCGGGGGCGCGGGACGACGCGGACGCCGAAAAGGTGGCGCGGGCCGTGGGCAACTCGCCTCTGGTCAAGACCGCGCTCTTCGGCTCGGACCCCAACTGGGGACGGATCATCTGCGCGGCGGGTTACTCGGGCGCGAATTTCAAGGCCGAGGACCTGGTTCTCAAAATCGGCGGGGTGCTGGTCTTCCGCAACGGCACGCCCGAGCCGGGCAATATGGACGACCTGCTGAATCCGATCATGAAGAAACGGGACATCGTCATTCACATCAGCGTGGGCGAAGGCCCGGGCTCCTCCATGCTGCTGGCTTCCGACCTGAGCAAGGAATACGTGTCCATCAACGCGGACTACCGCAGCTAACGAAAACGCGCCGAATACCCGCTCCCCGCGCCGCAGGCGGTCAGAATGATTCAGGAAAGGAGAGGGTTTGGGCCGGGGACGGCATATGTCTAAAATGAAAGAGCGAGGCAGGCTGACCAGGTTGGTGGATTTTTTTAACGAGTGCGGGATGCTGCGCAAGACGCCGAGGACCGGGTACCAGTTTCTGGGCTCGGGCTCGGAGAACGTGGCCGAACATTCGTTCCGCACGGCGGTCATCGGCCATGTGCTGGCGTTGATGGCCGACGCGGACGTGGCCCGGACCACATACATGTGCCTGTTCCACGACCTGCACGAGGCGCGCACCGGCGACTTCAATTATGTGGCTCACATCTACAACAAGTCCGAGCGCACCCGGGTGCTCGAACACGCCACCGAGGGAACCGGGCTGACCGAGGATGTCCTCGGCTACTGGAAAGAGTTGGAGGAGACCGAGACTCTGGAGGCGAAGCTCGCCCAGGACGCGGACCAGCTCGATTTCATCCTGAATCTCAAGGAGGAGCTGGACCAGGGCAACAAATATGCCGGGGAATGGCTCAAGAGCGCGGTGAATCGGGTCCGCACGCAGTGGGGCCGGGAGTTGGCCGAAACCATCATGAAAACCGATCACAAGGAGTGGTGGTACCTTGGCCCCGACCGGGACTGGTGGGAGCGCAAAAACGGCAAGTCCGGGGAGTGATTCAGACCGGGCGGAAAATCTGTCCCGGCACAATGATTAGTTTTCTAACGGTCTTGCCGTTTAGAGTTATATTAGGTAAAGACCCCAAATTGGATGATGGGTTATCGGCCGCTTTCGGGCGGCGGATATGTTTGAAAGGGGAGTCGGCCCGTGCCAATTCCCCAAGGCGTGGAGTCATTCGCATGACGGAGAAGGCGCGCGGAAAGGTGTTGCACCTCTTTCCCTGGAGGATATTTCGCGATACGGCGGACGAGATCGGGAGCCTGACTCTCTTTCTCTTCGATTCGTTGCGGCTTGTCTTTGCGGGCCTGGGGCAGTTTCCCAAAATCATCCGCCAAGTGTATTTCATCGGCGTGCAGTCCGTGTCCGTCATCGCCCTGATCGGGCTGTTCACCGGCATGGTCATGGGAATGCAGCTGTACTACGCGCTGTCCGTGTTCGGCGCGGACGGCTTCCTGGGCACGGGCGTGGCCCTGTCCATGGTCCGTGAACTGGCCCCCGTGCTGACCGCCATCATGCTCACCGGCCGGGCCGGGTCGGCGATGACTGCCGAGATCGGGGTCATGCGCATCTCCGAGCAGATCGACGCCCTCTCCATCATGGACGTCAACCCCATGCGCTATCTGGTGGCTCCGAAGATGGCCGCCTGCCTGGTGAGTTTCCCCATTCTGACCGCGTTTTTCAATCTCATCGCCCTGTGGGGCGGCTGGCTGACTGGCGTTAAGTTGCTGGGGGCCAACGCCGGCGTGTACTGGTCGAGGGTCCAGGGATCGCTTGACTGGGACGACATCGAGGGCGGGTTCCTCAAGTCCGTCGTTTTCGGGGTGTTGGTTTGCACTATCTGCTGTTTCGAGGGCTACTACACCCACCAGCGGTCCGGGCACGCCGGACCCGAGGGCGTGAGCCAGTCGACCACCAACGCCGTGGTCAAATCCTGCGTCGTCATCCTGGCGGCGGACTATATCCTGACTTCGCTGTTGTGGTAGGGGGGGGGGATGAGCACGGCGCCGAGCATAAAACTGGAAAACGTGACCGTGGGATACGGCAAAACGCCCGTTGTCTCCGACTTGAACATAGAATTTCCCGGGGGGAAACTGTCCATGCTCGTGGGCGGCTCCGGATGCGGCAAGTCCACCGTGCTCAGGCACATTCTGGGTCTGTATCCGCCCATGGGCGGCAACATCCTGATAGGCGATCTCGACCTGGGGCGGATGACCGGAAAGCAGGCCCGTTGCATGCGCCAGCGCACCGGCGTGCTCTTTCAGGACGGCGCGCTTCTCGGCTCGCTCACGCTCAAGGACAACGTGGCCCTGCCCCTGCGCGAGCATACCAGGCTCAAGGAGCCGGAGATCATGCGCATCGTTCAGGACCGGCTCGACATGGTCGGACTGGGACACGCCCTGAACCTCTTCCCCAACGAGCTTTCCGGCGGAATGCGCAAGCGGGCCGGGCTGGCCCGCGCGCTGGTCATGGACCCGCAGATGCTTTTCTGCGACGAGCCCACCTCCGGGCTGGACCCGGTGCTCTCGGCCGAGCTGGATCAGCTCCTGCTGGAGATGATGTGCCGCTTCGACATGACCATGGTTGTGGTCACGCACGATCTGGCGAGTATGCGCGGCCTGGCCGACTTTGTGGTCATTCTGGGCGAACGGCGCTGCCTGTTTCAGGGGACCATCGAGGAGTTGGAGCGGACCGAAGACCCGTACCTGCGCCGATTCCTCGACCGGGCCGCCGAGGAGCGCGACGCCCCGAGGCTGACCATGCCGCCCATAGATCCGGCCATGATGAAGATCGATTGCTCCAGCGTCCTGGGCGGAAAAAACACCATTCGGAAGGATGACCGATGTTCAAAATAAAGAAAGAAACCGCTGTGGGGATATTTGTCATCATGGGACTGCTGGCCGTTGTCTACATGAGCGTCAAGCTGGGCAACGTGCAGCTGTTTTCGGACAAATATTATGTCATCAAGGCTAATTTCACAGACATTTCGGGGCTGAAGGTCAACGCTCCGGTGCAGATGTACGGCGTGGACATCGGGTTCGTCAGCAAGATCGGCCTGAGCCAGGAAAAGGCTGTGGCCGAGGTTTCCATGATGGTGTTGAAGGAAGTGGAACTCATGGACGACGCCATCGCCGCGATCAAGACGAACGGACTGATCGGCGACAAATATGTGAAGATTGTGCCCGGGGGGCTTGGCGACCCCGTCAAGCCGGGCGATACGTTGTTCGACACGCAGCCCGCGATCGATCTGGAGGACCTGATAAGCAAGTTCGCTTTCGGGTCGGTCTAGGGCGGATAAACGTGCACCAGAGATAGGTACCGCATATGTTTTTGAAGAGAACTATACTGGCTTTTGTCCTGATTTGTCTGGCGGGCGTCGTCGCTTCGGCAGCCGTGGCCGGGCAATCCCCCTCCGAGCGCGTGCACGAAGGGGTCGACCGGATCATCGAGATGCTGTCCGATCCGGTGATGCAGGACCCCGCGCGGCATGACGAGGCCCTCGGACGGCTGCTCCACGTGGCCGAGGAGTATATCGACTTCGAACTGCTCACCAAGTTCGCGGTTGGACGGCCCTGGCTTCAGATGTCCGACGATCTGCGCACACGGTTGCAGGATGCCTTCATGAAGCTTCTCGAATATTCCTACCTGAAGACGATTCCGGTCTACGGCGGCCAGGATGTGCAGTACACACGCGAGGACATTTCCGGCAGCAACGCCAAGGTGCAAATGGTCGTCACGGACAAGGATAAGAAAATAATCGTTGAATTTCGCTTGAAAATAGTTCAAGGAACATGGATGATTTATGATGTCGTCGCCGAAGGCGTGAGCCTGGTGATGAATTATCGAAGTCAGTTTGCAGAGGTACTGAACAAGGGGACAGGTGAAGATTTGCTGGAGGCGATTCAGGATCGAATACGGCAAATCAATCAAGGCAAAGAAGGACAACCGGCATCGTGATGAGGGCTGAAGAAACGGGTTTTCGCCTTATGGCCGTACTGCTGGCCGCCGTGCTCCTGTTGGGGGTCGCGGGGGTTTGCATTGCTGCCGCACCGCAGGGGGAGTCTCTCAGTGTGGCCCAGTTCGGGGGTGAACCCGCCGCCGCGGACGAAAGCGCTGACAGCCTCGACGAATTCGACGAATTCGATGCCGCCTATGCGGATCAGCCTCTGGTGAGCGATCCGCTTGAGGGATGGAACCGGTTCTGGTTCGATGTCAACGACAGTCTCTACCGGGGTATGTTCCGGCCCCTGGCCCAAGGGTATGCCTGGGTGCTCCCGCCCCGGCCCCGTACCTGGGTTTCCAACTTTTTCACGAACCTGCTCTTCCCGGTTCGTTTCATCAACGACATCCTGACCGGCAAGTTCGACGCCGCCTACATGGAGACTTCCAAGTTCGTGGCCAACACCTCCTTCGGAGTGTTCGGCCTGGGCGACGTCACTGCGGGGAGACCAAAGAACTGGGAGCCCGAGCGGCCCACGGCTGACGGTTTCGACCAGACCCTGGGCAAGGCCGGTTTCGGCACGGGTTTCTATTTTGTCTGGCCCTTTGTTGGGCCTAGCTCCGTGCGCGGCTCGGTGGGCTGGCTGGCCGATGCCTACTGCGATCCGCTGACCTACGGTCGGTTCTCTGTCATTGAGTTCATGGGCATTCGGGTGTTCAAGAATCTGAACGAGCTTTCCCTGCAGCTTGAGGGCAACGAGTACGAGACTCTGACCACCGGCGCGGTGGACAAGTATGCCGCAGTCCGCGACGCCTACATCCGCTTCCGGGCCAAGAAGGTCTCCGAGTAGCCCCTTCCTCCGGTTTTCGGCCCATGCAGATTGCAATCATTTCGGATACCCACATGCGGACCCCGCCCTTCGGCAGATACGTTTTCAACTTGCGGGCCTCCTATTTCGACGAGACCAGGGCACTGGTGGACCGCTTCCTGGCCGTGGGCCGCACCCGCATAGGGGTGTTCTATCAGTCCGACGCCTACGGTCGCACGGGCTGGGACGGCGTGCGGCGGGCCTTGGCCGGACAGGGGCTGCATATCGAAGCCGAGGCCGCCTATGACCGGGGAGCCGCTTTTGCCCAGGATTTCTCCCGGGAGGTCAGCCACTTCATGGACACGGACGTGGACGCCGTCATTGTCGTCGGGACCTATGCCTCGCAGGCGGCTTTTATCCGCGATGCCCGCGACCTGGGGTGCACTCTGCCCATCGCCGGTCTTTCCTTTGCGGACAGCGACAAGATGCTCGACCTGCTTAAGGAGGAGGGCGGGCGCAAGGGGCGGGACTACACCCTCGACCTGATTCAGTCCCAGGTGGTCCCCAGCTACGAGGATACCGGCCTGCCCGGCGTGCGTTTTTACCGCGAGGTCATGGCCGGGTACGAGGGCGGCAATCCCCCTTCGGACGAGGCGTACTCCCCGCGCCGGTTCAGCTTTGTCAGCTTCGAGGGGTTTCTCAACGGCGTTTTGCTGGGCGAGCTGGTCCGGCGCATGGGGGACGAGCCGTCGCGGGAGCGTATCCCGGCAGTGATGGAGTCCATTCAGAATTTCGATTTGGGCATCGGGGTCAACGCGCATTTCGGCCATGGCCGCCACCAGGGGCTTGACGCCATTTATCTGACCACCGTGCGGGACGGACATTTCCGGGCCGTCGAGAGCTGGGAGAGGTGGCGGAAATGAAGGCCCCCAAGCTATTCGTCAAGCCTCTCCTGCTGATGGTCGTGGTCTTCGGCATCATCGCCGTGGTCACTTCCCTGACCTTTTCGAGCCAGCTCCGCCGCGAGCTGACTCGCGAGTACGAGTCCAAGGCCCTGGCCCTGGCCAGGTCCGTGGCCGAATCGGACATAGCCACCATCCTCAGCCAGGACGCCGGGTCCCTGCAGGGGCGCATAGACCAATACCTCTCCATCAACGCCGTGTCCTACGTCCTGGTGGCCGACGAGAAGGGCAAAGTCCTGGCTCATACCTTTGTTCCGGTCATCCCGCCTAAAATCCTTCGCCTCGTGGCGGAGACGCCGAAGCTCGAAACCCGCGAGGGCCACATCATGCGCGACGTGATCCTGGACGGGAAGCGGTACCTGCACGTGTCGAGCCCCATCCTCTCCGGCCTGGCCGGGGACGTGCACATAGGCATGGACTACACGGCCATAGACAAGAACATACATGAGGCCGTGCTTGAGCAGCAGGTGGTCATGCTCATTCTGTTCGGGGCCAGCCTCCTTCTCGTCTTTCTCTTCGTGGTCAATATTTCCAAGCCGCTCAAACAGCTCACCGAGTACGCCGGACGTGTGGCGGTCAAGGATTTCGGCAACGTGCCCGCCATCGATTCCAACGACGAGGTCGGCCAACTCGCCAGGGCCATGGAAGCCATGACAGGCCAGATATCAGAGCTGGTCGGCAACCTGGAGGACCGGGTCAGGCAGAAGACCCACGAGCTTCAGGAAGCCCGGGACGCCCTCAAGCAGAAGGTGGAGGAGCGCACCGGCGAGTTGATGCGCACCAACACGCAGCTCAAGATCGAGATCGCCGAGCGCAAGGTCATCGGCGACGCCCTGCGCAAGGCTGAGAAGAAGTACCGGGCCATCTTCGAGAACGCGGTGGAGGGCATCTACCAGTCGTCCCTGTCCGGCCGGTTCCAGGACACCAACCCGGCCCTGGCGCGCATTCTCGGGTACAAGTCGCCCGAGGACCTGATGAGCTCCGTCTACGACATCGGCACCCAGATTTACGTGGACCCGGACCGGCGCAAGGAGTTCCTGCGCCTCACCGAGGAGCGGGGCGAGATCAAGAATTTCGTGTCCAAGGTGCGCAAGCGGGACGGCCGGATCATCTGGGTCGCGGAGAACGCGCGCAAGGTCGTGGACGAAAAGGGCGTCGTCGTCTGCTTCGAGGGGTCCATCGAGGACATCACCATGCGCAAGAAGGCCGAGGATCAACTCAAGCGCCAGGCATTTCACGATCCGCTCACCGGGCTGCCCAACCGCGCTCTGTTCCTGGACCATCTGCGCATGGCCATGGAACGCTCCCGGCGGCGCAAGCATATGTTCGCGGTCCTCTATATGGACCTGGACCGTTTCAAGGTGGTCAACGATTCCCTCGGCCACGACGCGGGCGACGAGTTGTTGCGCGGGGTGGCCAGGGTGCTTGAGCAGTGCGGCCGTTCGGTGGACACCATCGCCCGGTTCGGCGGCGACGAGTTCGCCATTCTCCAGGAAGAGATTTCCGCGCCAAAGGACGCCATCGCCATTGCCCGGCGCATCCTCGAAGGCGTGCGCCAGCCGTTCAACATCGGCGGCAACGAGGTTTTCACTTCGGCCTCCCTGGGCATTGTTCTCAAGACCGACGGCTACGACCGGCCCGAGGCCCTGCTGCGCGATGCCGACACGGCCATGTACCGGGCCAAGGAACTCGGCAAGTCGCGCTTCAAGGTTTTCAACCGCAAGATGCACGACCAGGCTCTTCAGCTCATGGAGCTTGAGACGGACCTTCGGCGCGCAGTGGATCTGCGGGAGTTCGAGGTGGTCTATCAGCCGATCGTCGAGGTGCCGACCCGGCGCGTATGCGGGGTCGAGGCCCTGGTCCGCTGGCGTCATCCGGAGCACGGCATCATCGCCCCCAGCGACTTCATCGGGCTGGCCGAGGACACCGGGCTGATCTACGCCATCGACAACATGGTGCTGGAAGAGGCCTGCGCTCAGGTGCGCCGCTGGCAGACCATGGCCGGAGACGGCCCGGGCGCGGACTTGAGCGTCAACATCAACGTCTCGGGCAAGCATTTCGGCCAGTCCATGCTGGCTGGCCAGATATCCCGCGCCCTGGAGGATTCCGGCCTGCCCGCCGGGTCCCTGAACATCGAGATCACAGAGTCCGCTCTCATGGACAATCCTTCGGTGGCCGAGGAGATTCTGCAACAGCTCAAGGATCTCGGCATCCATATCTGCATCGATGATTTCGGAACGGGCTATTCCTCGCTTTCCTACCTCCAACGCTTCCCCATCGACGTGGTCAAGGTGGACAGGAGCTTCATCATCGCCGTGGACGAGGACCAGGACAGTCAGGCCATCGTGCGCACGGTTTTTTCCCTGGGCGAGTCCATGGGGCTCAAGATCGTGGCCGAGGGCGTGGAGACGGCGGGCCAACTCGGTTTCCTGGAGCGCGAGGGGTGCCGCTTCGTGCAGGGATATTTCTTCTACAAGCCGATGTCCGTGTCCCAGGTGGACAGCCTCCTTGAGGGACAGCGGCGCGGCTGATATCCGCCGTCAGCGGAGGGAAATCATGGCGATACGCGATTACATAAGCTGCGGGGTGGAGCCCATCGAGCAGGTGCTCATGCCGTTCCAGGTGTTTTTCCGGTCCCAGTCCACCAGCGGCATCCTGCTGATTCTGGGCGCGGCGGCCGCGCTTGTCTGGGCCAACTCGCCCTGGGCCGATTCCTATATGGCGCTGTGGCAGACCCCGTTCACCGTGGGCTTCGGTGCGGCCACCCTGTCCAAGCCGGTCATCCTGTGGGTCAACGATGGACTCATGGCCCTATTCTTTTTCGTCGTGGGACTTGAAATAAAACGGGAATTTCTGGTGGGCGAGCTGTCCACGCGCAGTCATGCCGTGCTGCCCATCGCGGCGGCCATAGGCGGCATGGTCGTGCCCGCGTCCATCTTTGCTCTGGTCAATATGGGCGAGACGTCCATTTCGGGCTGGGGTATTCCCATGGCCACGGACATCGCCTTCGCGCTGGGCATCCTGGCCCTGCTGGGCGACCGTGTTCCCTACCAGATCAAGATATTCCTGACCGCCGTAGCCATCGTGGACGACATAGGGTCCATCCTGGTCATCGCCCTGTTCTACACGGCGGACATCTCCTTCGTCATGCTCGGCGCGGGTGCGGCCTGTTTGGCGCTGGCTTTCGCCGGGAACCGCATGGGTGTGCGGTCGCCGTTTTTCTATGCCCTGACGGGCTGTCTGCTCTGGTTCTTTGTACTCAAGTCCGGGGTCCATTCCACCGTGGCCGGCGTACTCATGGCCTTCACCATTCCATCCCGGACCCGATGCGATGCCGAGGCCTTTTCCTTCAACGCCACCCGGCTTCTGGACGACTACCGCGAGTCCGTGGAGTCGGACGGATCGGTCCTGACCAACCAGCACATGCACTCGGTACTGCTGTCCATGCAGCACGTCGTGACCCGCGCCCAGACGCCGTTGCAACGGCTGGAACACGCCCTGCATCCACTGGTGGACCTCGTCATCATGCCCATTTTCGCCCTGGCCAACGCGGGCGTGGTCCTGTCCGGCGGCATCGACGCGCAGGCGGTCCCCGCCGCTTTGGGCACGGCCCTCGGGCTGGTTCTCGGCAAGCCCCTCGGCATCGTGCTCATGGTCATGCTCGTAATCCGTTTTTCAGAGGGGTATCCGCGCGGCGTGACCCTCAAGCATTTCATCGGCGCGGGGATGCTCGGCGGCATCGGCTTCACCATGTCCCTGTTTATCGCCACCCTGGCCTTCGGGAACTCGCCTGAACTGCTCACCGGGGCCAAGACCGCCATACTCGGCGCGTCGCTGGCTGCGGGCGTGGGCGGCTTTCTCGTCCTGCGCACCGCCCCGAGGCGGGAGCCGTCCGAGTAGTGGAACGCTTTCTATCGGGCGGGATACGGTGTACGTTCACCGGGTGAATGCGGCCGATTTTTTTCAAAAAACACAAGGCATCCGACAATGATGAGCGAACAAGGACTGATCGAAGGCGTCTTCTCCATCGAACGCACGACCCGGATCGGCACGGGGACCACTTCCCGGCGGGTTGGGCAGAGCGCGTTGTATTACGCCAGGGAAACGGAGAACGGCAATGTCGAGCTTCAGGGCCTGAACAGCCGGAATGTGCCCTTCGGGCCGGTCGAGGTCATCACCAGGGATGAGCTGCTGGCCGACTATCTGCCCGTGCCGCAACTTTTCAAGGAAGTGTTCGGCAATCTCCGCGCGGTGCAGAAATCCGTGGCCCGCGGCGACAAGTACCGCAAGCGGGGCGAAACGTTCACCGCCGAGTACGAGTACGCCAACGCCTTGAACCTGGACGAACTGAACGTGCGCGCGAATTTCGGCATCGGCCTGTGCCTTCTGGCCCGGGACGAGGAGGAAAAGGCCAAGAAGGTCTTCGACCGCATCCTCGGCCTGGATACCGCCTTTTCCGACGACTACAAGCATCTCTTCAACGAGTATGGCATAGCCCTGCGCAAGAAGCGGCTCTTCGGCCAGGCCGTCGACTACTACCGGCGCGCCCTGGAACTTGCCGGAGACGACGAGAACCTCTGGTACAACCTGGCCCGCGCCCAGTTCGAACGGCAGGACTGGGCCGCCTGCGCCGAGGCCGCGGCCAAGTGCCTGGAGCTGGCCCCCGGCCACGAGGAAGGCCGCCGGATGATGGACCATCTCGTCAAGAAAGGTTTGATCTAGGGGGCGGCAATGAGCGCGGTCAAAGCTTTTGTCATCGCCGGAACGCACAGCGGGTGCGGCAAGACTTCCATTTCCCTGGGGCTTATGGCCTCCTTGGCCCGTCGCGGCGTCAGGGTGCAGCCCTTCAAGAGCGGCCCGGACTTCATCGATCCCGGCCACCACTCCCTGGCCTGCGCGTTGGACGGCGCGCCCGTTCCCAGCCACAATCTCGACGGCTGGATGCTCGACGAGGCCGTCAACTTCGACATCTTCAACCGCTACGCGGCGGACAGCGACGTGGCCATCATCGAAGGGGGCATGGGCCTGTTCGACGGCATTTCCGGCACGGGCGAAGCCGGGTCCACGGCCCAGTTGGCCAAGATTCTCGGCCTGCCCGTCATCCTGGTGGTGGACGCCCGGTCCATGGCCCGGTCCGCCGCCGCCCTGGTGGCCGGATACGCGGACTTCGACCCCGAGGTGACCATCGCCGGGGTTATCTTCAACCGCGTGGGCAGCGCGTCCCATGCGGAATTGCTGCGCGAGGCCATGACTTTGGTGCCGGATGTGCCGGTGCTCGGCGTGCTTGGCCGCGACGAGTCCATCGCCACCCCCTCGCGCCATCTCGGCCTCGTCACCCCGGAGCAGGACGCCCCGGACCTGTCGCGATACCAGCGGCTGGCCGACTGGGTGGAGACAGGGCTGGACCCCGACGCGCTTCTGGCCCGGCTGCCCGACATCGTGGCCGTGCCCCCGTTCGAGCCCGTGCCCCAACTCCCCAGGGTGACCATCGGGCTGGCCCGGGACAACGCATTTTGTTTCTATTACGAGGAAAATCTCCGTCTCCTTCGCGAGGCCGGAGCCAGGCTGGTGGAGTTTTCTCCCCTCGCCGACGCGCGTCTTCCCGAGCACCTGGACGGCCTGTATCTGGGCGGTGGCTACCCGGAACTTTACGCCTTCGAACTCGGCCAGAACACGCGTATGCGTCGCGACATCAAGGAGTTCTGCGAGTCCGGCCGACCTGTCTACGCAGAGTGCGGCGGGTTCATGCTGCTCATGAACGACATCGTCACCGGGCGGGGCCGCTACGCCATGACCGGCGTTTATCCTGTGCGCGCGGAGATGAACGAGAGATTCCGCGCCCTGGGGTACCGTGAAATCGCCACCCGCGAGGCCACTGTCCTCGGTCCCGCGGGCATTGTCGCTCGTGGGCACGAGTTCCACTATTCGTCCCTCCAGGAAGACGGCGCGTCCGACTCCCTGCGTCCGGTCTACTCCATGTCCGGCCGCAAGGGGCCCATCGACGCTCCCGAAGGGTTCGTCACCCAAAACACCCTCGGCTCCTATGTTCATCTCCATTTCGGCTCCAACCCGGAGATCGCGCGCTCCTTCGTGCGGGCGTGCATCGAAGTCGGCAGGGATTTGTGATAACCGGGCTTCCTCGGTCCCTCCTCATCCCGCCGTCGGGGCTCTCTCCGCTTAACAAACGAGAGCCGACCGGGTAGAAGACACAGGATGCGGACGTGGATTCTTCATATCGACATGGATGCGTTCTTCGCGTCGGTGGAGCAGATGGACAACCCAGAACTGCGGGGCAAGCCCGTAGCCGTGGGCGGCACGTCGGACCGCAGCGTGGTTTCGGCCGCCAGCTACGAGGTGCGCAAATACGGGGTCCGTTCGGCCATGTCCGTGGTCAAGGCGCGAAAGCTCTGCCCGGAGATCATCATGGTGCCGGGCCGTATGGAACGCTACAAGGAAGTCTCGCGGCAGGTCATGGACGCGCTGAGGGAGTTCTCGCCGACCGTGGAACAGGCCAGCGTGGACGAGGCGTATCTGGACGGCACGGGACTGGAGCGGCTGTTCGGCCCCATCGACGAGATGGGGCGGCGCATCAAGGCGCGTGTGAAGGAAGCCACCGGGCTGACCTGCTCGGTTGGGGCGGCTCCGGTGCGGTTCCTGGCCAAGATAGCCTCGGATATGGACAAGCCGGACGGCATGTTCATCGTCCGGCACGAGGAGGTCGGGGAGTTTCTGCGCACCCTGCCCGTGGGCAAAATTCCGGGCGTGGGGGCCAAGCTGCTGGCGGTCTTGAAGCGGATGGGCGTGCGCACCTGTGGCGATGTCCTGCTCAAGCCCGGCGAATACTGGGAGGAGCGGCTGGGCAAATACGGCGCGGCCCTGTTCGATCGGGCGCGCGGCATCGACCCCACGCCGGTCACGCCCCACGAGGCGGCCAAGAGTTGTAGTGCGGAGAACACCTTTCGGGAGGACACCACGGACCGGACGCTGCTTCGCAAATGGCTTTTGGCGCAGTCCGAACGGGTGGGCGGGGACTTGCGCCGCCACGGCTACAAAGGGCGCACCGTGACGCTCAAGATCAAGTATTCGGATTTCACCCAGATCACCCGTTCCAAGAGTCTGGACGCACGTACGGACAACACCGGGGTCATCTTCGAGACCGCCTGCGCCCTGCTTGAGCAGGTCCGCCTGCACCGCGCTGTCAGGCTCATCGGCGTGGGAGTGTCGAATTTCGAGGCCCGCGTCCGCCAGGTCAATTTGTTCGAGGAATCGCCGGAGCAAATGGAGTCGACCAGCGAGTTGGACAGGGCCGTGGACGAGGTCCGGCGCAAGTTTGGCGGCAAGGCCGTGACCCGTGTGGATCTGCTGGGCTTCAAGAAAAAACCAACCAATTCCGCCGATTGACCAGTCCTGTGCGGTTTTGGCGGTTCCAGCTTGCCAAAGCTGAAGAAGATTACTACATAGAAATATTGCAATGAACAAAAAGGGTCGCCGTCAGGCGAGTGTTTAAGGAATGTCAACCATTCGGAATGTTATGAAAAACAAGATGTTGCCCTGTTTTAGGGACCTCCTGGTTCTTGCCTTCGCGCTGGTCGCGCCGTGCCTGTTCGCGGCCGGAGCGGCGGCCGAAGAGGAACACAAGGGACTCATGGATGTGGACCTTTCGGCCAAGACCTCGCCGTTGGCCGGGGACGTGGAAAAGGGATTGAGTCATCTTTTCGCCGTTCTTGACGACAAATCCACCCCCCTGTCCGTGTCCGAGCTGCAACCCATGCTCGATTTCGTGGTCAACGTGGAGGCCGACCCCAAGGACATCGAGCCCGCCAAGCGGTTCGACGGCCGGGGCATCTGCCTGCGCCGCGACGTGTCCACGGATCTGGCCCGCATCCTCAAGTATTTCTACAACCCGGACATTCCCAATCATCTGCTCTGCCCGGCGGTTCTGCGCATGTCGGGATGGCATAAGGACAGCGAGTTCCTCGCCCGGCCGAACGGTCTGTGGGAGGAGCTGCCTTCGCTCGGAGAAAACGGGCCCGTGGTGGTCCGGGGCAGCGAGTACGAGGTGACCACGCCCGACTCCTTTGCCGAGGCGTATTACGGCTATGACCTGAACCGGCTCATCATCCTGACCCGGTTCCAGGGCAAGAACGTGCTTATTTCCGTGTCCGAGCAGGACGGCAAGTCCGATGTGGGGCGCAAGGGCGCCATCCTGGACGACAAGCGCTGGGACTATTTCTACTCCGGCCTGGAGGGGCTCAACAAGGGCATGATCGGCTGGATGGACACCTTCACCTACGCCTCGGGTTCGGTCCAGATATTCGTGGAGCAGGACGCCGAAGCGCCCCGCAGCACGGTTTTCCTGTTCAAGTGGTTGAAGGCCGGCTGGGCGGGCATGAACGTGGTCCAGCGGTCGCACATCTATGACGGGACCCTGCGTTACGTGCGCAGCTTCTCCAAAGTGGTGGAGTCGCGCGACCTCACCCCGGAGTTCCTGGCCAACGGACTTCAGGACGTCATGTCCATGCCGGAGGCCCGGGTGGACGATCTCATCGAAGAGTACGCCCGCAACTTCGAGGCCCGGTTCAAGAACGAGCCCAAGCTTCAGGACGGCGACTACGCCAAGGTCATTCGCGACGGCGGCTACGCCGAGGTGCTGGACGAGAACGCCCGCCGCTCGGTGCTCGCGCTCGAAAAGCTCAAGTCCCTGCTCGGCATGGAGACCCTTGTTTCCATGGGCGGGGAGAGCCCGCAGCCCGTGGCCGAGGCCCCGGCCGTGGCCGCCGAGGTGGCTCAGCGCGAAACCGTGCCCGGCAGCTAGTCAGCGGAGTTGATACACGCTATATTGACGGCGCGCCGATCGGTCGGCGCGCCGTTTTTCATTTGCCGCAAGGAGAAGCCCCATGCTCGTTCACGTGGATGACGCCAAATTTTTGTTCTGCCCCCTGCTCATGACCCATGACGACAAGATGAAGATGTGCCAGGTGGCCCAGTGCATGATGTGGCGCTGGGTGGACCGCGAGCAGGGCGTCGGGTACTGCGGCATGGCCGGTAAGCCCGCCGGGGCCGAAGCCTAGCCGCCGTCCTTTTTTTCGAAAGGATTTCGAATCGTGTCCAAACCGTTTCGTTTCAAGCTCGACAAGGTGCTCGATTACCGCGAGCAGCTTGAGGAGCAGGCCAGGGGCGCGCTCGCCCGGGCCAGGGCCGCGCGCGACGCCCAGGCCGAGGTCCTGCGCGGCCTGGAGGAGCGGTTGGAGGCCCATTTGGCAGCCGAGGCGGAGTCGCACGGCTCGGCCAACGACATGTGGCTGTGGCGGCAATACAAGGACGCCTTGTCCCAGGACGTGGCCATCGCCAGGGTGGATTTGCAGGGTTTGGAACTCAAATTGCAACGATGCCGCACGGAAGCTGTGGAACGTTCCAGGGACAAGAAGCTCCTGGAGAAGCTCAAGCAAACGCAAGCCAAGAGGCATCATGATCGAGAAAACGCCCGCGAAGAAAAGGAAAACGATGAAACGGCAACGCTCCGGTTCAAATCTCACGATCACTAAAGTCCTCGTCAGTCTCGTCTTTCTGGCTTTGCTGAAGCTGACCGTGTTCGGCCTTCTGAGCGTCGATTCCATGACGCTCAGGGCTGTCGGGAACGTGTTGCCCGACGTTTTGTCCGGCGAAACCGCCGCTGCCCAGGACAACGCCGCCCCCGCCCGGAACGATGCGGCTGCTTCCACGCCCATCGCCGACAAGGCGGATTCCGAGGCCAACCGCGCGGCAAAGTCCGAGGCCGCCCTGGATCGTACCGCCGCCGAAAAGCGCACCGAAGAGGATTTGCCCGAGGAGTGGAAGGCCCTGAAGCGTAAGGAAGACGAGCTGGCCGCCAAGGAGCGCGCTCTCAAGGAGATGGAGGCTTCCATCAAGGCCGAAGCCGAGCGGGTCGAGAAACTCCATGCCGAGATCAAGTCCATGCTCGCCGAGGCCAAGCAGCTCAAGGACCAGCGCGTCAAGAAGCTGGTGGACATGCTTTCCAACACCAAGGCCAAGAAGGCCGCCGAAATATTGCAGTCCATGGACGACGATCTGGCCGTCAAGGTCCTGTCGGGAATGCGCGGCAGGCAGGCGGGCGAGATTCTCTCCTTCGTGGAATCCAAGAAGGCCGCCAAGCTCTCCGAGGAGCTGACCAGGTTGCAGATTCCCTTCGAGAACTAGACTCGGCAACCCCGATAATTGCGGGCGGGCGGTCTGACGGCCGCCCGCCTTTTTTGCTGCCGTCCGGCGTTGAACTGCGGGCCGCCTTCACGTATAGCAGGCCCATGACGCGCGTCCGAATGATCCTGGCCTATGAGGGCACGGAATTTTGCGGCTGGCAGGTGCAGCCCGCCGACCGCACCGTGCAGGGCGAGCTGGAGCGCGCCCTTGAGACCATCCTGGGCGGGCCGATCCGCGTCCACGGTTCGGGGCGGACGGATTCCGGGGTCCATGCCCTGGGGCAGACCGTTCATTTCGACTGCCCGGACGACCGCCCCAACTTCCCTTGGCAGCGCAGCCTGAACGCGCTCCTGCCGAAGGACGTGCGCGTGCTTGATGCCGCTTGGGCGGCCGACGATTTCCATGCCCGGTACGGGGCCGTTTCCAAAACCTACGAATACTGCCTGTGGCACGAGCGGGCCTTTTGTCTTCCCCAGCGACGCCGTTTCGTCTGGGCATGCGGGCCGGTGGACTTCGCGCGTATGGAGGAGGCCGCCGCGATCCTCTCGGGCGAGCATGACTTCGCCGCCTTTCAGAACGTCGGCACGGACGTCGAGTCCACCGTGCGGACCGTGACCGAGATTTCGCGCCATCCCGGCCCGACCGAGTTCGAATCGGTCTGGCGGTTTTCGGCCAATGGTTTCCTCAAGCAGATGGTGCGCAACCTTGTCGGCTGCCTGGTGGCTTGCGGGCGGGGAAGGATGGAGCCGGACGACGTGCGCGCCCTTCTCGAATCCGGCGACAGAACCCTGGCGCCGGCCACGGTCCCGCCGCAGGGGCTGACCCTGATGCGGGTCGAATACGGGAGTTGACGATCAGCGGCCGAGGATGTCGCGTTTTTCCGCGTCCCAGTAAAAAAGCGTGGCTTCGAGCCGCTTCTCGACCTTTTTCCTGACGTTGCAGAATCCTATCATCGCGCCGGGGTGGACCATTTTCTTCACCCGGATGGTGAGGCCCTCCAGTTCGCGTTGGTGGCGGATGACACGGCTGTTGATCTTGTCGCTCAGGGCGTCGCGCCGCCGGACAAGGGCCTCGCGGTGTTTGATGACCTCGATCAGTGCTGGCCGTTTGGCTTCGGGCGTGCGCGCCAGGAGCGTCTCGGGCGGTTCGGTGCCCAGGGTGGCGTCGATTTTCTTGATGGACTGGGTCACCCGGATGCGCTCCTCCCGCAGATCATCGTCTTCGGCGTCCTCGACGATGATTCCCACGGACGTGGCCACGCCCAGTTCGGACCCGAGTTCGTTGATCTCGATGCCCTTGCGGGCCACGACTTCGCCGCCCAGGACCGTGCCTTTGCCGGACAGGGCGATGAGCCTGCCGTCCGTGCGGATGGACGAGTTCTGGATTTCGTTGGCGATGACCACGTCGTGTCCGGCCCGGATGCGCGCGTTGACGGCGAAGTTGGCGACGACCCGGCCGTCACACACGATTTCGCCGCCGTCGGGCATGAGGATGCCGCCTTTGACTTCCACCAGACCGCCCGCGTAGACGGTCGCGCTTTCGATGGACCCTTCCACCAGGACATGCTTCGGGGCCGAGACCGAGAATCCGGCCTGAATCGATCCCAGCACCTTGATCGAGCCGTGCTCGACCTTCACGTTGCCCGAGTTGAGGTCCACGTTGCCGTTGACGATCAGGCATTGGGTCACGGACAGGGTGTTCCGCTCAAGAACCGCCACGCCCTGCGCCTTGGAGGCGTATGTCTTTCCGTCGTTCTGGAGCAGGACGTTTTCGCCCAGGACGATCTTCAACTCCCGTCCCGCGCTGGCCGGAATGGTCTTGCCGTAGATGTCGATGCCGCCTTCGCCCGCGGTCGGCGGGTGGAGCCTGCCGATGATCTGGCCGGTGACGACCATGGGATAGGCCCCCCGGTCGCGGAAGTCGAGCCTGCCCGAGGCGTCCTCGGTGCCGGTCTCGTCGCGGGTGGCGACCAGGGATTCCAGCCAGCCGTCGCGCCCCGGCACGGGATGCGCGCCCTTGACCAGAATCTGGTTGGGCAGGGGCATGTTCATGTCACGGGCCTGGTTGAGCTTGGCCGCGAGCGCCTCCAGGTCCACGGTGATGAGCACGCCCATGTCGCGCAGTTCCTTTTCGATGCGCTCGACGGTAATGGGCTCGCCCCGGAAATCTCGGTGATGGATGGTCCCGACGACCTCGACCTCGTCGTCGGTAATGCGGGCGGCCGGGATCACCGAGACCACGCCGTCGCGTATTTTGGCCATGCCCCAGACCCGGGAGTAGTACGCCCCGGCCGAGGGGTCCCAGTCCACGTTTTCGCCCGCTTCGACCTTGACGGCCTTGGGCGAGAACGAACCGTTGGGCCGGATGGTGCGCCCGTCGATGGATTCGCCGTTGGCCGCTGTGGCGGCGGGACGGTAGCGGAGGAAACGGTCTTCCGGAAACACGGGGAATTGCAGGTCGCCCAGGGCCGCAAGGACGGCCTCTCTCGGCTCTCTCGGCGGAATGCCTCGGACCAGGGGGATGCCCCGGAATTCGTCGCCCGCAAGGACCGCGTCGACGATGCGTTTGGCGGCTTCTTCGTCCACGGGCAGCCTGACTCCGCAGGCGGCCACCTGCGCCTTGAGCAGAGCCACGCTCGGCTCAAGGCCCCCGTTGGGCGGGAAGTAGCGGTTGACACCGAGCTTCATGCCGTCTTCGGACATGCAGAAGCGAAATTGTGCGTCCGGGCTGTTTTTCAGGGCCTCTTCATCCTGCATGGTCCACCGCGTGATCGGATAAGGAGTGAAAGGGGAATTCGCCCCGGCCGGACCGTCCCGGGGGGAGAGGCGTATTCTCCGGCATTAATTAACACGGGACATCGGGGCTGGCAATCCATTGGAAAAACGGCTGATTCAGGAATAGTTACGGAGTCGTCGAAAGGGACAGGCGCCAGTATAACTCTTCCAGCATCCCGGCCAGGTCCGCATAGATGCCGCCCGGTTCCGGAGGCAGCCCGAACAGGGCGCGCCGCTGCTCCCTGAGTCCCTCCTTGGAGACTGCGCCCGAATCGGAGTGGAACACGGTCATGGACAGCCGTTCGGCCAGGAGGTAGCCGGTCAGCCCGTTGCCGAGCAGATCCATGAGCACCTGGAAGCGGTCGCGCATCCCGCGCCAGAAGGTCAGGGCCTCGTCCGACGGTTCGGAGGCCAGGGATTCGCAGATGAGCGAATAGAGCGTGTTGATGCCCGCGCCCGGGATGCCGCGCCGCCAACCGAGCAGCCAGGGGTTGCGCCAGAACAGCAGGAAGTGGTCGGACCCGGTGCGGATGATCTCTTCCATGGTTCGCCGGGCGCGAATGAGTGTGGCGTCCTCCCAGACGATGGGGCGGGCGGCCACGTCCCAGGCCGGGACCGGCCTGCGGTTTGCCGCCGCCGAGCCGGGCTCGTCGAGGACCCGGCCGAGGAGGTGCGAGAGCCAACGGTTGGCCTGTTCCGAGGCCGGGGTCTCCAGGTGGGCGTAGCTCAAGACGACGCGTCCCGCACCGAATCGGTTGGCCGCCACCACGGGGGAGCCCTCCATGAAGTCCGGGCTCAGGTTCACGCCGTAGAGGGCCTCCCAATCGGCCATGGTTCCCTTGGGCAGGGTGGACAGGTTGAGGTCCGCCACCCAGAAGTCGGGGCCGGGCTTGCCATAGCGGGCCAGAACCTGGACCGACGGGTCGGCGGGATCGAACCGGCCCGGCCACCAGACAGGGAGCAGGGCTTCGTCCATGCCGTCCGGTACCAGGCCGCTGGCGTTGTCCAGACGGGCTTCCACATGCCCTGAGAGGAAATGATGGAGCCGGTTGCGGTACCCCTTGCGCGTCCAGGGGGAGAGTCCCAGGCCGTAGGGGCCGGTCAGGGCCAGGCCCGCACCGCCGCAGAAGCCGAGGTAGGCGCCGCCGGAGTTTACGTATTCGCAGATCGCGTCCATGCCGCGCACGCCGAGCCGGTCGGCCTTGCCTTTGGCCCGTCCGCCGGGCACGAGGAGCGCGGCCGGAATCTCGCCGAGCTTGCCAGCGAGCGCGCCATCGGCTATTTCAGAGCCGCGCACCAGACGGTGGGGGATGGCCCAGGCGGACAGCGCTCTGGCCGCCAACAGCCCCCAGAAGTGCGATTCGTCCCAATATATATGTATGCTTGACATATGCGGCTCTCTTGACAAGGGTAGCCCGACGCTATCAAAGGCGCAACCACTTGCGCAAGCGTAACCATACGAGATCTCAGGCCGTCGGTCGCCAGGTACCGGCAGCAGGCATAAAGGAAGGAATTTCATGGCCCGGAAAGAGTTAGCCAAAGCCTACGAACCGTGGGATGTGGAAGACAAGTGGGAGACCCACTGGGAAGAGAGCAAGACCTTTACCCCTGACCCGGACGGTCCGGGCGAGTCCTATTCCATCGTCATTCCCCCGCCCAACGTCACCGGCGTTCTGCATATGGGCCACGCCCTGAACCTGACGCTCCAGGATATCCTCTGCCGCTTTAACCGACAGCAGGGCAAGAACGTTCTGTGGGTGCCCGGCACCGACCATGCGGGCATCGCTACCCAGAACGTGGTCGAGCGCAGGCTCAAGGAAGAGGGGTTGACCCGCGACGACCTGGGCCGCGAGAAGTTCATCGAGCGCGTCTGGGAATGGAAGAAGGAGAAGGGCGACCACATCCTGAGCCAGATTCGCCGCATGGGCGCGAGCGTCGACTGGACCCGCGAATGCTTCACCTTCGACGATCAGCGCGCCAAGGCCGTGCGCGAGGTTTTCGTGTCCCTGTTCGAGCAGGGGCTGATCTACAAGGGCGACTACATCATCAACTGGTGCAACCGCTGCCACACCGCCCTGGCCGACGACGAGGTCGAGCACGAGGCCAAGCCCGGCAAGCTCCATCACGTCAAGTACCCCCTGGCAGACGGCTCCGGTCATCTCGTGATCGCCACCACCCGTCCCGAGACTATGCTGGCCGACTCGGCCATCGCCGTGAATCCGGACGACGAGCGGTTCAACAAGTTTATAGGCAAGACCGCCATTCTGCCCCTGGTGGGCCGCGAGCTGCCCATCATCGGCGACTCCTACGTGGACGTCGAGTTCGGCACAGGCTGCCTGAAGGTCACCCCGGCTCACGACATGAACGACTGGGAGATCGGCCGCAGGCACGGGCTTGAAGTCATCTCCATCCTGAACGAGCAGGGCTTCATCAACGACAACGCCCCCGAGAAGTACCGGGGCCTGTCCGTGACCGACGCGCGCAAGGCCGTGCTCGAAGACCTCGACGCCGAGGGCCTGCTCGGCGAGATCGTGGACCACGACCACTCGGTCGGCGTCTGCTATCGCTGCAAGTCCACCATCGAGCCCCATGTTTCCACTCAGTGGTTCGTGTCCATGAAGCCTCTGGCCGAAAAGGCGCGCGCCGCGGTTCCCGGGAAGACGCAGATTTTCCCCGAGCATTGGACCAAGACCTACTACCAGTGGCTCGACGAAATCCGCGACTGGTGCATTTCCCGTCAGATTTGGTGGGGCCACCGCATTCCGGCCTGGACCTGCGAGGATTGCGGCGAGCTCATCGTGGCCAAGGAAGATCCGACCGTCTGCACCAAGTGCGGCTCCTCCAGGCTGGTCCAGGAAGAGGATGTGCTCGACACCTGGTTTTCCTCGGCGCTGTGGCCGTTCTCGACCATGGGCTGGCCTGACGACACCAAGGAGCTGGCCAAGTACTACCCGACCTCCTGCCTGGTCACCGGCTTCGATATTCTCTTCTTCTGGGTGGCCCGCATGATGATGATGGGCCTCCAGTTCATGAAGGAGATACCGTTCCATCACGTCTACATCCACGCCCTGGTCCGCGACGAGCAGGGCAAGAAGATGTCCAAGTCCACGGGCAACGTCATCGACCCCCTGGACATGATCGAGAAGTACGGCGCGGACGCCCTGCGTTTCACCCTGACCAGCTTTGCGGCCATGGGCCGGGACATCAAGCTCTCTGAGCAGCGCATCGAGGGCTACAAGCACTTCATGAACAAGGTCTGGAACGCCACCAGGTTCGCCATGATGAACCTGCCCGACGAGATTCCCGATGTGGACGTGACCGAGGCCGAGGGATTGGCCAACCGCTGGATTCTCCATCGGCTGGAGGAGGTCAAGGAGTCCATCGCGGCCGCCACTCTGGAGTATCGGTTCAACGAGATCGCCCAGACCCTTTACAAGTTCATCTGGTCCGAGTTCTGCGACTGGTATCTGGAGATGATCAAGCCCGCCCTGTACGGCGAGGACGAAAAGGCCAAGGCGGACACGCAGCGGGTTCTGTGGACCGTGCTGTCCGAGACCATGGTTCTGCTTCATCCGGTCACGCCGTTCATCACCCAGGAAATCTGGTCCGTGCTGCCCCGTCCCGCGGGCGACGACCGCTCCGAGGACATCGCCACCCTGCCGTTCCCGGAAAAGCGGCCCGGCTGCCTGGACGAAAAGGCCGAGGCTGAGATGGAGCTGTTCATGGGCGTGGTTTCCGGCACCCGGAACATCCGCACCGAGCTTCTGATCGAACCGGCCAAGAAGCTCGACCTGCTCATCAAGACCGTCAGTGACGGCGACAAGGCCGTGCTTGAGGCCAACCTCGATCTGATCCGGGCACTGGCCCGCATCGAGAACGTGACCATCGGACCGGACGTCAAGGCTCCCAAGGCCTCGGGCGCGGCGGTGGTCCAGGGCAACGAGCTGTCCGTCCCGCTGGAAGGCGTGGTGGACTTCGAGTCCGAGCTGGCGCGTCTGGACAAGAATCTGGGCAAGCTCGAAAAGACCATGAAGGGCGTGGCGGGCAAGCTCAAGAATCCAGGCTTCGTCAACAACGCTCCGGCCGAGGTGGTCGAGGGCGAGAAGAAGAAGCTCGCCGAAATGGAAGAGGAAAAGACCAAGCTCACCCAGCTCAAGGCGCGTCTTGAGTCGGTGATGGGCTAGCGTCCCGGGCAACGAACAGGCCCTGAAACGGCGCAGCGGATTGCGGATTTCGCGCAACGGACCTGCGCCGCGATAATAGTTTTGGAGGGTCCGGGGAGCTTCTTGAAAGGTTTCCCGGCCGCAGGAGGCAAACTTATGGCAAACGTGTTTCTCGTCGGAGCGGGCCCGGGCGATCCGGGGATGCTCACCCTTCGGGCCAAGGAGATCATCGAGACCTGCGACGTGATGATCTATGACTATCTGGCCAACGCCGAATTCCTGAAGTGGTGCAAGCCTGACTGCGAAATTCTGTACGTGGGCAAGAAGGGCGGCGACCACACCCTGCCGCAGGACAGGATCAACGACCTGATCGTGGACAAGGCCCGTTCCGGGCGGCGCGTCTGCCGGTTGAAGGGCGGCGATCCGTATGTCTTCGGACGCGGCGGTGAGGAAGGCGAGGAGCTTGTCGAGGCGGGCATCGACTTCGAGGTGGTGCCGGGCATCACCGCAGGCGTGGCCGCTCCGGCCTATGCGGGCATTCCCGTGACCCACCGCGACTTCACCACCAGCGTTTGCTTCATCACCGGACACGAGGACCCGACCAAGTCCGAATCCGGGCACGATTGGGCGGTGTACGGCCGGTCAACCTCCACCCTGGTTTTCTACATGGGGGTGGGCAACCTGCCCATGATCGCCCAGAATCTCATGGACAACGGCCGTGCCGCCGATACTCCCGTGGCGTTGGTGCGCTGGGGCACGCGCTGCAACCAGACTTCGTTCGTGTCCACCCTGGACCGGGTGGCCGAAGAGGCCAAGGCCCGGCAGTGGAAGGCCCCGTCCATCATCATCGTGGGCGGCGTGTGCAGCCTGCATGACAAGCTGGGCTGGTTCGAGAAGAAACCCATGCTCGGACAGGGCGTGATCGTCACCCGCGCCCGCGAGCAGGCGTCCGGTCTGGTCAACGTCCTGCGTGAACAGGGGGCGTGCGTCCGCGAGTTCCCGACCATTTCGGTGGAGCCTCTGGACGACTACGCCGAGGTCGAGACCGCCATCCTGCAACTGGCCCGCTACCAGTGGGTGGTGTTCACCTCGGTCAACGGCGTGAAATATTTCTGGCAGCAGCTCCGGGCCATCGGCCTGGACGCGCGCATCTTCGGCGGAATGCAGGTCGCGGCCATCGGCCCGGCCACGGCCGACGAGCTGCGGGCGCGCGGCATCGAGCCGGACTTCATTCCGGAGAAATACGTGGCCGAGCACGTGGTCAAGGGGCTGCTCGAACGCGGCATCCAGGGCTCGGACGTGCTCATCCCGCGCGCCAAGGTGGCCCGCGAGGTCCTGCCCAGCGAGTTGAAGGCGGCGGGCTGCAATGTCACGGTCCTGCCGGTCTACGAGACTCGGCTGGGTCAGGCGAGCGGCGACGAGATCATGGAAGCGCTGACCTCCGGCGAGATCCGCTACGTGACCTTCACCTCGTCGAGCACTGTGGAGAATTTCTTCGAGCTCGTTCCGGCGGACGCCTTCAAGGCGTGCCCGGGCGTGAAGATCGCCTCCATCGGCCCCATCACCTCCGAGACGGTCAGGGGATTCGGCCTGACTCCTGACATCGAGCCGGGCGACTACACCATTCCCGGACTGGTGGACGCCCTTCTTGCGGACGCGGCCGCCGAATAGGCCCGGCCGCACACGACGAACAAAAAGGACCGGCGCGCAGTTCATGCGCGCCGGTCCTTTTTCATCGTCAGCCGGAAAGGCTAGGCGTCCACGATGTTCGTGCTCGGGCCGTTGGTTTTCACGGAGTTGATTCCGTTCTCCATGGCCGACTTGGAAGAGTACATTTCGCTCTTGCCGATGACCTGGTGATTGCCGGCCTTGAGCACGAAATAGGGCTTGCCGTTTTTGGCTTCCTTGCGCTCATAGCGTTCATCCAGGGGGCTGTTCTTCTGCACGCTGGCAATGCCGTTGTCGCACGCGCCTTTGGTGGTGTAGAGTTCGCTGGTCAGGATGATCTCGCCGTTTCCGGCCTTGAGGTTGAACATCCACTGTTCGTCCTTTGCCTGTTTCCTTTCGTATTTTCCTGCCATGGGGAATCTCCTTGGGTGTGCCGGAGGCGTCGTGCCGCGCGCCTATCCGCCGGGAAAACGCCTACGTGAACTCGGTAATGGTAATCCGTATCACACTCTGGGCGATCGCGCTATCGCCCGGCGTCGAGTATTGCGCGGGTCGGCGCTTTTTCCCGGAAGGCGGCGTCTCAGCCGGTTCTATCGGTATTGTACGGCGATGCGGGCGGCGGTGCCGTCGGCTTTGAGGGAATCCAGGGCGGTTTGCAGCCTGTTCACGACGTCGGGGTCCATGTCCAGGCTGGCGGCATAGTAGAGGTCGGTGGTCATGAGCTGGTAGACCATTTCAAAGTCGTTCGGGTCCAGTCCCAGACGGCGGATGGTGTGGTAGGTGTTCGTCTCGTTGCCCACCAGGACGTCGATATGGCCGTTGACGAGTTTGCGTATGTTCAGGACGCGGTCGTGCACGCGTTCCATCCAGGCTGGCGGTACGCCCTGGCTGGTCAGCTCCTGTTCCGAGGCGCTGGATCGTATGGTGCCGTATCGGTATCGCCACGCTCCCCATACCGGGTCAGTGATGACGAGACGTCTGGACTTCAAGGCGATCAGCCCGCTGCGCAGGGTGGCGATGGGACCTATCCAGCGGAACTGCGCCTCCCGTTCGCCGGTCCGGGCGGTGGCGAAGAGGATCACGTTGGGCTTTTCGCGTATCTCCTGGTATCCGCGCGCCCATGGCCAGAATTTGATGTCCGACCTCTTCACATCGAGTCCGGCCCGTTTGGCCATGAGCAGGAACAGGTCCGTGGCGATCCCGGCGGGGCCGCCGGTTTCGTTGAAAGTGAAGGGCGGGTTGGACTCGGTGATGACGAGCAGGTCGCTGGCCGCAACCGGATCGGGACCGAGCAGCAAAAGGAAAATCAGGGGAATGAACAGGCGTTTCATAGGGGTATTTGGGGGTATCGGGTCGAATTCGGCGGAATATAAGGATCGCGGGTCGAAAAAGCAATGCGGCGCCCAGGCGGGAAATCCGTTCTTGAAAAAGCGCGCGCTTTGGGCCAAGTTCTGGGGCGGGGCCAATCCCCCCGTTTTCAACCATCCAAGGGAGCATCCATGGCAATGCCCATCGCCGTCCTCGTATCCGGGGGCGGGTCCAATCTGCAATCCATCATCGACCGCATCGAAGCGGGTGCGCTTGACGCCGAAATCAAGGTCGTGGTGTCCAATCGTGAGGACGCCTACGGCCTGACCCGGGCGCGCAACCACAACATCCCCACCCGCGTGCTGCTGCACACGGATTTCGATTCCCGCGAGTCCTTTGACGAGGAATTGGTCCGGGTCCTCCGGGAATCGGGCGTGAACGGGGCCGGCGCGGTGGTCATGGCCGGGTTCATGCGCATCGTCACTCCGGTTTTTCTCGAACCGTTCCGGGGCCGCGTCATCAACATCCATCCCGCTTTGCTGCCGAGTTTTCCCGGCGTACATGGCCAGGACGACGCTGCGGAATACGGGGTCAAGATTTCCGGTTGCACCGTGCATTTCGTGGACGAACAGATGGATCACGGTCCGGTCATCGTCCAGGCCGCCGTTCCCTGCCAGCCGGGGGAAGACGGCGACGAGCTTGGGGCGCGCATCCTCAAGCTGGAACACCGCATCTATCCCCAGGCCTTGCAGTGGCTGGCCGAAGGCCGTCTGGAAACGCGCGGCAGGATAGTGCACCTTAAGCCGGGCGAGCGAAAATTGGCCGACGCATCCGCGTCCGACATGGGCGTGGAAACGCAGGCCCTTGTCTGGCCGCCGCTGGAAGAGGGCTTCTAAGAGGAGTGCCTCCGGCGGCCGGGGCGCTGCACCGGACCCCGCTCAAGAACCTTTTGAAAAAGGTCCTTGAGAATCTCCCAAACTTTTTGGCGCCGCTTTGCGGGTTGAAGCCGGGAGCAAAGGGAGCGCCTTGAAGATATTTGGTAATAACCTATTTGAATGCAACTCATCCCCATTGCCCACCCCGCCGCAGGCGGTATAAAAAGTTTAGGAGGGGAAAGGGGATGGGGGTCGGGAGAAGGGGAGAGGGGAAGCCCTTTACAAAGGGTTCCCCTCTCCCCTTCCCCCGGTCGCCGGAGGCTCTTAATGCCAACATTAGATGATGTGCGATTTGTGGCCATTGATTTCGAGACGGCTGACCCCAAGCGGGATTCGGCGTGCGCCTTGGGCATTGTGGTGGTGGACCGGGGCGAGATCGTGGCCCGGGATTACCGCTTGATCCGGCCGCCCAGGGCCCAGTTCAATCCATTTTGCGTGCGTGTGCACGGGATACATTGGTCTGACGTGTGCGACGAGCCGAGTTTCGGCGAGCTTTGGCCGAGGCTGGAACCGTTTTTCGAGGGTGCGGACTTTATCGTTGCGCACAACGCGGCCTTCGACAAATCCGTGTTGCAAACCTGCTGCCGTGAGGCGGGCCGGACCGTGCCGGTGCAGCCTTTCCTGTGCACGGTGCAGTTGGCCCGCAAGACCTGGGAGCTGGCTTCGAACAAGCTTCCGAGCGTGTGCGAGTTCCTGGGCATTGAGCTGAATCACCACAACGCGGCTTCAGACGCGGAGGCGTGCGCGCTCATCGCGGTGAACGGCCTGCGCCAGAACCCCGATTATTTGTGCAAGGTGCTGTGATGGCGGACGTGTATTTCATCGGTGCCGGACCGGGCGATCCGGAATTGTTGACCGTCAAGGGGCGGCGGCTCATAGCCGAGGCCGATCTGGTGCTTTACGCCGGTTCGCTGGTGCCCGCCCAAGTGGTGGCCGGTGCCGGGCCGAACGCCCGCGTGGCAGACTCCGCGCCCATGAGCCTGGATGAAACCCATGCGCTCATGGCGGAGACAGTGGCTTCGGGCGGCACGGTCGCCCGTGTGCATACCGGGGACCCCTCGCTTTACGGAGCCATCCGCGAGCAGATTGCCCTGCTCGACGAGGCCGGGATCACCTACGAGGTGGTGCCGGGCGTGACGGCCGGGTTCGCGGCGGCTGCTGCGGCCGGGCGGTCGTACACCGTGCCAGAGGTGACCCAGACGCTCATTTTCACGCGCCTGGAAGGGCGGACGCCGGTGCCCGAGGGCGAACGCCTCCGCAAACTGGCGGCCCATGGCTCGGCCATGTGCATATATCTTTCGGCGGGCGATCCCGAGGGCGTGCAGGCGGAACTGCTGGCAGGCGGGCTGGCCGAATCCACCCTGGTGGTCATGGCCTTCCGCGTGGGCTGGCCGGACGAGAAACTGGTTGAGACCGAGCTGGGCGGCCTGGCCGAAACGGCCCGCGCCAACGGCTTCACCCGACAGACCGTGTTTCTGGTTCTGCCCGGACAGGGGCGTGAGGATGGGGGCAAGGCCCGTTCCCTGCTCTACGACAAGGATTTCAAGCACATGTACCGCGCCTGACGCGGCGGGAGGACGCCATGGAGATTTTGGAAATCCGCACCCGCGAACGCGAGGAACTGATCGACGTCACCGGGGCCGTGCGCAAGGCCGTCCGGGAAAACGGATGGACCGACGGCGCGCTGCTTCTCTACTGCCCGCACACCACGGGCGCAGTGACCGTCAATGAAGGGGCCGATCCCGACGTGGTCCGCGACATCGTCGTGAACATGCGAAAGCTCGTGCCCCATGGCGGCGACTACCGTCACGCCGAAGGCAATTCCGACGCGCATATCAAGTCGTCCCTGTTCGGCTGCGACCAGATGGTTATTGTCGAGGGCGGCGATCTCATGCTCGGCACCTGGCAGAAGATATATTTCTGCGAGTTCGACGGCCCCAGGACCCGCAAACTCTGGGTGCGGTTCCTGGCTTCCTGAGCTGCCCCACTCAGAACGAATAGGCCAGGTTCAGGCCGAGACTGCCCGCGACCGAGGGTTTCCCCTTGATATGGGCCGGACCGGCCGGTCCATAGGACGGCTCCTTCACGGACCATCCCTGCCCGCTGCCCCGGACCTGGGGCACGTAGGAAAGATATTGCAGGCCGCACTTCAGGCCGATGTCCAGTCCGTTCCAAACATTCGCGGAAACGGTCCCTTCCAGGGTTCCCCGGTAGGCGATGTCGTGTTTGGTCTGTGTGATGGAGCTTTCGCCTCCGAGTGCCTGGGAATTCATCCTTGAATCGTATTTCGCGGAAACGGCGCCCACTCCCTGGGTGGTCTCCAGGGTCAGTTTCATTGGTCCCGCCCGCCGTTCCAACCGAATTCCGACCAGCACGCCGTTGTAAGCGGCTTCGACATTGTCGGAAAGGAACATCACGTCCCCGGTGCTGGAGCGGTAGTCGAGCGAATACTCCTGGTCGAGCTTCATCCCCCAGTATCCGGCAAACAGCGTGAGCCCGGACCCCGCTGCGTCCCAGTGCGTTCCAGCAATCAGCTCTCCGCCCAATTGTCGGAAATGGAGTTCGGTTCGCGTGTAGGCCGTGCCTGTCGTACCGGCTCCGCCGAAGCCGGAGTCACTGCCGGAAACAGGGAAATAGCCGACCCTCGTGTAGTCTCCATGGGGTGAATATTCCCCCTTTTCGACAGGATTTGATTCCGCGAACCTGCCCCGTGCTTCCACGAATATGCCGTTGCTGTTCCGCCACCCCAGGGAAATTTGCGTCATGGGCGCGGTCACCGGCTCGTCGAACGTGGCCAGGCGATCGCCTTTTTGCCGACCGATACGGTTCCAAAGCGGGAGATATTCGGGAAGATCGATGACATAGAGGGATACCCCTGCCTCGGCATACAAGCCGGACCCGGTTCCGTCCGTGTCGGCACCCGCTGCCAGTGCGCGGGAGGAACCCAGCCAAATGAGCAGCGGCAAGGCCAGGAGAACGGAGATGAACTGCGACGGGGCGGTCTTCGTATACATGATACGGAGATATTTCAGGCGGGTGATAAAATAGTCAATAAAAAATAAATCGATTGATAAGGGGGTTGGCCGCCCTGTCGTCGTGAAGGGATGTGGCCTTGATGTGGTTCGGGAGCCCGCACGGCGTCGGGGAAAGGGCAGGGGGCGGCAATGCCGCCCCCTGTTAGCGTGGTGTTTTTGAAGGTTTTTTCGCGCCTAGGCGACCATCTGCTGGATCAGCTCGTCGAGTTCGATGACCATGCGCTGGAGGTCTCCCACAGACCCGGCGGCGCGGGTCATGGACTGGTTGGTCTCGTCCGAGACGCGGTTGATGTCCTCGGTAGCCCGGGCGATCTCCTCGGCCGATGCGGACTGTTCCTCCGAGGCCGCGGCAATGGACTGGACCTGTCCGGAGGAGTCGTCGGAGTAGGCCACGATCTCGTCGAGCATGGCCAGGGCCTGATCTGCCAGACGGGTGCTTTCGGCCACGGCTTCGGCGGCCGTGTCGGTGGAGGCGATATTGGCCCGGCTGGATTCCTGGATCGCGCTGATGGCGTTGTTCACCTCGGTGGTGGCGGTCATGGTCTTTTCGGCCAGCTTGCGCACCTCGTCGGCGACCACGGCGAAGCCCCGGCCAGCCTCGCCCGCGCGGGCCGCTTCAATGGCGGCGTTGAGCGCGAGCAGGTTGGTCTGGTCCGCGATGTCGGAGATGACCTCAATGATATTTCCGATGGAGTCGGCCTGTTCGCCCAGCCCGGTCATGTCCGTTTTGAGATGGTCGGCGTGTTGCTGCACCTCGCGGATGGCGTTGACCACCTGGTTGACCACATCCGCGCCTTCCCCGGCCTTGGTACGGGTCTGGCTGGTGTTCTCGGCGGCCCGGCTGGCGTTGCGCGCCACCTCCAGGACCGTGGCGTTCATTTCTTCCATGGCCGTGGCGGTCTCGGTGGTCCGCTCGTTTTGGATGCGGGAGCCCTGGGTGGCCTGCTCCACCTGCGCGCTGAGGTCGGCGGAGGAATCGGCCAGGGTCCGGGAGATGTCCGCCGCACGCTGGGAAAGGCGGGCATTGCGGCGTTGCAGGGTCATGATTTCGGTCTGGTCCACGACGATCTCCACCGCGCCGACCACCTTGCCTTCGGCGTCGTGGATGGGCTTGCCCGTGTATTTGATGTCCAGGTCCATGTCCTGCGGGTGGGCGTCGGTCTCCGAGGTCTCCATCTTGTTGGTGCGCATACAGGTGGTGCAGGCGCACTTCTGGGTATGGCAGTCCGAGGTCCTGAATATGTCGTAGCAGTTGATGGCCTTGTAAGCGCCGTGATCTTTGAATCCGCCCAGGGTTCGGCCCATTTCGTTCAGGAAGAGCACGTCCAGTTTGGTGGTTACGGTCATGACCGGCAGGGGGATGGCGTCGAGGTACCGGACAAGGGCTTCGGCGATCTCGTTGCTTCGGCCGAGAATACCGGCGAACTCGCCTTCAAGTCCGTCGGCCGGAGCCGTGGTTCGCAATTTGCCCACCACAATGGCGTCGGCGGTCTCCTTGAACCGGCTGGACATGATCTTGAGCGATTCGGTGATGTCCACCAGCGTGGCGCACAGCCGTCCGATCTCGTCCTTCTGGTGCACATCGAGCTTGGCGTCGAAGTTGCCTTTGGCGATTTCGTGGGCGAAGGCCAGTGCCTTGTTGGTCGGACGCGCGATGCCGGCGGCCATGAATACGGAGAGGAGGATGGCCGCGATCACCATCATCGAGGTGATGATGACCGTGGTGGTCGAGAGTTCGTCACGGCTTTGAATGAACGCGTCGTGCTCCTGTTCGATGAACGTGCCGAGTTTGGCCTGGAGGGCGTCCACCTGCTCCTTGGCCATGCGGAAGTGCTCATCCATGCGGCCGCTCAGGGCATAGAGGCTCGACTGGTCCGCGCCGCCGCTGTTCAGCAGTTCGGGGAGATCCTTTTCCATGAGCCCCAGGAGGTCTTGATAGGCTTTGTCCAACCGCTCCACGCGGTTTTCCATGCCGAGCTTCGCGCCAACGGACCGGGCGATCTTCAGGTTTTGCGCGCCCTCTTCGCGCAGGCCCGCGACCTTGGTTTTGAATGCCTCGACGTCGGGACGGAGCAGGGTGCGGGAGAAATCGGCGTCAATGGATTCGAGACGGACATCCATTTCCAGCAGGGCGGTCATTTCGCGCGTGGCCTCGACTTCGGCGTCCTGGAGCGCGGAAAGACTGTTCATGGCGCGGCTCTGGAACAGGGCGAAGGCGATGAAGATGATGGATAGAAGGGAAAAACCGATGGCGAGCCGGAGTTTGACTGATAGATTGTTGAATCTCATAGTTACTATTATCGTCTTTTGGGTTACGTTGAGCCGATAGGGCAACGCGGCTCGGTAGAGGGTTGATCACATCCACGAAAGTTGAAGTTTGCGCGATGATGCCGAAGATGTCCAGTCCTGTGTCGGAGGGGCGGTTGCGCGGAACGTCCCGGATGGGGTAGGCTGACTCTGAGCGAACGTCAACCCGGAAGGTGCCCCATGTCTACTGAAGCAAGAGCGACCACCGTCAGCCGCAGCGAAATACTGAAGCGGTTTATCGTCACCCTGGTTTGCCTCATCTTTTTCGAGGTTCTGACCTTGATAATCGAGGTGGCGACCCTGTTCCAATACGGCTATCTGCTCGTCTCCAGGAAACGGAGCGAACCCCTCAGGCGGATGTGCAACAACCTGTCGCAGTACGGCTACAGGATCATGCGCTACGCCACCCTGAACGACAACCGGCGGCCTTTCCCCTTTGCCCCGTTCCCCGAGGACGGGGATTGCGAGCCGCCCGCCAAGCAGGTACAGTTCCGCTGACATGAAGAACAGCCATCGCTTTTTCAGCAACACGGACTGCGAGTATTTCCCCTGCCACAAGACCAGGCGGCCGGAGCGTTTCAACTGCATGTTCTGCTACTGCCCGCTCTATTTCTTCGAGGAGTGCGGAGGCAACTACATTGTCCTTGATTCGGGCGTAAAAGACTGCACCAACTGCCTCATTCCGCATACGCCGGAGGGATACGACCATATTCTGGGTCGGCTGAAGGCGCGTTTCGCCGAGATTCGCGGGGCGGCTTCCGAAAAGAAGTGACGGGTCAGGCTCGGCGTTTGGCGTTGAAGGGTGAGTGGGTCATGTAGTGGCTGAATTCGCGTTCCAGCCTGCCGCGTTCGCGTGCGGCCTGCCGTTCCTGGGCTTCCAGATCCAGATCACCGTTCTGGAATCGTGACAGGGATACGAAGCAGTTTTTGATCCGGGCAAGTTCTTCGTTGCGGCGGTTTTTCCAGAAATAGTAGGCCATGATCTTGGCCGCGCTCTTGATGTCTTCCTTCGGGTAGGCGAGTTGCCGCTCGTCCAGCGGGAAGCTTTCCCCGTCCTCCACCAGGGGCAGGACGGGAATCAGCACCTCTTTGGCCCTTTTCAGGGAGTCGGGCGAGATCCGGTAGACCTTTACCCGCCTTCGACTGCCGTGCCACCACTTGATCCCGTACAGCAGGATCGTCAGCACGATCACGCCAAGCCAAATGTCCATGTCCAGCATCAAGTGTCTCCGGCGGGACGAATCAGTTCGGGGCCAGGTAGTTCATCAGGGTCCTGCGGTAGGTCGAAGGATCGGCGCATTCCAGTATCTCGATGGCCTTGCCCCGGTCCACCCGTTGGGTCAGGTCCACATCGCGCGTCCGGATGGGTTTCATGTCCGCGTCCATGATGATTCGGATCTTCGGGTTGAGCGGTTCGCGCGAGTTGCTTTCGAAGACCAGGGCGTATTCGCCGGTGTTCAGGCGCACAAAGCTGCCCGCCGGGAAGATGCCCAGACATTTGATGAACAGTTGGACCTCCGTGGGGTCGAAGTCCTGGTCGCGCATACCGTACATGATGCCCAGCGCCTTGTTGGGCAGGATGGCGTTCTTGTAGCACCTGTCGGAAGTCAGGGCGTCGTACACGTCGGCCAGGCAGAGGATGCGGGCGAAGGCCGGGATATCCTTGCGGAGGAGGCTTTCGGGGTAGCCCGAGCCGTTGTACCGCTCGTGGTGGTGCAGCACGGCCTTGAGGACTTTGGCGGGGATGTCGCTGTTGCGCCGCAGAAGATCGTGCCCGTATTCCGGGTGGCGTCGCACCTCATCCCGCTCCGCCGAGGTCAGCGGGCCGGGCTTGTTGATGATCCGGGCGGGGACCGTGGTTTTGCCCAGGTCGTGCATCATTCCGGCCACGCCGAGCAGGACCAGTTCCTCACGGGACATGCCGATGTATTCGCCGAAGACCACGCTGATGGCGGCCACGTTGATGCAATGGGTATAGGTGTAGTCGTCGAATTCGGACAGCTTGGCGAGGCAGATCAGGGTGTCCGGGTTGGACACGGCGGATTCCACGATGGCTCCGGCGGTCTCCAGAGACGCGGCATAGTCCATTTTGCGTCCCAGCTTGGCGTCGTGGACAATGCGCATGGCGTGGGCCATGGCATCCTCGTAGGTGACCATGGCGGAAGAGATGGCCTGCTGGAACGGAACGCGCGCCGGCCGTTCCGGGGCGTCCTCACGCGCGGCGGCGAACTGGCTCAGGCGGGTATCGTCGGACTCGTCCCCCTCCTCGTCGACGGCGACGAAGACCTCCCGGTAGCCCAGGTCCTGAAGGCGGGCCACCTCCTCCTCGGATTCGATGATGCCGGGGTCGGCATACAGGTAGGGCAGGTGGTACCACATTTCCTTGGCCACCCGGACCACTTCCATGCCTGGCTTCAGGTCTTCGATGGGGATTTTTTTAATCATGTCGCGAGTCCGTTGGTTAGCGGGTCAATCTGCGCATTCTTTCCAGGTAGTTTCCTATTTTTTCCTCTTCCGCCTTGTTGAGGTCGAGGAACATGGCGCCCAGGGTGTGAATACCCTGCTCGCGCTGGATGTTTCTGACCACGATGGGCAGCTTGAGCGTGCCCTCCGCCCCAAGGTTGACGATGGCCACCAGGGTGTCGCCCACTTCAACCCGGGCGATGGGTTCCCGCGCACCGGCGCGGACCGATGCCTTGCAGCCGGTGGCGCTGATGTTGACGATCATGCATTCGTATTCCGCGTCCTCGGCCTGGAGCATTCCGTCGATGTTGCACTTGGTCCTGGCGTCCCGGCGCAGTTCGACCTTTTCCATTACCGAGGGATAATCGAAGAAGAGAAGGGAGGTCGGGGAGGTGATGGCGTTGTGCACCATGCTTTTGAATCCGTAGACCGTGCCCTGATGGATATATTTGACGATGATCTGGCCGCCCAGGGCAAGCTCCCGGCGGATGCGTCCCGGCAATCGGACCGATGCGATGAGATACTCGTAGGGATCGTACCCCACGATGCGGCCCCGGTAGGAGCGGTCCGCCCCCGGGACGCGGATGACCACGTCCTTGCCGGGGGAAACGCTCAACTGCACTCCCGGAATTTTGACGACCTTGTTCTCGGGAGGCGCGGTCGCGTTGTCTGTCTCTTTTTCAGATCTCTCCGACATGAAATACCTTGCGCGCGGCAAATTGCGCGGCCATGTATAATGTCGGCCGCCTGTTTATGGAAGAAATCTATACACGATAATAACTACCACTGTCGATAGGAGATTCTCCCGTCGAGGGGGGGGAGATCAGAATACTTCGGCTTCGAACCAGTAGATCTCCGTGGCAGGTTCCTTCCAGGAGTTGCGGGGAAGGCCCGCCTTGGCGCAGGTCTGGGCCAGGAAGGTCTCGCGGTTCCATTTCCACTCGACCGGGACCTGGGGCAGGAGCAGTCCCGACCGTCCTCCCCGGCGCATTATCAGGCCGTGGCGCCCCACTTCCACCTGGGCCGGGTCCGGGCACGGCTCAATGGGGCCGAGGATGGAGATTTCGTATTCCATGGCATGGAACTCGCCCTCTGTCAGGGGCGGGAAGCGCGGGTCGCGGAAGGCTGCCGACAGGGCCATGTCCCAGACCGTGCGGTAGAGTTCGCCCGTCCCGTAGACGTTGCCGATGCAGCCCCGGAGGCTGTCGTGGAGCTTGAGCGTCACAAAGGCGCCAAGATGTTCGCGCAGCTTTTGGGTGGGCGGTTCGGGCGGCGTGTGCGGGGCGTCGCCGATCCCCAGGCCGGAAGAGATGGCCATGACCACGAGACTTTTGAGGTATTGCTTTTCCTCGTCGGTCAGTTCGAAGCGGAAATCCGACATGATTCACTCCTCCTTGCAGGTTGGGGCGGGCACGAACAGCATGACCGCAAGGCCGATGCCGAACAGGGCGATCACCGAGGACATGCCCAGCCGCTGGCTGCCCGTGGCCAGCGTCAGCCAGCCCACCAGAAACGGGCCGAGAAATGAAGTCAGCTTCCCGGACAGGGCCATGAGCCCGAACATCTCGGTCCGCTTCCCGGCCGGGGCCGCGTGGGCAAGCCAGGAGCGGCTCGACGCCTGTACCGGACCAACAAATATACCAATGGCCAGTCCGAAAATCCAGAACAGGGTTTTGCTTTGCACCAGCAGGATGGCCGTGCCCGGCACAACCAGGCCGATCAGGGATAGAAGGATGGTCCGGCGCGGCCCGAGGCGGTCGTCCAGCCAGGCGAAGGCGGCCGCGCCCAGCCCGGCAGTGACGTTCAGCCCGATGCCGAAGACGATGACCTCGCCTGGGGTCATGCCGAAGGCCGCCGCTGCGTAGATTCCCCCAAAGGCGAACATGGTGGTCAGGCCGTCGTTGTAAAACATGCGGGCGAGCAGAAACAGGGCGATGGCCCGGTGCTTGCGCAGGCCTTTCAGGGAATCCCGCAACTGGGCGACGGCCTCGCGCACCGCGCGTTTCGGCGGAATGTTCGCGGAGGGCGCGTCCGGGGTGAACAGGAAAAGCGGCAGGCAGAAGACCAGATACCACAGGGCCGTCAGGGGCATGACCGCGCGCACGTTCAGTGCGTCGGCGGAGGGGATGCCGAACCAGCCCGGCGTCCTGACCAGGCCGTAGAGGGCGATCAGCAGCAGGACCAGCCCGCCCGCGTAGCCCAGTCCCCAGCCCCAGCCCGACCAGCGGCCCATGCGCTTGCGCGGGGCCAGGTCCGGGAGCATGGCGTTGTAGAAGATCATGGCGTACTCGCTGCCGATGGTGGCGATTCCGGCCAGGGCGAGAGCGGGCCAGACGTGGGACGGGTCCGGGCGGACGAACCACAGCAGCCCCGTGGCCGCGATGCACAGGACGGTGAAGGCGGCGAGCCACGGTTTGCGTCGACCGGCGCGGTCGGCCAGTGCGCCGAGCACCGGGCCTCCCAGGCCGATGACCAACCCGGCAATGCCCATCATGTTTCCCCACAAGGCCGTGCCCAGGGTCTCGTTTTCGGCCACGGCCCTGGCGAAATAGGCGGCGAACACGAATGTCTGCACCAATGCGGCGAAGCCGGAGTTGGCCCAGTCGTACAGGGCCCAGGAGAGAAGCGCGCGGGACGGGGTTGTGCGTCGGGTGCTGGAGTCGGACATGGGGCGCAGGGTAATACATGCGCTCCCGGCGCGCCACCACAGAGCTGTATACTTATGGGAAAAAATGGAGGCGGAATCAATACGGGCGTGTTAATAGGGGGGCCATGATCTGATTTCTGGCGTCCTTCGTTCTCCTGATGCTGCTGATTGCTCCTTCCGTTCGGGCCGAGGAGTCCATCATGCTCGTCGCCGGTGAATACGCTCCGTACGTCATGAGCTGGACGGATCGGCCCGGGCTGTTGGTCGAGGTGGTCGCGGCCGCATTCGCCCGGAGCGGAGTGAAGACGACCGTGTTGTTCCTTCCCTGGCGGCGTTGCGCCATGATGCTCCGCCAGGGCGACGCTTTTGCGGCCTTTCCCTTCACCTATACCGCGAAGCGTGGAGAATACGCCTGGTTCAGCGACACGATCTGGATCAGCCGGTGCGTCTTCTTCTATCTCAGGGGACGGCTGGGCGAGTATGATTTTACTTCCTTTGACGACCTGCGCGGGTTCACCATCGCCGGAACATCCGGACATCACTACGAGGAAGTATTCGAGGAAAAGGGGCTCAGCATGGACTACGCCTCCAGTGAGGGCTCGGGCATCCGGAAGGTCTGGGAGGAGCGGTGCGCCTTGTTCGCCGAGGACGAGTTGGCGGGTTGGGAACTTATCAGGCGAGTCTATCCCGAACGCTTCGACCAGTTCGGCTCCACGCCCACCCCATGGTATCTTGCGCCTTTGAGCCTCATGGTCTCAAAGACGTAGCCCGGCGCGAGCGAACTCATGGCGCGGTTCAATGCGGGGTTGGCCGCAATCAGGACCGACGGGACTTACAGCCGCCTTGCGGCCGCCTATGTCTCCGAGAGCGTGGCGGACGGCAAGCCGCGTTAGGGCTTTTCGGCCCAGAGTACGAAGACCGGGTTCTGGGCCTTGAAGCGCAGGTCTCCGGCCAGCGAGTCCGTGGCGGACGCCTGGAGTTGGGTCACGCCGAAGTGCCAGCCGTGCGCTTGGAAATGAGCTTTGGCCGTGTGCAGGGAGTCGAGGAGGATGCAGTGGACCACGATACGGCCGCGCGGTTTGAGGTTGCGGCAGGCCGTTTCCAGCAGGACTGTGTCCTGGTTGGATTCCCCGCCCAGCCCCCCGCCGATGAAGATGCGGTCCGGCTCGGGCAGGCCTTCCAGCGAGCCGGGCATTTCGCCGAGGACCACGTCCACCAGCCACGCCCCGGTGCGTCGGATGTTTTCGCGGATCATGGCCGCCCTGGTCTTGTTCCGCTCCACAGCGAAGACCCGTCCCCGTCTCGCCAGGTGGGACGCCTCGATGGACACGGAGCCGCAGCCCGCGCCGAGGTCCCAGACCGTGGAATCCGGCGCCACGTTCAGGTGGGCCAGTCCGGCCGCGCGTACGGGCAATTTGGTAATCAGGTTTTTCTGATGCAGGTAGAAATGATCCGGAATGCCCAGGGAAAGGCCGATCTCCGGCGGGTACTGCCGTTCCAGAACCACCAGGTTCAGCGGCGAGAAATCCATGCCCCAGGTTTCCCACAACGCCAGGGGCCGGATGCGCTCGTCCGGCGCGCCCAGGTTTTCCAGCACGGTCATGGAGAAACAGTCGGCCCCGCGTTCAAGCAGGGCGCGGGCCACCTCGGCCGGAGAGTTCTCGGCATCGGTGAAGACCGCGATGAGATCGGCGCGGACCAATGCCGCGTACAGGGGGGCGTAGTCGTCGCGCCCGTGCAGGGACACGAAGTCCATTTTCTGCCACGGCAGGGCCAGCCGGGCCGCAGCCAACTGCACCGTGGACAGGCTCGGCTCCACCACCAGGTTTTCGCGGCCAAGCTCCTCGCCCAACCGTTTCCCTATGCCGAAAAAAAGCGGGTCCCCGTCGGCCAGGACCACTACCTGGCGTCCCTTGCGGGCGGCCTTGCGCATGGTTTCGATTATCGGCTTGAGCGAACCCGTGATGGCCAGCCGATGGGCGTGCGCCTGAAGCAAGTCGTCCGGACAGGCCGCAAGAAGCCGCTTGCCGCCCACAACGAGATCGGCCTCGGCAAGAGCCGAGGCTGCGGTCTTTGACAGGGATAGGGAACCGGGCGGCAGCCCGATGATGCGGACGGGTTTAATCTTGCTCATTGCCGCAATGTAAACGAAACAAAGCCGGGGGGGAAGGACAATGCGCATGAAATGAAAACGTTTGTGGATGGTTTTCACTTAATTTTGTTTATGTTATGAACAGCCCTGCAAACCCCGGAGCGTTCCGCCCCGTCACCTAGGAGGAAACATGCAGTTCTTTCTCGATACCGCCAACCTGGACCAGATTCGTGAAGTGGGCGAGCTCGGCCTGCTCGACGGAGTGACCACCAACCCCACGCTTATGTCCCGCGAGGGCGGCGACTGGCGCAGGCAGGCCGCGCGCATCTGCGAACTGGTGGACGGCCCGGTCTCCCTTGAGGTCATCGGCACGACCCACGAGGAGATGATAAAGGAAGCCAAGGACCTGGTTTCCTTCGGCCCCAATGTGGTGGTCAAGATTCCCATGATTCCCGAGGGGCTCAAGGCCCTCAAGGAGCTGACCGCACGGGGCATCCAGACCAATGTGACGCTGGTGTTTTCGCCCACGCAGGCACTATTGGCCGCCAAGCTCGGAGCCACCTACGTCTCGCCCTTTGTCGGCAGGCTCGACGGCTTGAGCCAATCCGGCATGGAGGGCGTGGACCAGATGCGGACCATGTTCGATAATTACGACTTCGACACCAAGATTCTGGTCGCCTCGGTGCGGCATCCCCTGCACGTGCTTGAGGCCGGTCTCATTGGTGCGGATGTGATTACCCTGCCGTATGCGACGATCATGCAGCTCATGCAGCACCCGCTCACGGACAAGGGGCTGGCCACCTTCCTTGCCGATTGGGAAGCGTTTCAGAAAAGTGTATAAACAACAGGGAATCGGAGAGCCGCCCAACAGGGCGGCTTTTTTATTTGTTTATTATGTTGAGGGTGGAAGGCGGCAAGTATTTTTCTTTGCGGGAAGGTGTGTCGGCTCGATAAGGCAGGCGCGCCTTTGGTGCGAGAGCCAGTGTGGAGGCTTTGCCTCCTCAGCTTCCATGCCCTTCGCGGGCGGCGGATCTTTTTTGCTTGCCCAAAAAAGAACCAAAAAAGGGCCTTGCGCCAGCTCGGCCGCCCGCAGGATCTTCGGCAAGAATCCGATCCGCTCGGGTCGGCTCCATCCCAGCAAAAGTATAGGTCCTTCTCTGGTGTACAGCTCCCCACTTTCGATAGCACTTTCTTGCTCGTAACAGGAGCCGCCGGCCCTTCGCGGTCGGCTTCTACGCCGCTGATCCAGGGCTGGGGTTGGGTAACTCTCCGAAGGAGCTTGGTTGCGGGAGAGGTCTTATTTGCGGGATGGTGCGCCAGCTTGTTAGGGCGATGAGAGCCAGTGTGGAGGCTTTGCCTCCTCAGCTTCCATGCCCTCCCGGCGGGGTCCATTTCTTTTGCTGGCCCAAAAGAAATAGACGAAAGAAAAGGGCCTTGCGCCAGCTCGGCCGCCCGCAGGATCTTCGGCAAGAATCCGCTCCGCTCAGGGCGGCTCCACCCGATCAAAAGTATAAGTCCTTCTCTGGTGGCCCGCTCCCCACTATCGATAGCACTTTCTTGATCGTCACAGGAGCCGCCGCCTCTTCGCGGTCGGCTTCTAGGCCGCTGATCCAGGGCTAGTGCTAGTAGGACCTTTAAGGGGGGCGGTCGCCTTTGGGTGTTTTTAGGAGAACGAAGAGCCTGAAATAGGCCCTTCCCGCGTTGGAAGACATGGCCTCGCTTGCGCAGGAGACGTTCGAAAGCCGGGGCCTAGAGCCTGTCTGAAGCGGCGAAGCGTAGGCCGACTGCGTCTGCCAAAGGCAGACATCCTGTCGGGCAGCGAAAGCCGCTACAGGCTCTTGGCCACTGCTTTCGGGAGCACGCAGGGCCAAAAAAGCGCAGTTTTTGCTTCCTTTTTTCTGCGCCAGCAAAAAAGGAAGTCGCCGTAAAGGCGAAACAAAACGTAACGATGCCGTGCACCGTAGAACGCGAAGCGCGCTAATATTCTCGCGCTACATCATACTCGTCTTTGCGAGGGTTTTCGTCTCGTTTATGGAAGCTCTTTCCGAGAACGAAGAACCTCAAATAAGCCTTCCCGCGTTGGAAGACATGGCCTCGCTTGCGCAGGAGACGTTCGAAAGCCGGGGCCTAGAGCCTGTCTGAAGCGGCGAAGCGTGGGCCGACTGCGTCTGCCGGAGGCAGACATCCTGTCGGCCAGCGAAAGCCGCTACAGGCTCTTGGCCACTGCTTTCGGGAGCACGCAGGGCCAAAAAAGCGCAGTTTTTGCTTCCTTTTTTCTGCGCCAGCAAAAAAGGAAGTCGCCGTAAAGGCGAAATAACACGTAAGGATGACGCGCACCGTCGAACGCGAAGCGCGGCACCCCCAACCGCACTACTCCTTCTTCCCCTCCCCCCCCAAAAAAAAGAATTACAGCGAAAATTCGATTCAGAGCGAATCGAGATATTCCAGTTTTCGAAGCAGGTCGGCTTCAAGCAGGACTTGTTCCGCCTCCATGGCGGCGGCCACCTCGGCGCGGGTATGCATGGTCTGCATTTTGTATTTGTTGCCCAGGGCGTTGCCGAGTTCCTGCCGCGAGGTGTTGGACGCCGTGCCGGTGCGCTTCTTGTGGCGCACCGCCAGGTGCCCCTGATAGACCGGGAAGCGGCGCGTTTCGCACAGGCGCAGGTCGTGTTCCATGTCGTCGTACTGCGACGGGGAAAGCTGGATGGCGAAGCCGCCGGTGTCGAGAAGGACGCTGGTGCGGAACAGGTGGCAGCACCCCGTGACCGAGGCGCAGGGCCGCAGGAAGTCGAACGCGCCGGTGTCCAGGGTCTGGATGTGGAGGTCCGTGAGGCCGAACGGGTTGGGGGCCAGACGGGTCAGGTCGGCGTGTTCCGCCGGGTCGAGCCGGAGATGGCTGTCCGCGCTCTGGATGCACAGCGGGTTGGCGTGGTCCACGACCTTGCATCCCCACACGCCCGCTTCGGGGTAGCGCGAGACGGCCGCGCCGAGCCGTTGCAGCCAGTCGGCGGGCAGTTCCACGTCGTCATCCAGATAGCAGATGAACTCGTTCGCGCGCACCTCTTCCAAGGCGAGCAGCCAGTTGCGCGCGGCAGCCGCGCCGATGTTCACCGGCAGGGAAATGATCGTGAACCGGCCTGCGCCGAGGGTGTCCGCGAACCGCGTCTCCATGCACGCCAGGACCTCGCCGGTGCGGTCCGTGGAGCCGTTGTCGAGAACGAAGACCGAGACGCCGTCCAGGTCGGAGGCGAGCAGGGATTGCAGGGTGGCGTCCAGCTCGTTCGCCTTGTTCCATGAGTAGAGCAGGACGGCGGTGCGGCCGGGCAGGGGAGCGCGGGCGTCGGCCGTGCCCGATACGGCGTCATGGGCGCGCAACGCAAGGTTCGCGTTCCACGGTGCGCGGCGGGATGCCTCAAGGAGTGTTTCGGCCGAGGGGTTTTCGCGCGGAGTGAAAAGGGCATGGGCACGCTCGACGGCCGCCTTGAGCGCGGGGTGGGCGGCTTCCGGGGCGTCGGCATTGAGGATACCGAAAATGAAGTCAGGGTCGTTCTCCACTGCGCCCACGGTCAATGCCTGTTCGCGCCAGAACAGGTTGCCGGGTTCGTCGCGCACGGCCTTGTCCAGAAAGGCGACGGTCCGGCGGAAATCTCGGGTGGCCAGGGTGTCGAGGAGGGAAGTGGGATCGACGGGCCTGCGCCAGTGGTCGGCGAGTCCGCGAAGCCCGGTCCGGGTCGCGGGGTTGAGGAGGGTGGCGGCCGGTTCAGAATTCAGCAGCTCGGTTGCCAGCCCTCCGTCCAGCGGGTTGTGGGCGATCAGTGTGCGCAGGGCGTCGGAGGCGACGGGAACGAGGTCTTCCCGGCCCGTGCGCAGGCAACTTCCGGCCACGCCGAGCAGATGTGATTTGCCCACGAAACCCAGACGGAGCAGGGCAGCGAGGTCATCGGGCAGACCGCGCCGGAAGGCGGCCGGAGAATCAGCTCGCGGGGTGCTCATGGGGGTGTTCCTCCACATCGGCCTGCGTCCCGAACGGGTCCGGGGCCTTGGCCGCTTCCCGGGTGATGTCTTCGAAGGGCAGGGGCTCGTACAGGCGTTCGCCCATGTAGACGCGCATGAGGTTGCGCCCCTTGGCTTCGATGGTGAGCAGGCGGCTGACCACTTTATGGCCGACCTGTCCGAGGGTGAACCGCTTCGACGGGTCTTCGGCCAGCAGCCGCATTTTTTCGGCCAGGCATTCCGTATTTTCGGATGCGCAGAGAAAACCGTTTACGCCGTCGCGGACCACTTCGGGGATGCCGCCCACGTTCGTGCACACGGCGGGCAGACCGAGGGCGAATCCTTCGAGCAGGGCGTTGGGCAGACTTTCCTTGCGCGAGGTTATGGTCAGGACGTCGGCGAAGTGCAGTTCGTCGAGGACTTCGGCGTGGGATATCTCGCCCGCGTTGCGGTAGCGTTCCCGCACCACCGGGGTGAAGGCGTCCGTGAATCTGCCGAGTCGGCTGTCCGGCACGCCCACGCCCACGAATTCCAGGTCTCTGGCTCCGTCGCGGCAGAGTCGGTCGGCGGCCTTCAGGAAGACGTCGAATCCCTTGATGTCCGCCGAGTTGCCCATGTAGATGAAGCGGGTGCCCCGTTTCTTGCGGGGCTTGGGGTCGCCGAAGTCCGGTCCGGCGTATGCGTTGTAGACCACGTTGAGGAGCTTGTTGCTCACCCAGTATTTGCGCAGGACTTCGGCGCATTGGGCGGAGTTGGCGATGACTCCGTCGCTCAAGGCCGTCCAGAGGAAAAATACGGTGTTGGGTCTGGAGATGACGCCCCGATTGATGAACAGTTTGAACTTCGCGCCCATGAGTCGGGCCAGCACGCCCATCTTGTAGGCCCGGTTGTGGAAGGAGTGGACCACGTCGATGTTCTTTTCCGCGATCAGGTTCTTGAGGAATTTCCCGGCCTTCCAATATCGGCTGAAGCCGTCGTAGCGGATCACCTCCACGTCCAGGCCGTCCAGGGCGGCGCTGATGGGCGTGTCCGGCGTCACCAGGGCGTGGACCTTCAGGCCCATGTCGGACATGGCCTTGATGTTGTTGACCATCTGGCGGCTGCCGCCGGACAGCTTGGCGGAGTCCGTGGCGTAGAGCACCGAATTGATCTCGGGCTTCTTGTGGTATCTTTTGAAGAAGAATCGGGCCGATGGCGTGGTGGAGTACATGCGCAGCCGGTGCCGGAGCCACTTGCTGTCCTTCTTGGCGGCCACGCCGAGGCGGTTGAGCCGAAACGGATCGGTGCCCCGCGTGTTGGACCAACGTTCCAGGGTAAACGCGCCCGCGTATCCGGCCGCTTTCAGCTCTTCCTCGGCGATCGGGTCGAATTGCCCCCACGGCCAGCAGAAAAGCTGTTCGTCAAGCCCGTTCAATTCCCGGAGGCGTTCCAGGCTCTTGCGGAAGTCCCGGCGGCAGAATTCGCGGCGTTCCTCTTCGGACCGCTTGACGAAACGCGGCTCTCCCAGCCCCTCGAACTTGGGCCAGAAGCCGTCGTAGACATAGGCGCTTCCCACTTTGAAGGTGGGCCAGGCGTCATTGTGGCCTGGATAGATGGACCATCCTCCCCAATGCGCTTTTTCCGCGCCGAGGGGGCGTTCCGGGGTAAGGTTCGTGAAGGCGGCCTGGTGCCGCCGGCCGTGGGAGAATATTTCCATGCCCTTGTCGAGCATGGCCCGGATTTCGGATTCGTTGATGAACTGGGAGAAGTCGCCTTCAAGGTGCGCCGCCCGAAAGGCCTGTTTCATGTGGAGCATCTCGGGCGCGTTTTCGGCCGTGCGCGCCTCGCCCGCCATGGTGAAGTCCGTGAGGACGAAAAAAGTGCCGGTCATGTTCCGTTTTTCGAGTTCCGGGACCACGGTTATCCAGTTGGAGACGTGGCCGTCGTCGAAGGTCAGGACCAGGGACTTCTTCGGGGGGCGCATTTCGCCACGGGTGACGGCGAGCAGTTCGCGGCCGGAGATGGTCCGCCAGCCTGCCTCGGCGATGGTGTCGAGGTGGGCGCGGAACATCTCGGGCGTGTGCCCGTTCACGCCGGACACGTTATGGTAGCAAAGGACGGGTATGGATATGCATGTCATGTGTTTTTCTCGTTTGCGATCAAGCTTTCGAGGAGTAGCAGATGGGTGATATCAGGGCAAGGATGGAAGGGAAGCGGACCGGGGCCGTCCGGTCGCGCGTGAACCTCGTGAACCTCTTGTAAACTTCCCGACTTGCCGATAATAGAAGTGACCATGTCGGCAAAAACAGTCCTTTTCATCGCGGAACCGCAGTCCGTGACCACCATCTTTCCCGCCTTGCAAAAGGCCGGATTGCAGGCCGGGCTGGCCGATAACCTCAACGGCGCCATGGGATTCATCAAGAAGTCCCGCCCCTGCCTGGTCTTTTGTAGGCCCGAATTGCAGGGATTCGACGCCAAGGCGTTTCTGCAAAAGGGAGCCGGAACCGACGGGTTTCCGCCGGTGGTCGTCTTCGCCGGTTCGGGCAGCGCGGAGCAGGCCACGGAATTTCTGGAGCTGGGTGCGCGCGACTATTGGATCGAGCCGCTGGTCTGGGAAAAGATCAGGCTGGTCCTGCCCGACGAGGAGCCGGAACCCGCACCCGCGCCGTGTCCGCCCAGGACGCACCATGCGCCGTCCGCCGCGTCCGCGCCCAAGGGAAAATACCAGATCATCGGCCGTCATACCGCCGTGCTGCGCGTACTCGCACTGGCCAGGCAGGTTGCCGGGTCCAAGGCGACCGTGCTCATCTCCGGCGAGTCGGGCACCGGCAAGGAGATGTTCGCCCGCTATCTGCATCACAGTTCGGACCGTGCGGACAAGCCGTTCGTGGCCATCAACTGCGCGGCCCTGCCCGAGCATCTGCTGGAATCCGAACTTTTCGGCCATGAAAAGGGCGCGTTTACCGGAGCCATCAGCCGCAAACTCGGCAAGTTCGAGCTGGCCGACGGCGGGACCATTCTGCTCGACGAGATCACCGAGATGGATCTCGGCCTTCAGGCCAAGCTGCTGCGGGTGTTGCAGGAGTCCGAGTTCGATCGCGTGGGCGGCGTGGAGACGGTCAAGGTGGACGTCCGCGTCCTGGCCACCACCAACCGGCGCATCGAGGATTCCGTCAAGGAAGGCAAGTTCCGGCAGGACCTCTACTATCGTCTGAACGTCATCCCGCTCGCCCTGCCCGCATTGAGAGAGCGGGGCGAGGACGTGCTGCTGCTGGCCGATTATTTCACCAACAAGTTCACCGCCGCCTATGGGCTGGGCGGCCTCGCCTTTACGGACGAGGCCCGGAAGTGGCTCATGGAATACGACTGGCCCGGCAATGTCCGCGAGTTGCAGAACCTCATGGAGCGGGCGGTGCTCCTGGCGGGCCAGGGGCCCATCAGGCCGCGTCATTTCCTCATGGGCGACGAGCAGTGGACCCCGGACGATCTGGCCGACATCGACGCGGATCAGCAGGCCGCCTGCGAGGCCGCGCCTCCGTCCACGCCGGACGAGGCCATGTCGGTCATGCCGCTTCACGAGATGGAGAAAAGGCTCATTCTCAAGAGCCTGGAAGAGACCACCGGCAACCGCACCCGCGCCGCCGAGCTGCTCGGCATCTCCGTGCGCACTCTGCGCAACAAGCTCAACGAATACAAGAAGCAGGGCCTGGATCTGTAGCCCTATCGCGCCGGGGTGTAGAGACAATCCTGGCTGTAGATGCGCATGGGCGTGAAGGTCCTGGGCGGCACGGTTCCGCCGTCGGCCAACGCGGACAGATTCTTGTAGGCCAGGCGGCCCATCGCCTCGAAATCCAGCCCTATGTTCACGTGGCTCAGCCGCTTGGCGAAGAGTTTGCGTTGTGTGGGATGCGCTCCCGCAAAAGCCAGTATCTTGTCGGCCCGGCTCATGCTCCGCCGATATCGCTTGACCAGAACCTCGTACCCGTCGGCCATTTGCGCCCACCAGCCCACTGAGATGATGACGTTTACCGAACCGTCGTCGAGCAGGGCCTTCAATTGCCGCAGGGCCTCGTCGTAGTTGTCCCGGCACGGGATGGGCGAACGGGATAGTAGCGTCCATCGGGACTCCGGCGCGTCGAAGTCGAATTGTTCGATGACGCCGCGGATGCGGTCGTTCAGGTTGGTGTCGTCCAGTCCGCCAGTCATGATGGCCACCATGCCGCCCTCGGGACGGAGGCGTTGCGTCTGCCGGGCAAGCTCGCGGCCCAGCTCCACGTTGTCGGTGCCGATGTACCCTGCCCTGAGTGATTGGTATTCTTCCGTGAAGTCGGAGTCGAAGGTGACCACGGGGACCTCCGCCGCGCGCACCAGCTTGAAGGAATTCTCGGCCAGGAACCGGCTGTGCAGGACCGAGATGGCCAGCCCGTTCGGCTTTTGGTCCAGCACGTTGCGAACCTCCTCGTCCTGGATGCGGAAGTGGGCCTTGCCCTTGCCGCCCACCAGGACCATCCGGTCACCGAAGGCTTCAGCCTCGGTTTTCGCCGCGTCAAAGACCCGGACGAAGTTCATGTCCGATTCGGACTTGGCCACAATGACGAAGAGCCTTCCATTGCCCAGGCCGGGCGCGCCGAAGCCCAGCACCACCCCGAGTACGAGGAGGATCGCCGTCAGCCCGAGCCGTCGGTTTATGAACCTATTCGTTCTCATGATATCAGGTTAGAGTTATTGTTTCTAACAGCCCATTATTTTCGGAGGTTTTGCGGGAAAGGCGTAAGGGGCGCCCCTTGTGGAAGGGAGCCGGGTGCCTGGCGGTCGAAATCGGGGGCGGCAGTGGGACCCCTGTTCTTGGAAAACACGAAGAGGCGCGCCGCGGCAGACCACGGCGCGCCCCTTGAGGACGAATTTCCGGGCGCAGGCCCGTTCGTTTTATTCGTAGAGCTTGTCGAGCTCTTCGTACACGTACCGCATGTACATCATCTTGGGGGAGCCGCCCATGGCCACGGCCAGGAGCCCCGCGTCGATGATTTCGTCCTTGGTCGCGCCGCAGGTCACGGCGTTCTGGACGTGGAGGGAAATACACATATCGCACTGGGACAGGATGGAGCAGGCGATAAGAATCAGGGACTGGTACTTGTCCTCGATGGCGCTGCCTTTTTTGATGGCGGCGGTGAACCCTTGGTACGCCTTGAAGACGTTCCGACGGTTCTTGTTCATTTGACGAAAGAGTTCAGTTGCTTTTTCAGCAGGTTCCGGCATAGCGGTCTCCTTTTTGGCAGAGTCCGGTCCAGGAGACCGTCTCCTGGACCGGGCCTATGAGAGGGAGAGAGTCCCGATTGGGTTGGTCATTGGGTACATTCAAAAAATTGGACTGTAAAGCGGAAAAAAAAGGGTGAAAACACCCGCTTGAAGAATATCGTTGCGATTTATCGCAAAAAAACAACCGATTCCATATCATTGATGGAATCGGTCGCCGTGCGCAGCCTCTTTCTGGAGGGTTATTCCTCCTTGCCGTGAATCAGGGAGTACAGCGCGCCCTTCCTGTCCACGAGTTCCTGATACGTGCCCTGTTCCACGATGCGGCCCGCCTTGAGGACCACCACCTTGTCGTAGTGGGGCAGCATGTCCAGACGGTGTATGACCGCCAGGACCGTGGACTTGCCCTTCCAGTTGGTGGTCAGGATGTTCTGCACCCGGGCCTGGGACTTGTTGTCCAGGGCGGCCGTGGCCTCGTCCAGAATCAGGACGGGCGGGACCTTGAGGAAGGTTCGGGCCAGGGCCACCTTCTGCCGCTGTCCGCCGGACAGCCGGTCGCCCATGGAGCCCACCTGGAAGTTGAGGCCCATCTCCACCACCGGCTCCAGCGAGCCCTGCATTATCAACGCCTGCATGATCCGGTGGTTGATCTCCTCCTCGGCGCCCTGCGCGTCCGTGCGCACGCGGCCGAACAGGATGTTGTCCTGGATGTTCAGGGAGTCGATGTACTTGTCGTTGGTGAAGAAGGTGAACGCGCCGGGGTAGCGTTCCGTGACCAGAACCATGAAGTCCTGGCGGGAGCGGACCACGCGGTTGGCGAAGCCCTTGTCCAGGACCACCTGCTTGTGGATGCCGGGGGTGTAGCCCATGGCCAACTTGAGGATGAGCCCCTTTTCCTGATCGGAAAGCGGCTCGCCCGAATCGAGGCGATTGGCCGCCTTCTGGTATTCGCCGTATTCCTCCTCCGGGATGGGGGAGTTCCGGAAATCGTCGTGGGAAGGTTCCGGCCCCAGCTCGTCCGTGACCAGGCGGGTCAGGGCCTCGCCCAAAACTATCAGATGCGCCATCAGTCCGTGCTTTTCAAGGAACTCCTGGAATTCCGGGTGGGAATGGAGGTGCCCCTGGTCGAACTGCTCGGCGTTGGCCGCGCCGAAGGCGATGTTCTCGGCCACGGTCATGTAGCGGGAGTAGGAGTTGGTGTCGAAGAATTCGATGTGTTCGGCCACATCGGCGTACATGCCCGCCTCGCCTTCCTGGAACTCCCTGCGGGAGGCCAGGATAGCCTCCTTGAGGGCTTCGTTGTCCATTTCGGGGTCCAGTCGCGAGCGCAGGGCAAAGGCAAGCACGTCGGTGAACAGCCCCACCTGCTGGGATATCTTGATGAGTTCGTCCAGGCCCGGCTCTTCGCCGGCGGGGCATCGTCCGCCTTGCATGGCCAGGGAGCGGCAGGAGTAAAGGAGGTTCTCCTTGACCGTGCCGTCGAATATGAAGGGGTGCTGGGCCACCATGCCGAGGTTGTAGGAGATATCCTGCTTGGTCAGCTCCGAGACCTCTCGCCCGCCGAGCAGGACGGAGCCGCCGGTGTATTTGTAGAGCTGGGCAACGCACAGGGCCAGGGTGGATTTGCCCGAGCCGGAGAAGCCTACCAGAGCCACGTGCTCGCCGCCTTCGACGCGGAGGGAGATGTTGTCGAGCAGCCGGATGTTGCCACCCACCACGAAGGAGAGGTCGCGGATTTCCACGTCGTTGTCCAGGATGTACGGGGCGCGGCCTTCGGCGACCTGCCGGAACTCGGGCGAGTGGTCGAAGGCGCGCATGATCTGGTTGTATCGCACGGAGCTGTCCTGGTAGACCTGCCAAAACTCCATGAGCTCCTTCCACGGGTCGTAGAGCTTTTCGTAGGCGGACAGGAAGGCCACGATGGCGCCCACGTCGAACCGGCCCTGGATGGCGTACCAGCCGCCGATGAGGAAGAGGACGAACGGTCCCATGCTCATGAAGAAGTTGTTTACGAACTTGATGCCGAACTTGATGCCGTTTTGCAGAACCGTGGCCTTGTAGAGCTTGTTCAGGACCTTGGAAAAGCGTTGCCGTTCCAGCGGGATCGAGGCGTTGGAGTGGACCTCGTGCACGCCGGAGACCGCTTCGCCCACCAGGCCGGACAATGCCTGGGTGTGCTTGATGCGGCGGCGGTTGGCCCGGCGGAAGTATTTCTGGATGCGCGGCAGGATGAAGAGCTCCACCGGGTAGATGGAGATGGAGATCAGCCCGATGGTCGGGTTGAGGTTTATCATGTACCCGGCCATGGCGAGGAACGTGAGGATGTTGACCGCGGGCACGGCCACGGCCTGGCCGATGAAGGTGGCCACCGGGATGAACTCGGTTATCAGGTACGAAATGACGTTGCCGGGCGAGGTGCGGCGGTAGAACTGGATCGGCAGGGAGAGCAGGTGGTCGTAGAGCCGCTCGCGAATGGTTTTCAGGGCCCGTTCACCGATGTGCACCTGCATCAGGTTTATGGTGAACTTGAGCACTCCGGCCAGGGTCACGGCGCCGATGTAGAGGGCGCAGTATCGCCACAGGGCCGGTATGTCCTTCATGCCGATGGCCTGGTTGATGATCCGCTTCTGCATCTCCAGCGGGATCACCCGCATGGCCACGGTGATGACGATGATGCCCACCACGGCGAGCTGGAGGGGGATGCTTTTGTACAGGACCCAGGAGTAGAGAGATGTTTTGGTGATCCGCTTGCTGTCGTTCGGGTGTGGCATGGGGCATCCGGTTTTCAGGTTCTGGACACTTCGGGTATAAACGCTCGGGCAAGCTTTTCCAAGCATAATAACGGTAAAAGGCGGCGCTTTTGTGGACATTTGGCCCATATTTGTGGTCAAAAGGCAGTGAACGGGCATGATGAAAACCGTCCGGTAAGCGTATGAAAATAACCATCAGGGTCAAATTCTTTGCGGTGCTCCTGGCCTTCAGCCTGGCGCCCATATTCCTTTCGCGGGGCATAATGAGCCGCGCGTTGCAGGACGTCATCGACAAGACCTCCACCCAGACGCGGCAGGAATTGCTGGACATCATGGCCGACGAGTTCGAGTTCTCGGCGACCTCCCTGCTGACCCTTCTGGGGCGCAGTTCCGAAGCCATGCAGTTGGCCGCCATCGGCGCGGCCAGGGAAGTGGATTGGGCCATGGACATGGTTCCGTCTGCCGACAGGGGGGAGATCTTTTTTGCCGCCGGCTTCGGCAACCCCGACCGGACGCCGCCCGATGCGGCCCGGCGGCGCGGATATGCCCGGCTGACCATGGGCGGTCGGCAGCAACTCATTCAGGTCAGCTTCGATCATCCCACCTTTCATCTGCCCCATTCCGTGGGCAGGACGGCCGTTGAGCCGGAAATGCGCCGTATGCTCCAGGCCGTGCCCGGCATCCAGGCCGTGTACCGGAATTTGCCCGAGGCTCCGTTCTGGATCAACGTTGTTATGGAGTCCGGGGTGGTGATGACCTATCCCGGCCACGGCAGGCTGCCCGGCATGTACGATCCCAGGGTGCAGGGGGGGTACCGCAAGGCCCGGGAGTCGGAAAAGTGCGTGTGGTCCCACGATGTGGACCCGGCCAGCCGGTTCATCGTCAATACGGTGGCCTATCCCCTGCGGGACGATGCGGGCCGTTTTCTCGGAGCCGTGACCATCGATGTCCCGGCCCACGCGTTGATGCCGGACAGCCGCATTGAGGCCCGATGGGGCGGCAAGGTGCGGACCTTCCTGGTGGAGCGCATTCCCCCGGGGACACCCGCGGCCGAGGGGCTGCCCATCCTGGTCCAGAATGAATCCAACGAGCAGGGGCACCGGCACTGGACAAGCGCGGTGGGGCAGGAAAAGCTGGTTTTCGATGATTCCGAGGAGTACCGGGCGTTGCTGGAAGCGTTGGATACCCGCGAATCCGGCGTGGCCGACGTCTCCTTTAAGGGCGAGCCGTCCCTGTGCGCCTTCGCCTCCGCGTCGTCCTCGTCCTTTCTGGTCATCGCGCCCAAGGCCGTCGTGGCCAAGCTGCCCAACGAGGTCACCGCCAATTTACAGGCGTTGTTCGACGAGATGCGCGTCCTGTCTTCGATTATTTCCGGGATCATGTTGTTTGTCACAACGCTTTTCGCCTGGTTCGGCTCGCGGGCCATCATACGGCCGCTTTACAGCATGATCGAGCTGGCCCGTCGGCTGACGAGCGGAGATTTCGGCGCGCGCATGAACTACCGCGCGGGCGACGAGCGCGACGATCTCGTCCTTTCCCTCAACGAGATGGGGCCGAAGCTCAAGGAGCTTATGCATTTGAACCGGGACATGGAGGTCGCGGAGGAGGTGCAGCGGCTGCTCCTGCCCGGCGCGGAGCCGGAACTGGCGGGTTACGATATCTCCGGGGGCATCATCTATTGCGACAAGACCGGCGGCGATTATTATGATTTCCTTAATGTCTGTTCGGATGACGGGGCCGCCTGCCTGGCAGTGATCCTCGGCGACGTGTCCGGCCACGGCGTGCCGTCGGCCCTGGTCATGGCTGCGGCCAGGGGCCAGTTGCACACTCTGTCGGACATCGCCATGGCCCCGCATGAGCGGATGGCGGTCATCAACCGCGTGCTCAGCCGCGACCTGGACGGAACCGGCAGGTTCCTGACCCTGTTCTATCTTCAGCTCGAAGCGGGTTCGGATCGCGTCCAGTGGGTCCGGGCCGGGCACGATCCGGCCATTCGCTACAACCCGGCCGAGGACGCCTTTGGTGAGCTTCATGGCGAGGGCATTCCCTTGGGCGTGATCGGGGATTTCGTCTATGAGACCAACCAAGCCGACCTCGAAGAGGGGGAGGTGCTGGTTCTCGCAACAGACGGGGTCTGGGAGGCCCGGAACCGGACGGGCGAGATGTTCGGCAAACAGAGAATGCTTGCCATTGTCAGGGAGAATGCCCATAAAAACGCGGAGGGCATCCGTCTGGCCATGATGGCCGGAGTGGAGGCGTTTCAGGTCAATGGCCAGGAGGACGACATCGCCGTCGTCGTGGTCAAGAAGGGAGCGGGCGGCAGGCCAATGACTCGGCATTCGATATCCTTCCGCATGACCAACAAGGAGAACTGCTTCAAGTGCTTCCAGCCCAAGGTGGAGGCACTCGGAGCCGAGCACGGGCTGCATCCCAAGATCGTCTTCCAGCTTACTCTGGTTCTGGACGAGCTGACAACAAACATCATTTCCTACGGGTACGCCGACTTCGACGAGCATCCCATCGACGTGACAATCTCGCTTGAAGGCGATCTGCTGACCATTCGGGTTGAAGACGACGCCGAGCCCTTCAATATTCTGGAGGCACCGGAACCCGAGCTGGAACTGCCCCTGGAAGAACGCGCCAAACCCGTTGGCGGTATGGGCATCCACCTGGTCAAGAGCATGGTCCACGGCATCCATTACAAACGAGAAAACGGCAGGAACGTCCTGACCCTGAGCAAGGACATCGGCAAGGCCGAGTGCTTCGCAAAGGGGTAGGAACGTCACGGAGGGAGAAAATGGCTTTGAATCAGATAGAAGAAGGCGGGGTCGTCATCCTCGCCGTTGACGGCAATCTTGACGGCGAAGGCACGAACGCTCTGGAGGAGAAGGTTTTGAACCTTCTTGAGAACGGAACCACCAGGCTGCTTTTCGACTTCTCCGGCCTGGACTACATCAACAGTTCCGGGCTGCGCATCCTGGTCCTGGCTTATCAGCGTCTCAAGAAGAATTCCGGCACGGTGGCCATCTGCGGGGTCAAGGATTACATTCAGGAGGTCTTCGAGGTCTCCGGCTACGATAAAATATTCCCTCTCTATCCCACCCGCGCCGATGCGCTCGGAGTTGTCTAGGGCACGGAGGGCGGCTTCTCCGCTCGCGGCCCGCGCATGATTCCGGGAGGGCTCTCGCCGGGTGAGGCCGAACTGGCTTCGGCCTTGGCGCGGGCAATGCGCCGCGGGGCGCGCACCCCTTGGGCGCGCCCTCCAAAAAATGAGAATGGCTTTGAGTGTGAGGCCCCCGTCGAGTTGTCGGCGGGGGCTTTTCGCGGCGCGGGGAATGGCGGAGTTCCAGGCTCCCGCCGCCGGGGCTATTCCTTCTCCCGGTCCAGCAGCGCCCTTTTGCGGTCAAGGCCCCAGCGGTAGCCTGCGAGGTAGCCTGATTTGCGGAGCACGCGGTGGCAGGGCACGGCCACGGCCAGCGGGTTGGCGGCGCAGGCGGCGGCCACTGCGCGGACGGCTTCGGGCCGCTCGATGGCGAGGGCGATGTCGGTATAGGAGCGGGTCTCGCCCGGCGGTATGCGGGTCAGCTCGCGCCAGACGCGCTGCTGGAACGCAGTGCCCTGGATATCGAGCGGCAGGTCGAGGCCCTGCGCCGGGCGGCTGATGAAGTCGGCGACCTCTTGGAGGAGCCGGGCGAATTCAGGTTGCCCGTCGCGAATGTCGGCGGCGGGAAAGCGTTCCCGCAGGGCCTGAACCAGGGCTTCGGGGGTATCGCCAAACTCGATGGCGCAGACGCCTTTGTCGGTGAACCCGGCCAGGACCGGGCCGAGAAAGGACTCGGCCACGGCATGGCGGATGGTCATGCCTTTGCCGCCTTTGCGGTAGACGGAGGCGTTCATGCCCATGGTCCGGGCGGCGCGTTCGTAAAACCGGCTCGGGGAGCCGAAGCCCGCGCCGTGAATGGCCTCGGTCACGGATCGGCCTTGTGCCAGCGCGCGGCGGACGCGCTCGTCCTGCATGGCGCGGGCGTACTCCTTGGGCGATATCCCGGTGCGCGCCTTGAAGAGCCGTTGGAAGTGGGACGGGCTCAGCCCCGCGTCTTCGGCCAGAACGGCGAGGGGCGGGGGCGCGTCGTCCCGGATTGTCTGCTCGATGGCCCGGCAGGCGGCGACAATGCGCGCGGAGGCGATGTCCCGGTGGGCCGGGTCGTCCGGCCTGCACCGCTTGCACGGGCGATACCCGGCGGCCTCGGCCTGGGCCGGGGTGTCGAAGAATACCACGTTCTCCGGCCTGGGGGCGCGGGAGGGACATCCTGGGCGGCAATATACGCCGGTGGTCCTGACCGCGTAGCAGAAGCCCTCGGCCGAGGCGTCCCGGCTCATGACAGCATGAAGGCGGGCCGTGCGTATGGTTTCTTCGTGGGACATGGAGGCAGGATACCTTTTAGCTTCCGGCAAAACCATCCGTTTCTTGCGCCGCAATCCCGTCCCGGCCGATGGGCCAAAAGAAAACCCGCCCATCCTTTTGGGATGAGCGGGTCTGTATGGCTGGTGAGGCTGGCCTTTAGAAGCTGAAGCCGAGCGCTGCGCGCATCTCCGCAGGGATCATGGCGTCCTGACCGGGCTCAAGGGCCTTCCAGGGCGCACCGGCCTGCTTGCGGGAAGCCTTCACTTCCTCAAGGTCGAAGCCGTAGCGGGGCACGTCGAACTGCTGGCCGGGGTAGATCAGATCAGGATTGCTGATCTTGTCGCGGTTGGCCTTGTAGATCAAAGGCCACATGAACGGATCGTTGTACACGTGCTTGTACTCGGAGATCCACCACAGGCATTCGCCCTTGGTAACGGTGTGGGTCACGGGCAGAGCGTCGTATTCGGCCTTGTAGACGGCCATGGGGTCGACCACAGGGGCCGGAGCGGGCTGCTCGACGACGACTTCCTTTTCCTCGACCACAACCACTTCGGGTTCGGTCTGGACCTTTTTGGAACAACCCCATGCGAACACTACGCACAGGGCGATTGTCAGCAAGAATAGTTTTTTCATTAACGGCCTCCTCAAAATAAAGCTCGGTTAGCAATCCCCAGCCAGGAACTGGGTCATATACTTATTCTCTCCGCCCAATTATCAATAATTTTCTTTTCTTGCAACACCATTTTACTGGCCGGATTTACCCTGACGGCTTCCTCCATGGCCTGTTCCGCCTCCTCGACCCAGCCGCCCAGGCGCAGGCTCCGGCTGGCCAGGATGTACATGCGTTCCGGCTCGTGGCCGTAGATGGCGAAAACGAGTCCCTCGTACTCCGTGTCGAAGACGGACCGGACAAGTTCGTTTTGGGAGAAGATGTAGCGGGCCAGCAGGACGTTGTCGCTGTAGCGGCGCAGATAGTAGGGCAGCAGTTGGCGGCATTTGGCGAAGATGAACCGGATTCGGTCGATCTCGCGGCGCATGGACTCTTCGGTCTGGTTGAGGACCTGGAAGAGCTGCGCGGTGACGTCCTTTTCGGAGTTGTCCAACTCGCCCTCGTAGAGGCGGTGGAACCAGGGGGCGTAGTTCTGCTTCTGGTAGGCGTCCTCTTTGAGTTTCAGCGTCTCGTGGAAGATGTAGCCCAGGGCCCAGTCGAGGAATTGGCCGCCCAGTTGGGCGTGGGGGTCGTTGCGGAACACATGGTGGGCCGTGTCCTTCATGCGCCACAAAAGGCCCTTGTTCATTTCGGAACCGACCAGGTCCTTGAGTACGCCGAATTCGACGGTGCCGTCCTCGTCGAAGCGGATGAACTGCCGCTCCAACTGGTCGCACGCCTGGCAGAAGAACTTGAACAGGTCCCGGACGAATTCCGGGTGCTTGGCCTGTATCCATGCATTCGACATGACGATAGTCTCCGTGGTTTGCGTCAGGCGGGGAAGATGACGTCCACCCGCGCCCCGCCCTCGGCGGCGTTGCTCAGGGCCATTTCCGCGCCGTGGCTTTCGAAGATGGTGGAGACCAGGGCCAGCCCCAGGCCGGTCCCGGTGTCCTTTGTGGTGAAAAACGGATCGCGCACATGGTCGAGATGCTCCGCAGCGAATCCCGGCCCGGTGTCCATGATGGTCACGTGCAGCCCCTTCTCGCCCCGCACCGTGCAGAGGGACAGCTCGCCGGGCCCGTTCATGGCCTGGAGGGCGTTGGCCACCAGGTTGTAGAAGGCGCGGTAGAGCAGGTCCTTGTCTCCCTTGACGGTTGTGTCGCCGTCGTATTCGCGGTCAACGGATACGCCGAGCTTCTCGCACTCGGGCTCCATGAAAATAGTCACCTGGTCGAGGATGGACTTGATGTCCACGTCGTGCATGGTCGGTTTCTTGGGCCGGGCGTAATCCAGGAATTCCGTGACCGTGCGCGAGAGCCGCTTGGCCTCTTCGTGCAGGGCTTCGAGGATGCGCACGTGGGAGCTGTTTTCCTTGCGGGCCTTCTTGAGAACCAGCTCGGAGCTGGAGCAGATGATCCCCAGCGGATTGCGGATTTCGTGGGCCACGCCCGCAACCATGCGGCCCATGCCAGCCAGTTTTTCCTGCTGTTGCAGCTCGAAGATGAGCCGCTCCTTTTCGCGAAGCTGCTTGTTGCTCAGCCGTTCGGCCCGGCGCAGGACGGTCAGGACCAGGAAGAAGAGGACCAGGGAGGTGACGAGTGAGAAGGCGATGACCAGCCGCTCGAAGTTGAGCATGGCCAGATAATCGGCGGTGATGTCCTGCTGGAATTCGAGGATGCCCATGATCGGGTTGCTTTCCATGTCGGTCAGGCTGCGCTCGGCCCGCAGGGGGTAGTAGGCGCGCAGGACCATGGAGTCCGGCTCCAGGCTTACCCGGAACAGGGAGGCCGCCTTGGATACCTTGGAAAGGATTTCGGCGCTGAAGTCCTCGGTCTCCCATGTCTTGGTGACCATGTAGTCGGCTTTGCCCTCGTCGCCGATTTCGTCCTTGTCCAGCGAGTAGGTGATATTGCCCTCGGCGTCGTAGATACGCAGGGAGGCCACGTGGAAACTGTGGATGGTGGACCGGACCACCCGGTCCATGGCCAGGGCCTGGTCCTCGTTGCGCAGCCGGATGGCCCCGAACTTCAGCACTGTCGGGATGACGAAGCGGGTGAAGAGCTGGTGGCTGACGTTCTCGGCCAGGAGCAGGCCGAAGGCCTCCTGCTTTTCGAGCAGGGTCTGCTCCGCATACTTGGAGATGAAGAGAGACAGCATCAAGCTGAAGCTCAGGATGATTATGAACAGGGTCAATGAGATGACCCGGACGAACTGGAGCGGACTGCTGCCGTCCTCATGATTGTTCAGCAATGAATCAGAACTCCCGTAAATCTCTGTCCCCGGTCAGGAAGGCGTTCAGGTCCGCCTTTTCCGTTTCGAGGCCGTCCGCGTTCATGCGCGCCTTGGCCAACCGCTTGCCTAGCTCCACCGCGGGCTGGTCAAGGGGGTTGATGCCCATGAGCCACCCGGTCAGGATCGTGGCCGCGCCGAGCAGGCCGATGAGCTTGCCCGCCTGTCGCGGGCCATCCGCGCCAAGGCGCATTTCCACAAGGGGCACGCCGCTCGCCGACAGGGCCATGCGGGTGCCGAGTCCTTCCGCCTGGAGCAGCTCGCCGAAGTCCTTGCCTCGGACATAGGCGAACTGGTCGGGCAGATCGGCCGGGAACTTCGGCCCGGCGGGCAGGTTCGGGCAGGTCAGGAAGAGGCACGCCTTGTTGCGCACGCCGTCCATGAACATCTGGTTCACCGAGTGCTGGTCCGTGACGCCCACGGCGGGCACGGGCTGGCTGCCTTTGCCCTCCTTGCCGAGCGATTCGGCCCACAACTGGGCGAACCAGTCTCCGAAGCTGGCCCACAAGGGGATATAGGCGAAAAAGATCATTTCAGTAAAGCCCTTGTCCATGAGCGCCGCGGCCCAGGCGGCCAGGCGGAACGCCTGGGTCCCGGCCAGCGCGTCGCCGGTGAGGGCGGGGTTGGCCAGGGGGGCCGTGACTTCGCGGGCTCCGGCCATGAGCGAGTTGATGTCCATGCCGAGGAACAGGGCCGGAATCAGCCCGACGGCCGAGAGCACGGAATAACGTCCGCCGAGGTTGTCGGGCACGGGCAGGGCCTTGATGCCGTAGGCGTCCGCCTCGCCGCGCAAAAATCCCGCTTCGGCGTCGGTCACCAGGAGCATGTTTTCGGTCCAGCCGTCGCCGAGCCGTTCCTTCATCCATTCCTTGACGATGAAGTACTGGCCCACCGTCTCGATGGTCCCGCCGGATTTTGACACCGTGACCACCACGGTCTTTTCCGCCGGAAGTTCGGCCAGGAAGGCGTCGAGCGTGTAGGCGTCCACGTTGTCCGCGATCCACAGGCTCGGGCCGTCGTGGCCCGGTCGGTCCTGCTGCGGGTAGAAAGCCTTTTGCAGGGCCCGCGCGCCCAGGGCCGAGCCGCCTATGCCCAGCAGGAGCATATGGTCGAACCTGTCGAGGTGCGTCTTGAGGGCGGCCAGCTCTTTTTTCAGTTTCGCTTCATAGGGCATGGTCAGGAAGGGCAGTCTGCCCGCTCCGGTCTCGGCGCGCAGACGCGCGGCCAGGTCCCCGGCCTTGTCCTCGTGGCAGGCCGTGTTCAGCCGGTCGAGGTCCGCATTGGTCCAGTCGAGAATGTCAGCCATGTCTTCCTCCCGGTTGGGGTCGGTGTTCGCCGCGCGTCGGGCGCGGACGGGGCTTTTCATCGGGTGCGTCATATGCGCGTCAGGGTCGAGGATATCACCGTTTGGATGAAAATGTCATGTCGCACGCTACCTTTTGCCGAAGAGCTTTTGTTGCAGGTCGGCCAGGGTGGGGGCGGTTCCGGAATGGCAGATCGGGCCGTGGCCCAGCCGTCCGGCCTGTTTCATGCGGACGCCGTGGGCGGCCACCGGGCGCACCTGGCCGTTGAGATCGATCTCGCCCCAGAAGACCGAGGCTTCGGGCAGGGGCTGGTCGTAGAAGGACGACATGACCGCGGCCACCACGGCCAGGTCCAGGCCGGGGTCCTTGGAAGCGAGCCCGCCGGATATCTTGGCGTAGATGTCGTGTCCGCTCAGGTTGAGCCTGAGCCGCTTTTCGAGCACGGCCAGGAGCAGGTTCAGCCGGTTGGTGTCGAAGCCGAGGGCCGTGCGCCTCGGGATGGACAGGAACGACTTGGACACCAGGGCCTGCACTTCGACGGCAAAGGGCCGCTGTCCGTCCACGGCCAGCGCCATGGCGGTGCCGGAAAGGGACGGATCGCGCGCGCCCAGGAAAAACGTGGACGGGTCCTCCACCACTTCCAGGCCCTGCTCTTTCATGGTGAAGACCACCAGCTCGTCGCTGGGGCCGAACCTGTTCTTGAGCACGCGCAGGATGCGCGAGAAATGCTTGCGGTCGCCTTCCAGGTACAGGACGGTGTCCACCATGTGCTCAAGGAGCTTCGGACCGGCGATCTGTCCGTCCTTGGTCACGTGGCCCACCAGGATGAGGGTGGTTCCGGTCTTTTTGGTCTTTTCGACCAGCTCGCTGGACACCGCGCGCACCTGGCTGACCGAGCCGGGGATGCCTTCGGCCAGCGGCGAGGCCAGGGTCTGCACCGAGTCCACGATGAGCAGCTCCGGCGGGTTCGGCCCTTCCAGCACGGCCAGGCCGTCCTCCACCTTGTTGGTGGCCATGGCCATGAGGCCCGGCCCGAGCAGCCCCAGCCGGGACGCCCTGGACTTGAGCTGGGGGAGGGATTCCTCGCCCGACAGGTAGACGGCCGTGTGGCCCAGACGCGCCTGGCTTCCCGCCAGTTGCAGCAGCAGGGTGGATTTGCCGATGCCCGGTTCGCCGCCGAGCAGGATGGCCGCGCCCGGCACCAGGCCCGTCCCGAGCAGGTCGTCCAGGGAGGGCATTCCGGTCGGCCTCGCTCCGAGATGTTCGCTTTCCAATTCCTCCAGGAGCCGGGGTGAATTCTGTGATGCGGCCGCGCCCACCGGCGTCGACGTCTTTCGGGATACGGTCACCGCTTCGAGGGTGTTCCATTCCTTGCACGACGGGCATTGGCCCTGCCAGCGGAGGGATTGCGCGCCGCAGGCGGCGCAACGATAGGTTTCCTTGGTTTTCATGAGACGGAGTATCCCGTTATTTGAGGGCAAAAGTCCAGCCCTCCGGGCGGGGGTGCCCGGCAATTAATCCATTGACGGCGGACAGGCCGGACTGTACCCCCGTTCAAACGGAACCAGGCATGAACGAGAAACGGCTTTTTTTCCGCGACGGCGTGCGCGACTCCATTCCCATCCTGTTCGGCATGGCGCCGTTCGGGCTCATTTGCGGCGCAGTCTGCGTCAACGCGGGGATGCCCGGGTGGGCCGCCGTGGGTTTTTCGACCATCATCTACGCCGGGGCGAGCCAGTTGGCCGCGGTTCAGCTCATGACCGATCACGCCTCCCTGGCCGTGGTCGTCCTCACCGGGCTGGTTATCAACGCCCGTTTTCTCATGTATTCCGCGTCGCTGGCCCGGCATCTTCAGGGAATTCCCCTGGCGCGACGGAGCCTCCTCGCCTATATGCTCTCGGACCAGGCCTACGCCTTGGCCATCGCCCGCTACGGCCGGGCGGACGGGGCGTCTGTCGACCGTCCTATGTATTTCTTCGGCGCGGCCTTCACCGTCTGGCTCTGCTATCTGGTCGGCGCGGCCCTCGGGGCGTCGGTGGGCGCGTTTATCCCGCCTTCCTGGGATCTGGGCTTCGCCATCCCCCTTACCTTCATCGCCGTGGTCGTGCCCGCCATCAAGGACCGCCCTTCGGCGTTGGCCGCCCTGACGGCCGGAACAGTGGCCTGTCTGGCGGACGGGCTACCGTACAATCTCGGGCTGATGGCCGGGGCCGTGACCGGCATCCTGGCCGGATATCTGGCCGAGAGGAGGGCGCAACATGGTTGATATGGCGGACTATTGGCCGGTGGTTCTCTGCCTTGGCCTGGGAACCTTTCTTCTGCGTTTTTCCTTCATCCTCATCGTGAACCGGGTGACCTTCCCCGAGGCGGTGGTGCGGATGCTCCGCTTTATCCCGGCCTCGGTGCTGCCCGCGATCATCGCCCCGGCGGTGCTGCTGCACGGCGCGGACGCCGGACCGACCGCGCTCGCCCGGCCCCTTGCCGCCGCAGTGGCCGTGCTGGTGGCCTGGAAGACCCGGAATATCCTGGTGACCATCCTCGGCGGGATGGGCACGCTCTGGCTCTTGCGGGCCGTGCTCTGATCCGCGATCGCCGGTCGCAACGGGCCGGAACAGCGGATCGACATGCAAAAAAAGCCCCGAACCTGCATGGTTCGGGGCTTTTGTCTTTTGAATGGAGGGAGAAACGGCCCGTTCCGGGGAGGTCTCCCTGTTTTCGCCGGCGTCGGGAGGCTACTTGCCGAGCAGAACCGATCCGACCTTGTCGAGGGCGGTTTTCAGGACCTCGTCGTTCACGGCGTAGGAGAAGCGGATGCACTTGTCGTCGCCAAAGGCGGAACCGGGTACGAGGGCCACTCCGGCCTCTTCGAGAATCTTTGTGCACATGGCCGCCGAGTCGGGCGCATCCTCGGTGTAGAATTTGTCCAGCACCGGGAAGAGATAGAACGCTCCGTCGGGCTTGGGACAGGGTGCGCCCCATCCGGTGATGGTCTCGTAGGCAAAGTTGCGCCGCCGGACAAAGGCCTGCATCATCTCGTCCACGATTTCCCAGGGGCCGGTCAGGGCAGCCACGGCCGCGCGCTGGGTGATGGAGTTGATGTTGGATGTGGACTGGCCCTGAATCTTCGTCATGGCCTTGACGAGGTCTTCGTGCGCCAGGGCGTAACCCACGCGCCAGCCGGTCATGCAGAACGATTTGGACAACGCGCCCACGATGGCGATGGTCTCGGGGTGCGCCTCCCAGGTCTTTGCCAGGGACACCGACTCGAACGGAGCGTAGACCAGCCGGTCGTAGACTTCGTCCGAGATGATGAAAATACCGTTTTTACGGGCCCATTCGGCGATGGCTTCCAGTTGCGCCTGAGTGTAGCAACAGCCCGTGGGGTTGGAGGGCGAGTTGAGGATGAGCACCGTGGTCCTGTCCGTGCAGGCGGCTTCCAGGGCTTCCACTGTGACCAGGTAGCCGTCTTCGGCCGTGGTCGGAACGAACACGGACCGGCCGTCGGCCAGTTGGACCATGGCCGGGTAGCTGACCCAGTAAGGGGCGGGAATGAGCACCTCGTCGCCGGGGTTCACCAGGGCCATGAGGAGGTTGTAAAGGACCTGCTTGCCGCCGTTACTGACGATGGTGTTGGCCGCGTCGGCCTTGGCTCCGTAGAACCGGCCGTAATATCCGGCCACGGCCTCGCGCAGTTCGGGGATGCCGGGCACCGCTGTGTACCGGGTAAAGCCCTCGTCAATGGCCGCCTTGGCGGCTTCGCAGACATTCGGCGGTGTGGAGAAATCGGGCTGGCCCACGGCCAGGCTGATGATTTCGCGGCCTTGGGCCTGAAGCTCCTGGGCCTTGGTGTTCACCGCCAGGGTGGCGGACGGCTTGATCCTCGCAAGACGTTCGGAAATACGCATGGAAAAGCTCACTTTCTTCTCGATTGATGTACGGGACCGCTGAATTGCAAATAGACTAAAAGAAATCGAAGGTAAATCCGGTTTTCCCGCAATCGGGGAAAAAAATTGCCAGGAGGGTGCGCGGGCGGATAGATTGACGCCGTGGCCCGCCGCGCATTCGAGCGTGATGGAGAGCGGTCCCGGCCCGCCGCGCACGGCCAAATCATCGAATCGATCAGGGGGACAGACGGAATCATGGAGCTGTTTTTCAAGATTTATGAAGGGCTGGATCGTGAAGGCCCCGGCAACTACGAGACGACCAAACGGGCCTACGACATGTGCGCGGGCCTGCCGGATCGGCCCGAAATTCTGGAGTTGGGCTGCGGCTCGGGCGGCGCGACCATCCCCCTGGCGCAAATCTCCGGCGGCACGGTGACGGCCACCGACGTGCACCGGCCCTTCCTCGACGTCCTGGTGGAGCGGGCCAAGAAGGCCGGGACGGCCGACCGGATCATTGCCGCGATCATGGACATGGGCGACATTCAGGCCGAGCCGGAATCCTTCGATCTCGTCTGGTGCGAGGGCGCGGCCTATATTCTCGGGGTGGACCGGGCGTTCGCGCAGTGGAAGCGGTTCATCAAACCCGGCGGCTTCCTGTGCATTTCCGACGCTGTCTGGTTGATCGATCCCCAAGACGCTCCCGTGGAGCTGCGCGAGTTCTGGACCAGGGGCTACCCGGCCATGCGCACCGCCGAGGCCAACAACGCGGCAGCCAGGGCGGCGGGCTACGAGCCTATCGGCAACTTCACCATCGACGTGAGCTGTTGGGAAACGTTTTACGCCGACGTGGAGCGGCGGCTCGATGAGATCGAGCCGATTTACGGGACCGATCCCGAAGGCCGGACCATCATCGACCTGAACCGCACGGAGATCGATTTGTATCGTCGCTACCCCGAGGCCATGGGCTACGAATTCCACGTTCTGGCGAAACTCCGTCAGTGATTGTGGAGGCAATACCTGCGCATTCCCTGAGCTGTGCCGGTTTCGTCCTCTCGACTACGAAAGATTCGTCGCAAAATCGACAATTTTGAAATAGTACTGATTCTCAGGTGGCCTTCGTCCGGGAAGCCCCGGACTGTGCGGCTTTCCGGTGAATTTGTGCGCAAAATTGATTTTGGGCTAGCGTTTTCGAGACGGTTTCTGTAGTCTAGAAAATCTCTAGCGCCAGCGTATTTTGTTGCTGGGCACTTCAAAAATTTTTTAATATTCTAATATGTTACGAAGGTCTCTCTATGTCCGCACCCAAAATGCCAGCCCGTCTTCCGGAACCGATCATCAATGAAAACGCAAAGATAGTTTTACAGCGCAGGTACCAGCGCAAGGACATGGACGGAGTGGTCTACGAGACGGTCAGGGAATTGTTCTGGCGTGTAGCCTCGGCCATCGCCGGAGAGGAATCCAAGTACGAGGGTTCCACCATCAAGCCCGACAAGCTGGCCCGGGATTTTTACGATCTGATGACCTCCTACCGCTTCCTGCCCAACTCGCCGACCCTGATGAACGCGGGGACCGGCCTGGGGCAGTTGGCCGCCTGCTTCGTCCTGCCCGTTGAGGACGATATCGAGGGCATCTTCGACGCGGTGAAGTTCGCCGCCATGATCCACAAGTCCGGCGGCGGCACCGGCTTCGCCTTCTCCCGCCTTCGGGCCAAGGATTCGGTGGTCGGCTCCACCGGCGGCGTGGCTTCCGGCCCGCTTTCCTTCCTCAAGATTTTCAACTGCGCCACCGAGCAGATCAAGCAGGGCGGCACCCGGCGCGGGGCCAACATGGGCATCCTGCGCATCGACCATCCGGACATCATGGATTTCATCAAGGCCAAGGAGCGCGACGGCGAGCTGAACAACTTCAACCTCTCCGTGGGGTTGACCGAAGCGTTCATGCAGGCCGTGCAGGAAAAGGCGGATTATGACCTGATCGCGCCCAACTCCGGCGAGAAGGTGGGTTCCCTCAACGCCCGCGAGGTTTTCAACATCCTGGTTCAGAAGGCATGGGAGTCCGGCGATCCCGGCATCGTCTTTCTGGACCGCATCAATCGCGACAACCCGACTCCCGCTCTGGGCGACATCGAATCCACCAACCCGTGCGGCGAGCAGCCCCTGCTTCCCTTCGAGGCGTGCAACCTCGGCTCCATCAACCTGGGCAAGTGTTTCGCGAAGGGCAAGAACGGCAAGGATTCCGAAATCGACTGGGACGAGCTCAAACGCATCATCCATCTGGCCGTCCGATTCCTGGACAACGTCATCGACGCCTCGGTCTATCCCCTGCCGCAGATCACCGAGATGGTCGGCAAGAACCGCAAGATCGGCCTGGGCGTCATGGGTTGGGCCGACCTCCTCTACCAACTGAAGATTCCGTACAATTCCCAGACCGCCGTGGACATGGCCGAGCGTGTCATGAAGTTCGTCCAGGCCGAGGCGCGCAGCGCGTCCAAGCAGTTGGCCGCCGAACGCGGGGCATTCCCGACCTACGCCGATTCCACCTTTGGCAAGGCCAATCTCGGCCCCTACCGCAACGCCACTACCACGACCATCGCTCCCACCGGGACCCTGTCCATTCTCGCGGGCTGCTCTTCGGGCGTGGAGCCGCTCTTCGCCCTGTCCTTCGTGCGTAACGTCATGGACAACGACAAGCTGGTGGAGACCAATCCCTATTTCGAGGCCGCGCTCAAGAATGCCGACGCCTATTCCGGCAAGCTCATGGAGGAGATCGCCAAGGTCGGCTCCATCGCGAAGATGGACCATCTGCCCGAGGGCCTGCGCCACGTCTTCGTCACCTCCATGGACATCGAGCCCATCTGGCATCTCAAGATGCAGGCCGCCTTCCAGAAATTCACGGACAACGCGGTCTCCAAGACCGTGAACCTGCCCGCTTCCGCCACCAAGGAAGATATCTGGGACATCTACTGGAAGGCCTACGAGTACGGCTGCAAGGGCGTCACCGTGTATCGCGACGGCTCCAAGACCTCCCAGGTCCTGTGCACCGGCGACGGCGACAAGAAAAAGGACAAGACCGCTCGGGCAGGCTCCATTGTCAAGGATCGCCCGGATGTCATCTACGGCTTCACCCAGAAAATCCCCACGGGGCTCGGGATGCTTTTCCTGACCGTGAACGAGGTGAACAACAAGCCCTTTGAGGTCTTCGCCACCATCGGCAAGTCCGGCGGTTCCATCACCGCCAAGGCCGAGGCCATCGGCCGTCTCGTCTCCCTGGCCCTGCGCTCCGGCGTCGAAGTCCGCGAGATCGTCCAGCAGCTCAAGGGCATCGGCGGCGAAAACCCGAAGTTCATGAAGAAACACCTGGTCAAATCCATCCCGGACGCCATCGCCTACGTGTTCGAGTCCCGCTACCTGAGCGGCGATCATGTGGACGGCCAAGTGGCCTCCCTCAACGGCTCGCGCTGCCCCGAGTGCGGAGAGCCGCTGGTCTTCGAGGAAGGATGCCACATGTGCAAGTCCTGCGCCTACACCAAGTGCGGCGGCTAACGCCGAATTCTTCGGGCGATAGGAATGATGAAACGCGCTCCGCTCAATGCGGGGCGCGTTTTTTCGTGTGAGACGAGCTTGTGATGTGGGGAAAACAGGTATGGAAGCCGCCTTCGGCGGAATTGTCGGGTGACTTCGCCTCCGGCGGGCAAGGGGCACGCCCCCTTGCAACCCGATTGCCGCCCTGCGGGCGGAGGGGCTTCTTTGTGTTGTCTTTCAAATCCCGCCACTGGACTTTTTACGACTCCGTCAAAGGCTCCCACAAAATTAGGGAGGGAAGTTGGAGGCGGGATTTTTGTGAGAAGAGGAGGAACTCCTTTCAAAGGGACCTATATGTTTATTAAGAACGCCGCGGAGCGAAAAAAACTGCGCCGAAGGCGCTTACCGGGGATGCAAGGGTGCGAGCCCTTGCCCGCCGGAGGCGAAGTCACCTGACTATTGCCGCGAAGCGGCTTTCAAGGTCTGATTTCCCTCTTCAGGGAATTAAGGGGTAGTTCCCTTTTCAAGGGGGCCCCTCTTCCTCTTTCCCCAGCCGCCGGAGGCTATTCTTCTTCGTCCGCAGCCTCGGCCGCGGCGACGCCTTCTTCGGTGAGCAGGGTGGCGTAGGCATCCTTGAAGATGAGCTTGGTGGCGAGTTCGTCGGCCTTTTCGCCGAGTTCCATGAGCCTTTCGAGGAAGTCGAGGATGAGCAGGCGTCGTTCCTCCTCGCCGTTCTCGAATTCGAATTTGCAGTCGCCGGAATCGAAATAGTTGGCCACGCGTTCCAGGTAATCGATGTCGAGCATGGGGTCTCTCCTTAATCGTGATGATAGGGCATGTTCTTGTGGATGGTCCCGGCGCGGTAGAGTTGTTCGAGGAGGAGAAGCCGGGCCAGTTCGTGGGGCAGGGTCATGTCGCTCAGGCGGATGGAGTGTCGGGCGGCGGCCTTGACCTCGTCGGACAGGCCGAAGGGGCCGCCTATGACGAAGACGGGGCGCTGGTTGGGCGCGTCGGTCCATTGCTTGAGCTTGGCAGCGAGGCTCCGGCTGGTCAGCCGCTCGCCGAATTCGTCTAGAAGGATGAGCACGTCGCCGGGCTTGACCTTGGCCAGTATGCGTTCGCCTTCGACCTTGTTCTTTTCGGTAGGCGGGAGTTTGCCGGGCGCGTCTTTGATGACGGATTCCTCAAGCTGGAAGAAACGCGAGAGTTTTTTCCAATACAGGGCGCACCCGTCCCGCGAAAAGCTTTCCTTGAGCTTGCCTACCCATATGAAACCGATTTTGCTCATCTAGATGCGCTCCAGCCGTGCGGTCAGTTTTTCGCCGTCGAAGTCGATGCGGACGAACCCGCCGTCAGCGAGCATTCCGGGATTGATGACCGGGGTGTCGCCGATGAAGTCCGTGCCCGAGGCTTCGTGGATGTGGCCGGTGACGGCCAGGTCGGGCTGGACGCGTTCCAGAAAGGCGCGCACGCCGGGGCTGCCCACGTGGAGGCCGTTGGACAGCCGGTCCACCGTGGTGTCCTGCGGCGGTTCATGGATGACGCAGACCAGCCGGTCGAAACCGGCCGCTTCGGCATAGGTCTCGTCGAGCCAGCCGGACAGGGTGGCTTCCGGGACCTCGCCCGGGGTGCCGAAGGGGGTGGGGGTGGACAGGCCGACGCCCATGAGGCCCAGGCCGGGCGCGAGCTCGCGCACCCGCAGGTGGATGTCCATGTCCCGCTCGCGGATGCAGGCGGTCACTTCGTCGGTGTCCATGTTGCCGGGTTGGGCCAGGATGCGCGGATTGATCCGGGCCACGGCGTCGAGTACGCGCCCGCCCGCCGCGCGGCCGCCCCGGTTGGTCAGGTCGCCGGAGACGATTACTCCGTCGGCTTTGGCCAGGCCGGGAACGGATTCCAGCAGGCCGGTTGATTCGTGTATATCGCCGAAAGCTATCCAGTACATGTCTGACTCTCCTTGGCAGGGTTGTCCGACCCTAACGGCGGGCCGGGGTTGCGTCAACGCATGGCGTTCAGACGAAAAAAAAGGCGGGCGTCCTTGTCGGACGCCCGCCTTGCGGAAGTCTATTTCCCGTCCGGGCGGGAGGTGGTCTCCATGGCGAGTTTGGCCAACTCTCCCAGCCGTTGGTCCACCTTGCGGTAGAGGGTGCCGAGCGGGAACTGGCCGTTGGCGCCGCGCTTGCCGCAGCGCAGGCCGGTGAGGATGAACATGGCCTCCTCGATGGATTTGACCGGGAAGATGTGGAATTTTCCCTCGTCCACGGCCTGGACGATCTCGTCCTTGAGCATCAGGTTGACCACGTTGTCCGCAGGCAGGATCACGCCCTGGCGGCCGGTCAGCTTGCGGCGGCGGCAGACTTCGAAGAACCCTTCGATCTTGCGGTTGACCCCGCCCACCGCCATGACCGCGCCACTTTGCGACACCGCGCCGGTGAAGGCGTAGGACAGGTTGATGGGCGTGTCGGACAGGGCCGAGAGCAGGGAGGCCAGCTCCGCGCCCGAGGCCGAGTCGCCTTCGATGCCCGCGTAGGACTGCTCGAAGCAGAGGGACCCGGTGAGCACGATGGGCTTGTCCTGGGCGAACAGGCGCACCAGATAGGACTTGATGATCATCATGCCCTTGGTGTGGATGGGGCCGCCCAGTTGCGCCTCGCGCTCCAGGTCGAGGATGCCGCCGTGGCCGACGCCCACGGTGCAGGAAATCTGGTGCGGCAGGCCGAACTCGTAGTCCCCGAACAGGGTCACGGACAGGCCGTTCGCCCGCCCGGTGCCGAACCCGTCGGTTTCCACCTTGATGACCTGGCGGTCGTAGTCGGCCATGAATTCCTCTTCATAGAGGTTGGCGCGGTAGTCCTTGGCGCGCACGGCTTCGCGCATGGCCGCCTGGTCAACGGTCTCCTTGCCCGCCATACGGGCCAGGGCCGACGCCTCGATCATCCGTTCGCGGATGAGCGGGATGAACAGGGACAGCCGCTTCTGGTCCTCCACCAGACGGGAGGCGAAGTCCACGAGCCCGGCCATGGCTTCGCGGGTCAGGGGCAGCACTCCCGCCTCGCGGGCGGTCTGGCCGATGACCGAGATGTAGCTGCGGATGTTGTCCGCGGTGCGCATGGCCGCGTGTTGCAGATGCGCCTTGAGCTTGAAGTACTTGGCGAACCTGTCGTCGTTGTAGAGCAGAACCTCGTAGTGTTCGTCAGTGCCGATGAGCACGACCTTGAGGTCCAGGTCGATGGGCTCCGGCTGGATGGTCCGGGCGCGGACCTGTTCCGGGTCCACCGGGTCCTCGATGCGCGATTGGCCGGAGCGCAGCGCCCGCAACAGTCCTTCCCACGAGCTAGGGTTGGACAGCAGGTCTTCCACGTTCAGGATCAGGAATCCGCCGTTGGCCTGGTGCAGCGAGCCCGCCTTGATAAGGGTGAAGTCCGTGTACAGCGCGCCCATCTCGGCCTCGCGTTCGATGGAGCCGAGCAGGTTGAAGGCGGTGGGGTGATCTTCGACCACCACGGGCGCGCCCTTGGTCTTGCCGTTGTCCACGAACAGGTTGACCTCGAAACGGGTGAAGAAATCTTCGCCCGTGGGCATGGACTCGGGCAGCAGTCCGGCCAGGGAGGTATCGCGCGGCGTGAATTGGTCCACGTTGTCGACCACCTCGTCCACCAGGTTCTCGAAATAGTCGGACAGTCCCTCGATGTCCTTGAATTTGTCCGCCACGGGCGTGAAGCAGTCCTCCATCACCGCCTTGGCCGTCTCGCGGCGCAGGGTGTTTTCGGAGTCCCGCATGTCCATCTCGTTCTGGTTGATCTGGCGCAGGATGGAGCTTACCCCGGCCAGCAGCTCCTCGCCCTTGGCCTTGAGCTTCTTGCGCTGGGCGGGCTTGAGCTTGTCGAAGTCCTTGTCCGAGACCACCTCGCCGTCCACGATGGGCGACAGGGTCAGCACGCCCTCGTCGTCCAGGCTCAGGGAGAAATTCTCCTTCTCGGCCGTGTCGTCCATCTGGTTGAACAGTTCCTCGCGGCGGGTGTTGAATTTCTTGACCAGCCGCTCGTGCTTTTTCTGGAAGGTGTCCTTTTCGAATCGAGCGGGAATCTCCTGGCGGATATGCGTGATGGCCTTGTTCTGGGCCAGCTTGAACTTGCGGCCCCGTCCGGCGGGCAGAGACACCGCGATGGGCTTGTCGTTGTCCTCGAAGTTGTAGAGGTAGACCCAGTCCGCAGGCGGCGCGGCTTTGGCGGCCGCGGGCTTGAGGAAGGATTGCACGAAGTAGGTGCGGCCCATGTTGGGCTCGCCCGCAACGTACAGGTTATGTTCGTTTCCCTTGATCTCCAGGGCCAGGGCCAGGGCGTGGATCGCTCTGGGCTGAAGCTTGGAATAGACGTTCCGGGCCGGGACGTCGGCGCTGGTTTCATAGGGAATCGTGGCCGGGTCCAGGGCGGCCCGCAGTTTGGATCCGGGAAGCCCCTTGGGAAGAGTCTTGTTGGTCATTGGCTCTCGTTCAGTTTGTTTATGCGCGGCGTTTTCACCGTACCTGTGAATCTAAGCCGTTTCCGGCCGCTTGTCACCATCGGCGTGAGCGGGTTCCCCGGTTCTCATCACCTTTTCCAGCCTGCGTTTTCAGATGGGTGTCGTGGAGCGAGGGAGGGAGTGGCGCGGACAGCAAAAAGGGCGGCCCGTGTGGGCCGCCCAAGGTTTCACGTAGGGGAAGTGGCTAGTTGAAGAGCCGGTTCTGCACATCCATGTCCCATTGCGCGGAGTCCGAACCCATGGTGTTTTTGCGGAATGCGCGCAGGGCGCCCTGCGAACCCTTGCCGAACAGGCCGTCAATCTTTCCCTTGTAGAAGCCCCGTTTGGCCAGGGCCTGCTGTATCAGCTTGGCGTCTTCACGGTCGGCCGGGTTCAGCAAACGCGGAGGGGCGGTCAGCGTCTTTGCGGAGAGCTTTTCCGCAACCCATTCCCCGCCCGGCGGAACGGACAGGCGCTGGATATCGGCGGGCAGCTTCTGGTTGGAGAACGTGCCGATGTGTTGTTCGGTGCCGGAAGCCGCGCCTCCCTTCTTGTACAGCGCGTGGATGTAGAAGGGGCGCATCTTGTCGTACAGCTTGGCCGAACCCTCGACGATGGCCATCCGGTAGCCGTCGGGGAAGTCTATATCGTGAGGCTCGACCGAGGGGACGCCCCTCGGGAGTTTGGATTTGCTCACTTTGACGATAAAGGAGTCCACGGGCGACATCCTGTCCATGGCAAAGCAGAGGAAGGCGAAGTTCCCTTCCATGGTCTTCGGCAGCAGCTCGGACCTGGACAGCTTGTCGAAAAACGAGAGTGTATCGTACTGGGCCAGGTTTCGGGTCTCCTCCTCGGTAGCATTCATGGGAATGCTGTTGGCCATGGCGAAGAGGAAGAAGTCGCGGAAGGAGTTCAGCTTGGGCGCGGCCGCCACAAGGGCTTCATGCTTGACGAAAAAGCCCGTGACGGACGGGAATTCCGAGAATTCGGGCGTCGCTGCGCTGTTTTGAATGACCATCGTTCCGTTCCGGGCGATGGTGTAGTCGGCGAAGAACCTTTCCGAGAACGTCTGGCCGATGTCATTCATGAAGGTGAAGACGCCGCCCATGGCCATGTTCAGGCCGTTTTTCGGCTGCTTCCCGACACCGACCTGGTCGATCTCGATGAGCGCGACGTCATACCCCTTGTAGTTCGTGAACGAGTTGCGCAGGTCGTGTTCGCCGTCCTTGCTGAATTTGACCGCCGATTTCAGTCCGGCGGTCGACTCCCCGCGCATTTCCAGCAGCAGGGCGGCAAGCACGACCTTGGCGTGCCCGGGCAGGTTCAGCGAGCCGATGACCTCGGTGTTCGCGATGTCTTCGGCTGTGAAGGCGGGGTCCGGCGAGGTCGAGGCCATGTTGGTGCCGGTGGTGACGCAGGCGGACAACAGGGCGAACAAGGCCGAAACAATGATGAGTGAAAACAGTCTGTTCATGATGTTTCTCCTTGTTCCTACCGGTGATATTGTTGCGTGGGTATGCCGGGGGAGTAGTTGGGAGCGGACGTGGGTGCGGAATTGGAGGTATCGAGATCGGCCATCGCGTTCTGCAAGGCGTCAACACCGTATGCCTTGGCGAAATCCACCAGCGCGTCCGCCGTGGCCGCCTTGGTGGAGGGCACCTTTCCCAGCACCTTCCCCGCAATCGCCTGCAGGGTGGCCGCGGACATGGTTCTGACAACGGTTTCGGTCACGCTGTGTCCCTTGCTCCGCGAGTCGGCGGCCGCGCCGATCCCGGCTCCGGTCGCATCAAGCGCCGACGAGACCAGGAGCAGCTTCGCGGCCTGGGCCGTGGTGAGGGTGGCGGCTCCCACGCCACTGACCGCGACGCCACCGGCTACGGCCACCCATTTGACCATCTCGGCGCGCTGCATGTTGCGGTCGTGGGCGTCCGCCTCGTTCATGGCGACTCGCGAATGTTGCAACAGGGCGTCTATCATTCTCTCGGTCGCTTCCCTGCGGATGGCGTCCGCGTCTTTGTTGAAGGAGTCCCTGAGCCTGTCCCGCTGGGCCTGGGTGAGGCTGTCGTCGCCCTCTTCGGCGCGCCCAAGCTCCGCTCCGGCGACAATGGCCTCGGTGTTCTGCTTCAGAAACTCGTTCTGCTTCCGGGTGAGCTTTTTCCACATGTCGAAATATTCGTTCTCCTTTTCAATGGAGGTATCGCCATTGTGGATTTCCTGCTCAAGCTCTCTGAGTTTCTTTTTGGCCAGATTAAGCTGCTTCCGTCTGATCTCAGCCATCTTTTCGGCCTGCTTGAGGCGGTCACGCGCCTCCTTGATGGAGCGTTCCAGCTCTTCCTTTTGTTGCGGCGTCCCGAAGGCGCGGACCAGGTCCGCCTGGGAGAGGGGGCCAAAGCCGCTGTCCTGACCTGAGTCGCCAACGTCTCCGCCGCCACCGCCACCTCCTCCACCGCCACCGCCGCCACCACCGCCTCCGTAGGCGTGGGCATGGCCGCCGGACACGGCGAGGACCATCATGAATACGATGCAACCCAGTAACCGTAGTGTGATTCCGTTCCTCATAGCTTCCTCGTTTGTAGATGAATACGATACGTTATCGGATGTTGCCCGATTTGGACTGCCGACTCCCATCCAAGTGGAATCCAAATCGGATGCTCCGCAGGTTTGCAAAGGATTCCGGCACGAACTCGGGCACCATGGCCGCCATGGATTCCGAGCTGTAACGGAACAATCTGATCGCCGGGCTGGACCGGCCGTCCTTGTCGATATGGGTCAAAAACAGTTCGGTCACCGGGGAGCGGGACTTGCCGGAAAAGACCAGCCATCGTCCGTTGGGCGACCAGCTGTGCCACGAGTTCATTCCCTCGACGTTGCAGGCCAGCGGCGCGGCCTTTCCGCCCGCCGCCGGGACGATCATCAGGCGGCTGAACGGTTGCAGCACGAGGCCCGTCGGGCTTTGCGTGAACACGATCCATTCGCCGTCCGGGGAATAGCGGGCGAAATAGTTGCTCTTTCCGTTGTCCGAGGCTCCTCGCAGCGGCACGGGTTCGCCCCCGCGCCCCTCGTTGAAGGGCACGGTCCAGATGTCGAAGCGGAACGGGTATTTTTCGTTCAGCGCGAATATGCTGGCGGAATGGGGTTCGGCCCGCACCTGTCCGCTTGTCACGGCCTTGAGCAAAGCGGGGGACACCGGCGCGCGGGAAAAGGCCACGGTCCGGCCGTCCGGGCTGAATGCCGGAGCGGTCTGCACGCACCGTTCGTCGGAGGCTCCCGGGAGGTCCGCATGTCGGCCCGCGTCCACGTCGTACACGCCGATGAAGCCGGTGACGGGATAGAAGAGCTGGGAGAAAGCCTTGTCGTCGAGACTGACGAAGAGGGAGTGCTCTCCCACAGTGGAAACCGCGTACCGGCCCGAGGGGGACAGGGCGGTGAACAGGCCGAAGCTGTACGGCGCGCCCGCCGGGGTCGGCCGGTCGTTCCACGAGACCAGGTTGTTCCGCGCGACCGTGGCCCTGCCCTTGTCGCGGATGAGCATGTAGCTGCCCTTGTCGCCGTCGATGTCCACGTCCATGCCGAGGACGCTGCCCCCGGCGGCAAAGGTGTGGCAGTTGCCGCAGACGGGAAGTCCGTCCATGACCAGGTCCGGCTCGCCGGGCCGTGCCGGGTCGGCCAACAGCCATTGGGTCAGTTCGGGGTGTGCCTGTCCCTCGGCAAAGGGCACGGGTTTGCGCAAAAAGAAGATTTTGGCGTCGATGGGGTCCGGGCTGAAAGCTATTCGCAGGGATACTTCCCCTTCGATGGTCCGGCCATCCCACCCGCCGACGGCGGCGACGCATACGCGCAACGCCGCGTCATGGCCGAGCGCGGCGCGGGTCCGCATTAAATCCCATTGCCCATCGGTCGGAATCCAATGTCCCGATCTGGTCAGCACGCTGAATATCGGGCCGTCCTCGGCAAGTACGGAGATCTTCCAGGCCGCTGGTTTTTCAGCGGCGTCCCACCAGAACAGCGGGGCGGCGATGTCGGGAGGGAACAGGGTGTCGGGCAGGGGCTCCACCCATTTGAGTGAGGCGTTCGGCGGCGCGGTCTCCGGGGATTCCGCCGGGTAATGTATGGAGGCCGCGAATGACCGAGCATCGGATTCGGGCATGGAGGCGAAGGTGTCCAGGAAATGGATGTTTGCCGATGCCTGCGCGCAAGCCGGAAGCTGCACACACCACCAGGCTGTCAGCACGGCGGCGAGGAGCAGATGGCGCGCCGCCGTGCGAGCAGGGTGCTGTTCGTCGCCCTTTTCGCTCTCTGTGCCGTTCGCGGGGGGCGCCCGACGTGGCCGCCGGGAATTCCGGGTGGAACGGGATGAATGGAAATATGGCAAACGCCGCAAGAATGCGGTGAGCGGTGCACTAACTACTAATGAAGACGGGTGCTTCACAGATTGATCCCCTACAGTTGCCGCTTATTGTGCTGCCGTGCGCAATTCTCATCGAGAAGGCCGGAGGGGAGCATGGGTCGTCACCCGGAATGTTAATCAGCTTCCCTTTCAAGGGTGTCTTCCGCCATTTCGACAACCCTTGAGGACGCGTCAAGCGTTCCGGAGATAAGCCTTTCGTCCGGGTATCCCCTCCTGCCGGACGACGACCAGTTCACTATTCTCAGCTTAACATTCCTAGCATTGGATTGAACGTATAGTCAATGACAGCCGAGGAAAGTCCTTCGCCGGAGAGAGGCGGCGACACGGCGGGGAAGGCGCCGGGGCGCACTAGCGGATGTAGTTCGGCAGGTTGAGAAAGAGGTTGGTGGTGTATGAGGTCATCTTGTCCATGATCCATGGGAAGGCCACGAGCAGGGCCAGGAAAAGGGCGATGATCTTCGGCACCATGGTCAGGGTCATTTCCTGAATCTGGGTGGCGGCCTGGATGATGGAGATGAGGATGCCCACGGCCATGCCGATGCCGAGCATGGGCAGGGAGATAACCAGGGTCATTTCGATGGCCTGCCGGGCGAAACCGACGACAAACTCCGGTGTCATTTCAGGCCCTCCATGTCGGGGCGGTTGAGGTTGCGGGCAGATGTCCGGACGGACCACTCCCCGGGTAACGCGGGGCGTCCGGTCACTGGAAGGTGTTGACCAGGGACCCCACCAGCAGGTTCCAACCGTCGATGAGGATGAACAGCAGAATCTTGAACGGCAGCGAGATCATCACCGGCGGCAGCATCATCATGCCCATGGCGAGCAGGATGGAGGCCACGACCATATCGAGAATGAGGAACGGAATGTAGATCAGGAAGCCTATGGTGAAGCCCGTCTTCAGCTCGGAGATGGTGTAGGCGGCCACCAGCATGATGGTGGGCACGTCGTTCTTGCTCTCGGGGCGCGGCTCCTTGGTGATGGAGTAGAAGATGGACAGGTCCTTCTCGCGGGTATGCTTGAACATGAACGTGCGAATAGGCTCCTGGGCGCGGGTCAACGCCTCGGTGAAATTGATGGTCTCGTTCATGTACGGCTGGAGCGCGGTCTCGTTGATGGCCTTGCCCACTGGGTACATAATGACCATGGTCATGAAGACGGCCAGGGCGGCCAGGATCTGGTTGGGCGGCATCTGCTGGGTGCCCATGGCCTGCCGGATGAAGTGGAAGACGATGATGATCCGGGTGAAGGAGGTCATGGTCAGCAGGATGGCCGGGGCCACGGACAGGACTGTCAGCAGAAAGAGGATTTCGAGCAGGGTCGAGACTTCCTGCGGATCGGCCTGCCCGGCGGCAAGCTCCATGGACAGTTTCGGGATGACCGGGGCCTGCGCCCAGGCCAGTGCCGGAAGGAGCACGGCGGCCAGGACCGCCAGCAGGGTCAGCAGACGCGCGCGGCTACTCATGGCCCGCGTTCCTCTTGAGGATCGAAGCGAAGTTCTTGCGTTCCGGGCGTTCCGGCTCGGGCGCTGCTTCCGACTCGGAGAGCAGGGTGATCTCGTGTTCGGTCACGCCCAGCAGCAGGTCCTTGTCGCGGTAGCGCACCACGGTCAGCGATTGGCGGTTTCCGAGCATGAGACGGTTGACCAGCCTCGGGCCGCCGGGACCGCCCGAGGTCAGCGCGCTGGGCACGCCGAACCGTTTGAGCAGCCAGTAAGCCAGAAAAATGACGCCGAGCAGCAGGAACAGGTAGCCGGCGGTGGTCAGGAGGGTGGTTCCCGAATCCACAGCCGGAAGTTCCATGGGGGCGGCGACGTTGACAGGAGCCGGGCTAGCCAAGCTGCTTCACCCGCTCGATGGGACTGATGATGTCCGTCAGCCGGATGCCGAATTTTTCGTTGATGACCACGGCCTCGCCGCGCGCCACCAGCTTGCCGTTGACGTAGATTTCGAGGGGTTCGCCGGCCAGCTTGTTCAGCTCGACCACCGAGCCCTGTCCCAGTTGTAGAAGCTCGTTGATGAGAAGCTTGGTGCGGCCGAGTTCGGCCGAGACTTCCAGCGGAATGTCCAGGATGAAGTCCAGGTCGCGCTTGCCGGAGGTGCTTCCGGCCTTGGCGTCCGGGCCCATGTCGGGCAGGTCGTAATCGTGGGTCCGGGTGGACAGGAACGCCTGCTCCTTTTCGTGCCTGACTTCCTCCTGTTCGGATTCCGCCAGGGCTGCCGCCCATTCGTCGGCCAGGGCCTCGTCGTCATTTCCCATGTCGGCGCTCTCCGCCTCGGAAGGATCGGTCACGTCGCCATTTTCAAGAAGGGCGTCGGCCCATTCCTGCGCGAGTTTGTCCTGATCGTCAGCCATGTCGCTCACCTCGTTGAATTCATTGTTCTTCGTCCGGGCCGTCAAAAATCGGGACGTCCCGATACGAAACTAGCAAGAAGCGTGCTACTGAATGACCATTTCCGTGATGTAGACCCGCAATACGCCGCCGTTGCCGATGATCTGATTGAGGCGGTCGGCGATCTCCTGCTTGAGTTCCACCTTGGCCTGCATGGTGGACAGGCCGTCGTAGGTCTTGCTCGAAAGAAGCAGGAGCAGGGTGTCCTTGATCTTGGCTTCGTACTTGGTCAGAGCGGCCTGGGCGTCGCTATCGCGCACCTCGACCTCCACGCCGAGTTTGAGGTATCGGCGTCCGAGGGGGTCGGCCAGGTTGACCAGGAACGTGGGCAGGGCCACGATCTGGCCCTCCAGTTGCTCGGCCGGTTGGGCGGGATCGCCCGAGGCGTCATCCTGGGCGGTCGCATTTTCGTCGGGCGCGGCGATGTACATGGTGTAGACGAAGTAGCCGCCCACGCCCAGTCCCGCCAGCAGAACGACGATGATGATCCACTTGAGCAGACCGCTCTTTTTCTTTTTTCCGTCTTCCTGGATTTCGTCTTCGGCCATGGCAGTTTCCTTCCTGCTGGATGTTGTCAAAATGCTTATCGTCAATCGTCGTAATTTTCCAGGCCAACTTTAGGCCCGTCAGTAGCCGCCGATGGGGCGGGCGGTCTTGAGCAGTATCTCCACCCGTCGGTTTTTGGGCGAGGCTATCCGCCTGCCCGTATCGTCGACCACCGGGAAGGCGTCGCCGTAAGCGGACAGGGAAAATCGCGAGTTGGGCACGCCCTTGTCCACGAGGTAGGCGAGCACCGCCAGGGCGCGGTCGCCGGACAGTTCCAGCGGCGTCTGCGCGGCGTCCGAGGCATCGGTGTGCCCGGCCACGTTGATAGGTGCGTCGGTCTGGGTCATCATCGGCACCAGCCGGTCTATGAGGAACCTGCCGAGGTCGGACAGCTCGGCCTTGCCGGGCGCGAAAAGAATCTGGTCGGAGAAGACCAGGGCCACGCCGTCCTGCTTGGCCAGGACGTCGAGGTTGTCGTCGAGCCGGGACTTGCTGATCTCGTCCGGCAGGGTGTCGTCCGGAAAGAGCAGGTCCTTGATCCGCTGCTGCTTGTCGAGCACTTCCCACGGCTTCTCCATGAGGTCCACGATCAACCGCTCCTTCACGCTGACCCGGCCCGAGCCGCGCCTGTCGAGCAGGCCGAGGTCCGCCGTGGTCAGCGTGACCTTGGTGAGGATGGCGTTGTCCATGGAGGCCATGGACAGGAGCAGGACGAAGAACGTCAGCAACAGGGTCATGAGGTCCGAAAACGTCACCAGCCACAGGGCCAGGGGCGGACAGGGCTCTTCCTTTTTCTTTCTGGCCATGGCTAACGCAGCTCCGCAGGGGTGGAGACGTCGAATTCAAAGCCGTCGACGCTCATGGTGTCGTCCCGGCGCGGAGGCGCGGGCGCGGTCTCGACTATGCGGTCGCCCAGACGGCTGGAGCGCTTGTCCAGAACGATGTCCACACGCCGGTTGCGGGCGCGGTTTTCCGCTGAGTTCGGCGGGTAGTGGGGGCGGTATTTGCCGAACGCCTCGACCCGGAGCATGTCCGGACTCATGCCGTTGGCCAGCAGATAGCTGTAGATGGCCAGGGTCCGGTTGAGCGAGAGTTTCCAGGAGAGGTCCGGGTTTTGCTCGTCATCGCCGGGCTGGTAGTCCAGCCCGAGCTCGTCGCGCATGTCCGAAGTGTGCCCGGCCAGGAGCAGGGGATATTCGACCTGCCTCAACAGGGGCATGAAGCGGTCCAGGGTGGCCCGTCCTCCCGGACTCAGGACGGAGCCGTCAGGCCCGAAAAGGAGGCTGGCGTTGATGGACAGGATCTGGACGAACCTGTTCGAGGAAAAATTGATGTCCGCGTCCACGTCTTCCCATTTCAGGGACTGAAGCGGCTCCAGATCCCCTGTGTCGATGGGGCCTGGCTCCACGGTCTTTTTGGTGTCTTCCTTGGAGAAGGTGTCGTAGCTCTGCTTGTTGAACCCGAAGGTGCCGATGATGGAGCCGAGCGCCACCAGCTTGCGCCGCTGGTCGATGGTGGCCATGGACACGAGCAGGATGAAGAACGTCAGCATCAGCGTCATGCAGTCCGCGAACGTCAGCATCCACAGAGGAATTTCCTCGCAGCTCTGTCTTTTCTTTTTCTTGGCCATGGCGCGCCCCCTCGGGCGTGATGGTTAATCGGAAACGATGCGGTCCTTGGGCGGCAGGTAGCTGTTCAGCTTTTCCTCGATGATGCGAGGGTTCTCGCCCTTGGAAATGGACAGGATACCTTCCATTATCATCTCGCGGAGGAGAATTTCCTCCTTGCTGCGCGCCTTGAGCTTGCCCGCCATGGGGTTGAGGATCAGGTTGGCGATGATGGCGCCGTAGAGGGTGGTCAGCAGGGCCACGGCCATGGCCGGGCCGATGGAGGACGGGTCGCTCATGGTCTGGAGCATCTGGACCAGGCCGATGACCGTGCCGATCATGCCCATGGCCGGCGCCAGGGTGCCGAGCGCGCCGACCACGTCCGCGCCGGTGGCGTGCCGCTCGCTCAGGTAGGATATCTCGGTTTCGAGGATCTCCTGGATGGTCTGGGGTTCCAGGCCGTCAACGGTCAGTTGCAGCCCCTTGCGCATGTAGTCGTCGTCGATTTCCTTGATGAGCGGCTCCAGGGACAGGATGCCCTCGCGGCGGGCGCGGTTGGCGTAGTCCTTGAAACGGTCGATGACCTCGGCCGGGGAGTCCAGGCTGGAGAAGAAGGTGTTCTTGATGACCCCTATGACCCCGATGATGTAGTTCATTGGGTAGTTGACCAGGCCCGCTCCGATGGTGCCGCCCACCACGATGAGCAGGGAGGGCACGGACACGAATATAATCAGGCTGGAGCCGGTCATAATGGCCGACAAGACCAGTCCGAAGGAGAGGACGATGCCTATTATGGTACCCAGATCCATGCTGTCTCCGCTTAGTTCCTAGCCGCGCGGCGGCCGCGCTCCGAAAATTCTCGTGCCGATGCGCACCAACGTCGCCCCTTCCTCAACGGCCGGGACGAAATCCCCTGTCATGCCCATGGAAAGATGGGGCAGCTTGACGCCCAGCCTTGTTTCGAGTCGGTCGCGCAGTTCCCGCAGCCGGGCGAACACCGGCCTGGCGCGTTCCGGATCGTCGAAGAACGGCGGCATGGTCATCAACCCGGCGAGGCGAAGTCCTTCCATGCCGAGGACCTCCTCGGCCAGCTCGGGAAGACGTTCGGTTTCGACTCCCGATTTCTGCGTCTCGCCAGCTATGTTCACCTGGATCAGGATATCCTGCACCGTGTCCAGGCTCACGGCCTTGTTGTGCAATGCCCGGGCCAGCTTGGAGGAATCCACGCTGTGCACCAGGGCGAACTTTCCGGCCACGTATTTGGCCTTGTTGGTCTGAAGGCCGCCGATGAAATGCCAGTTCACGTCCAGTCCGGCCAGATCTTCCTGTTTGGACAGGGCTTCCTGCACGTAGTTTTCGCCGAACTCGGCCTGGCCCGTCTCGGCCAGCGCGCGTATGTCCGAGGCCGGGTGCAGTTTGGAAACCGCAACCAGGGTCACGTCTTCAGGCGCGCGACCGGCCTGCCTCGCGGCATTGGCCAGCGCTTCCCGAACCTCGGCCGTTCGTTCGGCCAATTCCTGTTTTCTGTCGCTCATGTCTCGCCTGTAAAATCGGGGCCTTGTCCTTACTGGCTCTTATCGGCCCGATTCTCAATTAGTTTAATGAATTAATGATGATTTTTCGTATTCGTCCAGCGTGTACAGGCTTATACCATGACTTTACGCCGCCTAACCACCCGAAATTTTACCGGAACTGTAACCACCTTGAAAAGGGCAATGTTGCCGGAAAGTTAAGTCTAGATTTTCTCTAGTGCGCACGGCGGTCCATGGGGCGAACATTCTTCGCCCTGCGCGGTCTGATTTTTATAAAAACCGCCGAGTTTACGGTTTCGGTCCGGGATTGCAGAGACGGCGCGGACTGCCGCGTAGGCGGGGCGGCCGTGCGAAATCAGGGAAAAAGGGATGGGGCCGGCCGGAGGGGGGAAAAAATTTTGGTCGGGGCGTTCACCTTGCATCGGGCCAAGGAGGCCGCCCGGACGCTGCGGGATGCGTCCGGGCGGGGTGTGACCGCCTTAGGCGGGGGTGACTATGGAATGGATGGTGCGGACGAGTTCCGCTTCGCCCTTGGCGGCGTAAGTCTCGTACAGGGACATGATGGTCGCCTGGGAGAAGACGTAGTTGCGGAACTGGTTGAACGGTTTGGCCTTGAGGTCGCTTTTGGAAATGCCGTAGTCGCGCATGGCCACTTTCTCCATGGTCGGGAGAATCCACTGGCACGCGGGCACGGTGAGAACCCAGTCGTGGTCGCCGAGGTGGGTGACGAATCCCTCCTGGCGGCGGGGCATGGGCAGGGTCTTGCCGCCCTTGGCGAGCAGACCGTAGGCGACGGGGTCGACGCCAGCGATGACCGAAGCGGCGGTCAGCCAGCCAACGACCTGGGCCTCGTCCTTTTCGGTGCGCGGATGGTTGTGGGCGCAGGCCTGGGCGACGATGACGTCGGCGGGGAGCCTGCGGGCGATGGACTCGGCCACGCCCAGGGTGTGGTGCTCGCCGGTTCCGGCCAGCTTGCGCTCGGTGCGGGACTCGCCGTTGGCGTCCCACTGGAAGACCCACGGCTTGTGCAGGTCGTGAAGAAGCTGCGCGGCGATGACCACGTCGCGGTCGAGCATGTAGTCGTAGACTTCGCGGTAGCCGTCATACAGGGCGATGGACACGCGGGTGTTCAGGCCGGTGTGGGTACACAGTCCGCCCGGGTAGGCGTGATGGCTCTGGTAGCCGCTGCCGGGAGCGGAGCGGAAGGGCTGGGGAGAAGCGTCGGCGCTGGCCGCCGGGGGCAGAAAATCGGCTTCGGATACGCCCTCGATGAGTCCCTTGGCGGAAAGTTCCTTGTAGATGGCCTTTTTGTTGGAGCCGCTCATGCCCTTGATGACGGAGGGCGTGGGGTTGTTCAGGATCTGCTCGACGCTTGCGCGGATGGCCGGGTTGCGGATCGCGGCGGCGGCCTTCAGGATGGACCGCCAGGAGGCGGAGACCGGACCGGAGGCGTCGGCCATGGCTTCGGGGGTCATGGACATGCACTCTTCAAGGGTGCGGACAGCCGGGGCGGCCATGGCGCGGACGGGCACGGCTGAGACGGCGGCGGCTGCACCGGCCAGGGCGCCGATTTTCAGGAAATCACGACGATTGAGGTGTTCGGAAGACATTCTTTTCTCCTTGAATGCAAGTGCGTTATATGTTTCGAAGAACATACGCGCCGCATTCGTCGGAAGCCTTACGAACGAGTGACGGAATGTTGCCTGTGTATGAAAAAGCAGCGACAAGGCGAGGCGGAATGGCAGGCTGCTCAATAAAGGAAAAAGTGCGTTTCACCCATTATCTATATATAGAGGCTTGACGAATTGGCGAAAAACCGGGCATAGACCCCCCTCAGTCTACCGGGAATGGTTCTCGGAAAGGCCGAGCCCCGAATCCGGCAACACGAACCGGACACACAATCTTGCAGCCTGTCGAAGAGGGCGCGGATGCGGGAGCGCAATCGCGCATTTTTCCACAGTCTGATATGAGAGCCGCAACATGCCGAAAGACCTGATTATCGTCGAGTCCCCCGCCAAGGTGAAGACTATCTCCAAATTCCTGGGCAAGGATTACATTGTGGATGCCTCTGTGGGCCACGTGCGAGACCTGCCCACACGCGATCTGGGCGTGGACGAGGAAAACAACTTCGCCCCGCATTATGAGATCATCCAGGGCAAGGAGGACGTGGTGAAACGGCTGCGAGCCTCGGCCAAGAAGGCGGACACCGTCTATCTCGCGCCTGACCCGGACCGCGAGGGAGAGGCAATCGCCTGGCATGTGGCCGAACTGCTCAAGCCGGTCAATGACAACATCCGCCGGATTCAGTTCAACGAAATCACGTCCCGGGCTGTCAAGGACGCCCTTGAACACGCCCAGGAGCTCAACGAGAATCTCTTCGACTCCCAGCAGGCCCGGCGCATCCTGGATCGGCTGGTGGGCTACAAGATTTCCCCCATCCTGTGGAAGAATGTGAAGCGCGGCATCTCGGCCGGGCGCGTGCAGTCCGTGGCCCTTAAGATTCTGGTGGAGCGCGAGAAGGAGCGGCGCGCCTTCAAGGCCGACGAGTACTGGCCCTTCAAGGTTTTTCTCGAAGGCGAGAATCCGCCGCCGTTCTGGATGGATCTGCACAAGCTCGAAGGCAAGGCGGTCAAGCCGGGCGTCAATCACGTGTCCAACGCGGACCAGGCGGAGACTTTGCAGGAGCAGTTGGAAAAGGGCGAGTTCCTTGTGGACTCCGTGCAGGAGAAGCAGCGCAAGCGCCAGCCCCTGCCGCCGTACATCACCTCCACTCTGCAACAGGACGCCAACCGGCGCATGGGCTACTCCGCCAAGCGGACCATGTCCATCGCCCAGCGGCTCTACGAAGGCGTCGAACTCGGCGCGCGCGGCACCACCGCGCTCATCACCTACATGCGTACCGACTCCGTGCGTATCGCCCAAGAGGCGCAGGAGGCCACGAAGGAACTGATTATCGAGCAGTTCGGCGCGGACTACTATCCGCCGAAGACCCGAAATTTCAAGACCAAGGGCGGCGCGCAGGACGCGCACGAAGCCATCCGGCCCGTTGACGTGACCATTACGCCCGAGAGCGTGAAGAGCTATCTGCCATCCGAGCAGTACAAGCTCTATCGGCTCGTCTGGCAGCGGTTCGTGGCCTCGCAGATGGCAGCGGCCACCTTCTGGGATACCACCGTGCTCGTTTCGGCCCCGCAGACCGTGTGGCGCGCCAAGGGCGAGCGGCTGCTCTTCGCCGGTTTCCTGGCCGCCATGGACAAGGCCAAGACCGATGAGGACGTGGAGCTGCCCAAGCTGCACGAGGGCGAGACCCTCAAGCTCAACGAGCTGAAAAAGGAACAGAAGTTCACTCAGCCCCCGGCCCGCTATTCGGAAGCATCCTTGGTCAAGACCCTGGAGGAGCTGGGCATCGGGCGGCCGTCCACCTATGCGGCCATTATTTCCACCCTGCTTGAGCGCGAGTATGCCAAGCTGGAGGAGAAACGGTTCGTGCCCACCGAATTGGGCTTTACCGTGTCCGACCAGCTCTCCGAGCATTTCCAGGCTCTCATGGACGTGAGCTTCACCGCCCAGATGGAGTCCCTGCTCGACGACGTGGCCGACGGCAAGAAGAACTGGGAGGAGCTGCTCCGGAATTTCGGCAACGATTTCTATCCCACTCTTGAGAAGGCCCGCACCGAGATGGGACGCTCCCAGCAGGTCACGGACGTCGTCTGCGAGAATTGCGGCAAGCCCATGGCCATCAAGTTCGGCAAGACAGGCGAATTCCTGGGTTGCACCGGCTTCCCGGCCTGCCGGACCATCAAGAACTTCACCCGCGACGAAGAAGGCAACATTCAGGTGGTGGAGCGCGAAAAGCCCGAGGACACTGGAGTGACCTGCGAGAAGTGCGGCCGCCCCATGGCCATCAAGCAGTCCCGGCGCGGCGAGTTTCTGGGCTGCACCGGCTATCCGGACTGCAAGTCCATCGTCAATTTCACCCGAGACGAAGATGGCAACATCAAGGTGGTGGAGTCCGAAAAGCCCGAGGTGGTCGGCGTCTGCCCCGATTGCGGCGGCGAGCTGCTGCTCAAGAAGGCGCGCACCGGCTCCAGGTTCATCGCCTGCTCCAACTATCCGGACTGCACCTACGCTGCGCCGTTTTCCACGGGCGTCCCGTGCCCGCGTGAAGGCTGCTCGGGCGAGCTGGTGGAAAAGTCCTCGCGTCGGGGCAAGATATTCTACTCCTGCTCGGAGTACCCCAAGTGCGATTACGCGGTTTGGAACTGGCCCATCAACGAGCCGTGCCCCAAATGCGATCATCCCATCCTGGTGCGCAAGAGTTCCAAGGACAAGGGCGAGCACATCGCCTGCCCGAAAAAAGGGTGCGACTACACCCGTCCCATCGACGAATAGGCGCGGCATCCGGCGGGAGCTATCCTTGCCTGCCCTGTCGTTTTGCCAAAAAAAGTTCGGATTGTTGATCCAGGTCAATGTTTTCGAGCTTGCCCTCAGGTAGAAGGAAGGCGTGAGCGGGGCATGACCTCCCCCGCCGCGCATGACACATTCTCTACCAAAGGGCGGTCGCCATTGCCGTCCGAACGTCACACCCTACATCCTCCGAGAAGGCCGCTCTCCCCCGAGCGGCCTTCCTGTTTGAGGGGCTGGATTGTTTTCGGGAAAAAAAGTATCTCCTGCCCATGCCCGATACCCGTCCCACTCCCGAGGCCGTGCTGGCCGCCGCCCGCAAGTTGGGCCGCTCCGTGACCACGGCCCAGGCCGAGCAGCTTGCCGCCTACCTGGATCAACTCATCAAATGGAACCGCAAGATGAATCTCGTGGGACCGTCCGACTGGCAGACCGTCTTCGACAGACTGGTGGTGGACTCCCTGTTCCTGGCCGATTTCACGGCCGGATTGCGGCTTCCCGAACGCCCGCTTTGTCTGGATTTCGGGGCCGGAGCCGGATTGCCCGGCATCCCCTTGCGCGTCCTCTGGCAGGAGGGCGAGTACTGGCTGGTTGAGGTGCGCGAAAAACGGGCCACTTTCATGAAAAGCGTTCTGGGACGGCTCAAGCTGCCCGGCACCAATGTTTTCGCTGGCCGGGCCGAAGACGCGCTGGACCGGCTTTCCAAATCCGGCCACCAGGCGACCGCCGACCTCATTCTCAGCCGCGCCTTCATGCCCTGGGAAAAACTCCTCGATTTCATCCGGCCCATGCTTCGCCGCGACGGCGAACGCGCTGGTGTGGCCGTGATTCTCTCCAATGACCCGCCCCCGGCCGAAACGGCCATTCCCGAAGGCTGGCAGCTCGGCGATGCGGCGAGCTACCCCGCGGCGGGCGGCGAGCGGTTTTTCTGGTCCTTCCGGGTGGTGTGATGCCTCCGGCGGCCAGAGGGGAAACTTTCGAGAAAGTTTCCCCTCTGGACTCCCCTTCAAAGCTTTTTAGCGCGCTTTCGGCAAGTGCGGACGGCGTGTCTTTCCTTCCATTCCTAATTCTTCGTAAAGAACCCTTTTCCTATGGCGTGCGCGAACCGCGAAGCGGCTATAAAGAGTTTAGGAAAAGGAGGGGTTGGGGGTCCGGGGGGGAAGGGGAGGAAAGAACCCTTTTCAAAGGGTTTTTCCTCCCCGTCCCCCGCCCGCCCCCCCCCCCCCCCCCCCCCCGCCGGAGGCGCGCAATCACGGAAGAGGCTGTCAGGCGAGATCGAGCAGGGAGCCGAGAAGGAGCAGGCTGCCGGTGGCGAAGACAATGAGCGCTCCGGCCAGGGAGAGGATGCATTGTCCGGTCCGCAGCAGCGGCGAGCTGTTTTGCATGAGGGCGAGCGCGGTGTCTCGGAATTTTATGGTCAGCAGGGAGACTGTGGCCAGGGAGAGGCCCATGCCGAGGGCGATGGCGACCATGGCGGCGACTCCGGCGGGGGTGATGCCGAGGGCTATGCTGAAAATGAGCACCAGCGCGGCGCCGGGGCATGGGACGAGGCCCGTGGCCAGGGCCAGGCCGACGAGGCTTTTCGGGGAATTCGAGCTTGTGGGTCGGGGGGCGGGTTCCCGATCGGGTTTGCGGCAGTTCCAAAGGACACCGGCCAACATGCACAGTCCCATGATCGCAAGCAATCCGTAGCTGACGTTTTGCAGGATTTGGCCCATGTCGTCCACGGCCCGCGAGGCCGACATCTTGAACAGGTATTTCCCGCCCAGGACCAGGACCGTGGCCGAGAGCACATGCAGGGGCATGGACAGATAGGCGTAGATCAACGCCTGCCGGGGCGGCGCGTCCCGATAGAGGAAGTATGAGGCGGCCAGGACCTTGCCGTGTCCGGGGCCCAGTGCGTGCGCCACGCCATAGGCGAAGGCCAGCGCCATGAAGACCCAGAACGCCTTGCCCAGGGGATTTTCGCGGATGGACTCGGCGGATTGGCTCATGCCCTGGCGCAGGGTGTTCTGCCAGGTCGCTATTTTTGCCATGACAGGGGCAAGGGGCGAAAGCAGGCCGCTTTCGGACGTGTCGTGTTTTTGGGCGCCGGCCGAGGATGTGAAGGGGTTTGGCGCGGCAAGCCCGGCCTTGGCCATGCCAACGGGGACCGAACAGGCGAGCATCAGGCAGGCGAGGACCAGCCCGAGAAGCAGGACGGGGAATGCGGGGGAACGGATCACGGCCTCCGGAAATTCACGATGAGCGCTTCGGGAACGATTTGTTCATAATAGTAGGCCATGGACGGCATGGTGCGGACATCCGTGTTCAGCTCGAATAGGTCTGTGGGGCCGTCCGTCCGGATTTTTCCCGAAAAGCTGCCGAGCTTGACGTGGCTGGAGAACCGCTGGAAGTCGTCCGGCGAGGCCGGGGCGTCGGCGTTGAGATACAGGGGGTCGGCCGTGGGGTCTATGGTCGGCCCGTTTTCGGAGGCGTAGGTGACGAAGGTGTAGAAGGATTCGTCGAACACGCCGACCACGATCTCCCGATTGCGGTCGGCCGCCTTGACGTGGCACGGAATGGTGAAGTGCCAGACCATCTTGCGGTCGTTGAGCTCCACCCTGAAGTCGGTGGCCCATTGCGCCCGGAACGGCTTGCCGTCGATGCGGATGTGCGTGAAGTAGTCGTATTCCTTGATGAGCTTGAAGCTCTCGCTCTCAACGGCCTTGGCTTCGGCGGGCGTGAGCGGGCCACCGTCATATTTTTGTATGAGGTCGAGGATACTGGCGGTCAGCATTTCGTCCATGTCCCACCGCTGGTGAATGCCCGCCAGTCCTTCCTCGTCGAAAACAAAGGTGACGTCGGCCGCCACAAAGGCGTGGGGGTGGGCAAAGGCCAGTGCCGGGAGCAGGAGTACGGCCGCGAGCACGGCCGGGATTATCCGTCGAAAGGGTGATGAAGCGAACATGTCTCCATGTAGGGGAAAGCGTTCATCCGGTCAAGAAACAGGGGGGCGAAGCTCGGTTTGCCGGAGGGGCCGCGAGCCTTGGGAGAGGCGGATAAGGGCCGGGAAAGGGAGGTTGTTCGCCCTGTTCCCGGCCCTTGCTGATTGGTTAGAGGACGTCCCAGGTCGCGCCCTGGGGGGTGTCGTGAACTTCCACCTGCATGGCGGCGAGCTCGTCGCGGATGGCGTCGGACTTGTCGAAGTCCTTGTCCTTGCGGGCCTGGGCGCGGGCGTCGAGGAGTTCCTGGACCTTGGCCGGATCGATGCCGGCGCGGGCGGCGCGGCAGTCGCGCAGCTCAAGGAGGAACTCGGCAGGATCGCGCTCGAAGATGCCGAGAACCTCGGCCCACTCGGCCATGTCCCGCTTGATGCGGGCGAAGAGGTCGCGGCCGCCTTCGGACTTGCGGAGGTTCTTGTCCTCGGCCACGCGCCCGGCCAGGCGGATGGCGGAGAAGACGTGGCCCAGCGCTCCGGCGGTGTTGAGGTCGTCGGCCATGGCCTCGGCGAAGCTCTTTTCGAGGGTGTCGAGTTCGCTGGTCAGTTCCTCGGGGAACGGCGATTTCTTCCACTTTTCCTTGGCCAGCTCGGCGTCGATCTGGCGCAGGGCGGAGTAGATGCGCTTGAGGCCCTTTTCCGCTTCTTCAAGGGCGTCGAAGGAGAAGTCCAGCGGGCTGCGGTAGTGCATGGTCAGCAAGAAGTAGCGCAGGGTCTCGGGCAGGAACTTGGCCAGGATGTCCCGGATGGTGAAGAAGTTGCCCAGGGATTTGGACATCTTCTCGGAGTTGATCTGGACGAAGCCGTTGTGCACCCAGTAGTTGGCGAACGGTTTGCCCGTGGCGGCCTCGGACTGGGCGACCTCGTTCTCGTGGTGGGGGAAGGAGAGGTCCTGTCCGCCGCCGTGGATATCCAGCGGCAGGGAGGAATATTTTTCGGACATGGCCGAGCATTCGAGGTGCCAGCCGGGACGGCCCTTGCCCCAGGGTGATTCCCAGGACGGTTCGCCGGGCTTGGCGCCTTTCCACAGGGCGAAGTCGAGCGGGTCCTCTTTCTGCTCGCCGGGAGCTATGCGCGCGCCGGATTCAAGCTCGTCGATGTTCCGGCCGGACAGCTTGCCGTAGCCGTCAAAGGAGCGGACCTTGAAATACACGTCGCCGGACTCGGTGGCGTAGGCGTGGCCCTTGTCGATGAGCCGCTGGGTCAGCGCGATCATTTCGGGGATGTGCTCGGTGCACTTGGGCTCCACCGTGGGCCGGAGGATGTTCAGCCTGTCCATGTCCACGTAGAACTCGTTGATGAACCGCTCGGCGATCTCATCGGCCCGCTTGCCCACCTCGTTGGCGCGATTGATGATCTTGTCGTCGATATCCGTGAAGTTGCGGATGAAGTTGACGTTGTATCCCTCGTGCTTGAGGTAGCGGTAGAGCACGTCGAAGACCACGCTGGAGCGGGCGTGTCCGATGTGACAGAAATCGTAGGCCGTGATGCCGCAGACGTACATGTTGACGTCGTTGTTGTTGGCCGGGGTGAATTCTTCCTTCCGCCGCTTGAGGGTGTTGTAGATTCTCATTGGATTACTCCATTTTTATTTCATTGGAATATTTCGACTTCGATCAGATTCCGTCGGCAGGGCCGGTTTCCACGTGGACGTTCAGCAGGTCGAGATTCTCGAACATGTCGCGCCCCATGAAGAAATAGAGCACGGGCACGGATTCCGCCGGATTGGCGGACATGGTCAGGGTGCCGGGGTCGTTCAGGAACCGTTTCAGGCCGAGCATGAATTCGCGGGCCGGTTCGTTGCCTTGGGTCTCGGCGTAGGCGGCCAGCCCGTCGAGTTCCGCGTTGATGTGGCTCAGGGTGACGGCCTCGGACATGCCTGTTTTTCTGGACCAGTCCGAGCCGATCAGCCGCATGAATTCACGGTTCCGGAAATGGAGCACTGCCGTGCGGATGCCCAGCGCGAAGCTTTGTTCCGGCCGGAAACCCGCGAGGTTGATGTTGTCCAGGGCTCCGGTCAGGCTCAGCGAGCCGAGCTTGGGGTCGTCCAGGGACAGTTCCTTGAGTTTCAGGATGCCTGTCTCGGGGGCGAAGGCGTAGTCGAGAGCCCCGGTTCCGGACAGGGCCTCAATGCCGAGGCTCTTGATGTACCCGGCCCATTCGCCGAAATTTTGCGGGGTCGCGGGAATGGTCAGCCCCTTGGCCGAGATGGTCGCGTAATGGGGAATGGGGTTGTCCCGGTCAAAGGCGGAGATGCGCACGGAGTCGGCCTGGAGATGCTGTCCAGAGGGGAACAGGGCGTCCACTCCCTCCAGGATCACCGCGTGGTTCGTGATGTCCACGGACAGGTCGGAATAGGACAGGGCCAGGCCGGGCGTCTCGGCCACGGTGCGCGTCAGCTCCTTGTCCACCTCGGAGTTGACGTACCATTTCAGCCCGAAAAAGCAGATGGTCGCGAAGATGGCGAAGGAGGCGAGGAACTTCGTCAGGCCGGACACGGTTACATCTCCCTCAGGGCGGTGACGGTCGCCACGGCCTTGATGCCTTTTTTCTCGCCGGTGAAGCCGAGCTTTTCCTCGGTGGTGGCCTTGAAGTTGACCTGATGGGGCTCCAGCCCGAGGAGCCTGGCGAGGTTCTTGGCGATTTGGGGAGCGTGCGGGGCCAGGCGCGGGACCTGGGCGATGACGGTCAGGTCAGCGTGGACGATGCGGTTCCCGGCCCGCTCGGCCATGGTCAGGACCTCGCGCAGGAGAATGCCGCTGTCCGCGTTGTCGAAATTCGGATCGTTGTCCGGGAAATGGGTGCCGATGTCGCCGCCGCCGAAGGTGCCGAGGATGGCGTCGGCCAGGGCGTGCAGCAGCACGTCGCCGTCGGAGTGGGCCACGATGGCCGGTCCGCCGGGAATGGGCACGCCGCCCAGGACCATGGGCCGGTCGCCCGTCCCGCCGTAGCGGTGCACGTCGTATCCCCAGCCCGTGCAGGGGACCGTGACGCGGGACGCCTCAAGCCGCTTGAGGTCTTCGGGCACGGTGATCTTGACGTTGGCGGCCTCGCCGGGAATGACGGCCACTTCGGCCAGCCGTTCGACCATGGAGGCGTCATCCGTGACTTCCCAGTCCTCGGCCAGAGCGCGGTCGTGGGCCTCTTTCAGAAGTGCGGCCTCGAACGCCTGGGGCGTCTGTACGGCGGCCAGTTCGGCGCGGTCAAGGGTCTCGGCCACGGTGTTTCCGGCCACTTTTTTGACCGTGTCGGTCACCGGGATGGCCGGGATGACGCCGCGCGCGCCGGATTCAAGGGCCTCGATGAGCCCCGCGACGAGGCGCGCCGAGGCAAAGGGGCGGGCCGAGTCGTGGACAAGCACCCGGCCGCATTCGCGCGGCAGGGCCGCGATTCCGTTGCGGACGGAATCCTGCCGCCGGTCGCCGCCCGGGACCGCGATCCACTGCACGCCCAGTTCTTCGGTCCTGAAAAATTGGCGGAGCTGCTTTTCCTTGGAGGGGAGGTCTTCGGGCGGGAAGACGAAGACAAGCCCGCGGATTCCGGCCGCTCTGGAGAACGTCCGCGCGCAGTGCCAGAACAGCGGCGCGCCCTTGTACTCAAGGTATTGCTTGCGCTCGCCGCCCGTGGCCTCGGCCAGGCGGGTCCCGGCCCCGGCGGCCAGGATGATGCCCCAGATGTCGTTCATGGTGCGGTCCCTGATGTTGCCAGTGAAAAAATTGGCGCACGGGGGAGGATTGCCTCCCCCGCGCGGTAACACAAATCGGAGCCGGTCATAAGCCGGGTTTTGTCCCCCTTTCGGGGTGGTCATCATTCCTCTAGACCGCCCGTTACCGGACGGTTCAAGCAACCAACCCGACAGCTTCGGCCGGGCCGGCCTCAAACGCTGTCCTATTCGGTCTTGCTCCGGACGGAGTTCACCTGGCCTGCCGCGTCACCGCGACAGCCGGTGGGCTCTTACCCCACCGTTTCACCCTTACCTCCGGGAAACCCCGGAGGCGGTCTGCTTTCTGTTGCACTTGACGGGGATCGCTCCCCCTGGGAGTTACCCAGCGTCCTGCCCTGCGGAGCCCGGACTTTCCTCCCCGGTCATTGACCGCGGCGATGACCTGCCCGACTCCGGATTTGTGTCGTTATTTCTCTTCGGCCGAGCCGTCCGGCTGCACGAACGCCTGCCAGTAGATCAGCCGCTGGCAGTTGGGGCAGCTCAGAATCTGCTGTCCCTTCTGCAGGTCGTTGTAGATCTGCGGCGGGATCATGATGTGGCAGCCCGAACATACGCCTTCGGAGACCGGCACGATGACCGGGTGCTCCATGCGCTCGCGGATGAACTCGTAGCGGCCCAGGATCGGCGGCGGCACGGCCTTGCACGCCTTCTTGCGCTTGCGGTTCAGGGATTCAAGCTTTTTGTTGGCCTTGTCAAGACGTTCTTCCAGGGTGGTCTTGAGCGCTTCGTACTGTTCCTGCACGCCGCTCATCTCGTCGTTGAGAGTCTGGGTGGCCTCGTCCTGGCGCAGAAGCTCTTCACGCACGGCTTGCTGCTCGTCGTCGCGCATACGGTTGAGCTTCTCCAGGGAATCCATTTCGCGCATCATGGCGTGGTATTCCTTGGTGTTGCCCACCAGCATCAGCTTATTCTTGGACTTCTTGATCTTGCCGGCATCTTCTTCGATCTCGTCGGAGAGCTTCTTCCTCTGCTCTTGGAGAATGCCCATTTTTTCGTTGATCCGGCCGCGGCGAACCTCGAATTCGTCAAGCTGGCCCTCAAGGTCGGCCAGCTCCTGGGGGGCAAGCTCGATCTCGTTGGTCAGTTCGAGAATATCGTCGTCCACTTCCTGAAGGACGATCAACTGCTCAATCTGTTTCTGATACATGGATTAACCTCTCTGTCTATTTAAAATCACGAAAAAGTGTTTCCGTCAGCTCGTGTACACCGTGAACGGGTCCTCGCCCGGGAAGAATCGGACCTCGGCTTCCGGCAGGGCTTCATCCAGCTCCTGGGCGAAACGGCGCATCATCTCCTCTTCCAGGGAGAAATGCCCCACGTCCACCACGCAGATCGGGGTTTCAACGGCCGGATGGTACTTCATGTCCCCGGTGACGAACACGTCGGCCCCGGCGTGCGAGGCCCGCTCGATGAGGCTCGACCCCGAACCGCCGCAGTAGGCCACGGTCCGGACGGTCTCGGGCTTGGGCCCGGCGACCAGCAGGGCGTCGCGCCGGATAAGACCGGACAGCTTGCCCATGAAGGCGTCGAAGGCCATGGGCTCGGGCAGTTCGCCCGCCTCGCCGAAGCCGACCTCCCTTACCGGCGCGGTCAGGGAGCGCAGGTAGAACAGGGGGCGTTTGCCCAGGGAAAATTCGATCTTGTCCGCCAACCCGCGCCAGTGCGGCTCGTCGCAGACCACTCGGACTTCGCCGGTGCGGCTTTGGGAAACCGAGTGGACCCCGTCGTGGTTGGCCCAGATGTCCGCGGCCTCCCGGGTGATGGGTTCCTCGCAGTAGAAGGAAGCCTCAACCGGCGCGCGGCCGTGCTCCACTTCGAGCAGCCTCCCTCCGGTCAGCCCCAGCTCTTTTCCCAGCCAGAAGGCCGGGCCTCCCGGGCGGGTGTCCAGAGACGTGTGGGCCGCGTAAAGCCAGCTTCCGGAACGGATGACCGCTCGCAACGCGTCGAGGTACATCCCTTCCGTGTCCGGAGCCTTGGGCTTCATGTACAGGGGATGGTGCGTGATTACCGCGTCCGCGCCCCATTCCAGGCAGCGGCAAAGCGCCGCCGGAGTGGGCTCAAGGGCCACGCCAACCTTGTCCGTCCGGTCGACGGACCCGGCCACCTGCACACCGGAATTGTCCCAGGAACTTTGGTTTTCTTCCGGAGCCAGGTCCCGAAAAATAGATAAAATGTCTTGAATTTTCATATAGTTACGACCTTATACCATAAAGAGGATGCTCCCGTAGGGTTTCCCCCTCGGGAGCATCTCTTGTCCTCTTCGATCTCCCGGCCAAAGGCCTTATCGGGGGATTTCAGGATATATGCGTTTTTCTGCTTTCGGGTCTTCGACAAGCACGTCTCCCGGAAGTGGGTCGTTGGTGGGCCAGCCAGGATTCGAACCTGGGACCGACCGGTTATGAGCCGGTGGCTCTGCCAACTGAGCTACTGGCCCGCCGTGGAGTCAAGTACCATAGTCGAAATTTGTTCAGGGTGTCAACTCCTCGACGGCTGCTTCGGGCGGCGGTTTTGTGTGGGGGGTTCAGGGGAGCTTGCACCCCTCCAAGCGCTTCTTCTGCGACTCCATCTCGCCGATGGTTTTCCTGGCGAACCACAGGGCTACCGCGGCTGAGGTCCAGACAATGGAGAAGATGGCCAGCCATAGTGCGGTTATGGGGTAGCCGAGGATTTGAGTGAACAGGGTGAACAGCAGAAATGGGGCCACAACCTGGCGGGCAAGGCCGAGCCAGATGGCGAACATGGGACGTTTCATGCCTTGCAGGACCGAAGTGGGCACGAAGATGGCCACGTAGCCGTACAGGGTGAACGCGTCGATGCGCAGGTAGCCAGCGCCCACGGCTATGACCGCCGGATCGCTGGTGAAGATGCGCATGAGCGGTTCGGCGAAAATCAGGATGGGCACGGACAGGGGGATGAGAAGGTACGCGCCGTAGAGCAGGTTCTTGCGGAAGTTCTCCCGTATGCGGTCGATTTTGCCCGCCCCGCAGTTCTGGGCCGTGATGGTCAGCGCGGCCACGCTCAGGCCGATGGTCGGCATGAGCACGATCTGGTCGATGCGGGTGGCGATGCCGTACGCCGCCGACGCCTCCGGGCCGAAGCCGGACACAAAACGGAAGATGACGAAGAATCCGAGCGCGATGGTCATGGAGTTCAACGCCGCCGGGAAGCCCTGGTGGGCGATCTCTGCGTATATCCTCGGCCTCGGAATCAGATTCCGGCCTCCATCGGTCTTGATGAGCCCTGTGCGGCGGGCCTTGAACGCCAGGTAAACCGCGCCCGCGCCCTGAAGGATGACAGTGGACCAGGCCACGCCCGCCAACCCCATGGCGGGCAGGCCGAAACCGCCGTGAATGAACCACGGGTCCAGGATCACGTTCATGGCGGCCGTGAAGCACAGCACGTTGCGCAGGCTGGCCGTGTCGCCCTGGGACTGGAGCACCGCGTTGAACAGGTAGATGGCCACCGTGACCGCGTTGCAGGCGAAGATCGGCGTCATGTAGGCGAGGCAGACGTCGAGGTAGTGCCCCTCGGCTCCGAGCCAGCCGAAGATGGCCGGGGAAAAGGTCAGCCCGAACCAGGCCAGGAACGCGGACACGAAGATGCCGAAACTGAGCATCTGCACCGCGGTCAAGGCGGCCTGTTTGCGGTCTTTGCCACCTAATGCCGAACCCATGAGCGCGGTTGAGCCCGTGCCGATGCCGCTGGCCAGGGCCGTGATGATGAAGAATACGGGCAGGGACAGGGCCAGAGCGGCCTGTGCCTGGGTGTCGATGCGCCCGGCCCACCATGTGTCCACCACGTTGAACATGGTGTGGAAGAAAAAGCCCACGCTCGATGGCACCGCCACCTGGCGGATAACCTCGGGAATGGGCCGCGTGGTCAGGTCTGTCTTGTCCTGCGCGGTGTTACTCATGGGTGGAGTGTACCCGTTTACCCGCCGGGGATACAGCCTTTTTCCGCCTGCCCCCCCACACATCGGACCGGGATGCGTTGCGTCGAGTGGGGAGGATGCCTCCGGCGGCCCCTTCGGGGAGACCAGGGAACCCTTTGAGAAAAGGGTTCCCTGGACCCTCCCAAACTTTTTTTGTCGCCTCAGGCGAAGGATGGTTCTTGGAATTTTGTTTCTTCCTACCGCGCTCGCACCGCCCGCGAAGCGGCACCAAAAAGTTTGGGAAAATGAGGGGATGGGGGCCCGGGGGAAGGGGAGGAAAGAACCCTTTTCAAAGGGTTTTCCTCCCCTTCCCCGGCCGCCGGAGGCATAAAAAGGGGGACGCGTCAGCGTCCCCCTCTATTGAACATGGTCAGGGTCGGCTATTTCAGGCCGAGTTCCTTTTTGAGGTATTCGAAGTCGATGTTGTTGGACACCAGTTCCGCGCCCTGCTTGATCTTGATGGCGTCGCGCAGCTTGTGCCGGGAGAGGATGTCGTCCATTTTCTTGGCCACGGTGAAGGTATCTTCGCGGACCATGATGATGGGCGTTTCAAGGACTTCGGACCGGGTGAGGATGATGTCGTTGGGGTAGAGGTTGCCGGTCAGGATGAGGCAGGGGCAGTCGCCTTCGAGTGCGACGAGCTGCACGTCCGACCTGTCGCCGCCGACGATGATGGCGGAGTTTTTCTTTTTGCGGAAGTGGGTCATGAAGTTTTCGACCTGCATGGTGCCGATGAGGAAGGACTCGACCACGCGTTCGGACTTGTTGTGGGCGGAAATGATCTTGCCGCCGAGGCGGTCGGCGAGGTCGCCCACCTTGATGGCGCCCATGAGCGGATCGCGGGGGATGACGCCGAGAATCTTGACGCCCTTGGCTTCCAGGGCGGGGCCGAGGAGCTGGTTGATCTCGTCCATGAAATTGGGCGGCACGTCATTGAGGATGACGCCTGCCATGAGGTCGCCGAGGGTTTCCTTCATGGCCATGAGATAGTCGTATTTGAGCTCTTTCTGGAACCTGTCGATGATGACGGTCTTGATGCCGAGCTTGCGGATGACGGAGATGGCGTCGGTGTCGCAGTATTTGCCGGAGTACATGGACCCGGACCCCGCAACCAGGGTGATGTCCTTGTCCTTGGAGACCGCTTCGTAGCCTTCGACGATGTTGCCCAGGAGCCTTTCCATCTTGCCTGTGAACGCCTTGACCTTGAAATCCTGGGTGACGACCACGGGCGTGACCATTGCAGGGTCCTCGGACAGGCCGAGCACATCCTGGACAAAGGCGGCGTCCTCGTCGCCGAGCTTGCCGTCGATTTCCATGGGCATGGCCCCCACGGGTTTCATGTAGCCCACGTTGTACCCGTCTTTTTGCAGGCGCAGGCCCAGGCCCATGACGATCATGTTCTTGCCTGAATACCCGGTGGTAGAGCCAATGTAGAGTCCAGCCATGCCTATATTCCTCCTGAATGTGAACGGGGCGAAAGCGACCATGCCCCGTACCCTGTTAGTATATGAGACCGCAAAAAATGTCCAAGCGTCAAATGGGTCCGACGGTCACGCGCAGGTCGGCGACGAACGCGCCTTCCGAGTCCACCAGGATGGGGTTGAGCTCGGCCTCGCGTATTTCCGGGAAGTCCGTGGCCATCTGCGACATGGAAAGCAGAACGTCCTCGATGGCCGCCAGGTTTACCGGCTCCGATCCGCGCACACCCCGTAGCAGGGGAAACGATTTGATTTCGCGGACGATGTCCTGGACGTCGTGCAGGGCCAATGGAGCCAGCCGATAGCTGATGTCGTTCAGGACTTCGGCGGAAGGCCCGGCCAGACAGAAGGAGATGAGCGGGCCGAACTGCGGGTCCTGGGTGAAGCGGACCACGACCTCGCGGGCCTTGACCGGTCCCATGGTCTGGATCAGGCAGCCCGCGATATAGATGTCCGGGCGTTTGCGTTGGGTACGGGTGGTGATGTCGAGCCATGCCTCGCGCACGTCATGCGGCGTGTGCAGGTCCAGGGCGACGCCGTCGACCTCGCCTCTGCTGGCCAGGTGGGGCGATTCGATTTTGAGCGCCACGGGGTAGCCCATTTTCTTGGCCGCGCGTACGGCCTGGTCCGAGGTGCGCACCAGCCGCGTCTCGGGCACCGGCAGTTCGTAGGCCGCCGCGATGTCCATGGCGTCGTTGAAGGGCAGCTCGGTCACGCCCGCCCGGAGAGCTTTCTGGATGGTCCGTTCGGCGCGCCCTTTGTCGCGGCGGAAACAAACCTCCACCGGATAGGGGCGGTTTTTCCATCGGTAATGGGCAAGCATTGCCGAGATGGCCGTGACGGCCGGTTCCGGGTTTGCGTAGCAGGGGATGCCTGCCGCGAGGAGCATGTCCCGGCCGGGGCCGACGCGCTGGTCGCCCATGAAGGAAGCGAAGATCGGTTTGTCGCAGGTCTTGGAAATATCAATGATGACCTGGGCCGTCTCGGTGATCTCGGCCGAGGCCGTTGGCGTGAGCAGGACGAGGATGGCGTGGGTGGTTTCGTCCTCGGCGATGGCCTCCAGCGTGGCCCGGTACCGTTCGGCCTTGGCGTCCCCGATGATATCGATGGGGTTGTAGATGGACGCGAACGGCGGCAGGACTTTGGTTAGCCGGTCCAGGGTGGCCAGGGAGGGCCGGGCCAGGTTGAGCCCCGCGCCTTCGCAGGCATCGGCGGCGAGGATGCCGGGACCGCCGGAGTTGGTCACCACGGCGAGGTTCGGCCCCTGGGGCAGGGGCTGCTCGGAAAAGGCGCGCGCCAAATCGAACAGAGTCTCCAGGCTGTCCACCCGGATGATGCCCGCCTGCTTGAAGGCCGCCAATCCTGCTTCCACGCTTCCCGCCAGGGAACCCGTATGGCTTGAGGTGGCCCGCGCGCCCGCCGGGGTGGTGCCCGCCTTAATCATGATGACCGGCTTCTTTTCGGTCACGGCCCGCGCCCGGGTGAGAAATTTGCGGCCGTCGTCCACGGATTCCAGGTAGCCGATGATGACCTTTGTGTCCGGATCGTCGCCCAGGGCTTCGAGCACGTCCGCCTCGGACACGCCCGCCTTGTTGCCGAGCGAGATGAACTTGGAGAACCCGATGGACTCGCCTTCGGCCCAGTCCAGGATGGCCGAGCACAGGGCGCCGCTCTGGGAGAAGAAGGAGATGGACCCCTTGGCGGGCATGGCCTGCGCGATGCTGGCGTTCAGGGAAATGGATGTGTTGAACAGGCCGAGGGTGTTGGGGCCGAGCAGGGTGATGTTGCGCCTGCGGGCCAGGTCCGCCATTTTCATTTCGAGCTCAAAGCCGTCGCGGCCGGTCTCGCGGAATCCCGCGGTGATGACGCAGATGGCGTCCACCTGGGCGTCGGCCAGCTCGCGCATGGCTTGCAGGACCTGTTCGCGCGGCAGGACGATGATGCCGAGATCCGGTGGACGCGGCAGGTCCGCCGCCGAGGGGTGGACGGTCAGGCCGAGAATTTCTCCGCCTGCGGGATTGACGGGAAAGATTGTCCCCTTGTACCCTGCCGAGATTAAATTCGACAGGATGAGATGCCCGAGCTTGTGCGGGCTTCGGGACGCGCCGATGACGGCGATGGTTTCCGGATTGAATAGTTCGCGCAATTGGGCTTCGGGTTGCATAAAAAAGGGGGTTGAATGGATATCGCTGAGCTTCAGGATTGTATCCACCATAGGTTTGCCCAAGTCAAGTTCCTGGAGACCGCGCTGACCCACTCCTCGTTCGCCAATGAACAGAACGGTTTCGAGGATAATGAGCGGCTTGAGTTCTTGGGCGACGCAGTGTTGGAGCTGTGTATTTCCGAAGAGGGTTTCAAACGGTATCCGTCGGCTCACGAGGGACAGCTCACGCGCATCCGCTCGCAGTTGGTCAAGGAGCAGTCCCTGGCGGCCATCGCTCGGAATCTCAAGCTCGACGAGTACATCCGGCTTGGACGTGGCGAGGAGCTGCAAGGCGGCCGGGATCGCGACGCCCTGTTGGCCGACGCCTTCGAGGCAGTGCTCGGGGCGGTTTTTCTGGACAGCGGTTTCGAGGCCGCCCGGCGGACCATCCAGGAGATTTTCGAAAGCATGTGGCCCGCCCGGGCCATGTTGCCCGAGACCAAGGACTACAAGAGCCGGTTGCAGGAAGTGGCGCAGGATTTGTTCCGCGACCGTCCGGTGTACATGCTGGCCGGGACCAGCGGCCCCGAACACGAGAAGCTGTTCGAGGTTGAGGTGGCCCTGCCGCGCGGAGAGAAATTCCGAGGCGCGGGTACCAGCGTCAAGCGGGCCGAGCAGGAATCCGCCCGCATCGCCCTCGAATTCCTGGAAGAAGAATAGTCTCCCGCCAAAAGATACGGCAAACGACCGGAAACCATGCCCCGCGGGATGAACCGCGGGGCCGGTTTCCGATCGTCTTCAGTCGCGTCCGTCCAGTTGCGACTAGCCGCCGATGAGCTGCATGGCCATTCTCGGCAGGGAGTTGGCCTGTGCGAGCATGGCGACGGCGGACTGGGTGAGAATCTGGTTGCGCACGAACTCCGTCATTTCCTGCGCCACGTCGACGTCGGAAATGCGGGATTCGGCCGCCTGCAGGTTCTCGGCCTGGATTTCCAGGTTGGTGATGGTGTTTTCCAGGCGGTTCTGCATGGAACCGAGGTTCGCGCGAATCTTGTCCTTGGAGATGATCGCCTGGTTGATGGCCTCCATGGCGGCCTGCGCCAGGGCCTGGGTAGAGATGGCCTTGCCGGCGTTCTGGGCTTCCCAGGTGTCGCCGTTTCGCAGCGCGGCGGTATGGCCGAGGCCGAAGGCGGATGAAGTGGAACCCTGGATGGCCACGTAGTAGTAATCTTCCGCCGAGTCGTTGCCGGTGCCGAAGTGAATCTTCAGCGGGCCGGTGGACTGGAGGCCGGTGCCGTCGTGGTCCACGCCCGGATCACCGGACAGGTTGCCGTTGAGCAGATAAATTCCGTTGAAGTCCGTCGCGTTGGCGATACGGGTGATTTCCGAGGACATGGCCTGGTACTCGGAGTCGATAATCAACCGCTGGTCGGAGTTGTAGGTACCTGTGGACGCCTGCATGGCCAGCTCTTTCATGCGAATGAGCTTTTCATCGATGACCTGGAGCGCGCCGTCGGCGGTCTGGATCAGCGAGATCGCGTCGGATGCGTTGCGGATGCCCTGATGAAGGGAACTGATCTCCGAACGCATGAGCTCGCGGATGGCCAACCCGGCCGCGTCGTCAGCGGCGGTGCCGACTCGCAGACCGGAAGACAAACGCCGGGTGGAAACGCCGAGCCGTCCATAATGCTCGGACAGGTTTCTCTGGGCGTTCATCGCCATGAGGTTGTGGTTAATGACTAAAGACATCAGAACCCTCCTTGTTCGATTCTCAAATCCATTTGGCGAACATTAAGCATCATGTGTGCCAACTTAACTTTGTTAAGTAATATTAAGGTTCTGACTATCTAAATAAAGTCTAGAAGGGCCATTTTTTCCCCTTGTCGGACGGGGCGGCAAGCCTTGTCCGTCAAGGGTTCGTCAATATTTGCCGCCTGTCGCCGTCGGCTTGCGGGGTGGTTTTGTTTGCCTTGCAGGCGGGTTATGTTGTTTGGGGTGAGGTTTTGGCAGGGGCTTTTTCACGAGGCGGTGCGCAAGCTCGGTAAGTCGTGCGCGCCTTTGGCGCGAGAGCCAGTGTGGAGGCTTTGCCTCCTCAGCTTCCATGCCCTCCCGGCGGGGTCCATTTCTTTTGCTGGCCCAAAAGAAATAGACGAAAGAAAAGGGCCTTGCACGAGCTTGGCCGCCCGCAGGATCTTCGGCAAGAATCCGATCCGCTCGGGTCGGCTCCACCCGATCAAAAGTATAGGTCCTTCTCTGGTGGACAGCTCCCCACTCTCGGTAGCACTTTCTTGGTCGTAACAGGAGCCGCCGTCCCTTCGCGGTCGGCTTCTACGCCGCTGATCCAGGGCTGGAGTTGAGTTATTCTTCACAGGAGCTTGGTCGCGGGAGAGGGCTTATTTGCGGGATGGTGCGCCAGCTTGATAAGGCAGGCGCGCCTTTGGCGCGAGAGCCAGTGTGGAGGCTTTGCCTCCTCAGCTTCCATGCCCTCCCGGCGGGGTCCATTTCTTTTGCTGGCCCAAAAGAAATAGACGAAAGAAAAGGGCCTTGCACGAGCTTGGCCGCCCGCAGGATCTTCGGCAAGAATCCGATCCGCTCGGGTCGGCTCCACCCGATCAAAAGTATAGGGCCTTCTCCGGTGGACAGTTCCCCATTCTCGGTAGCACTTTCTTGATCGTCACAGGAGCCGCCGTCCCTTCGCGGTCGGTTTCTACGCCGCTGATCCAGGGCTGGAGTTGAGTTATTCTTCACAGGAGCTTGGTCGTGGGAGAGGTCTTATTTGCGGGATGGTGCGCCAGCTTGATAAGGCAGGCGCGCCTTTGGCGCGAGAGCCAGTGTGGAGGCTTTGCCTCCTCAGCTTCCATGCCCTCCCGGCGGGGTCCATTTCTTTTGCTGGCCCAAAAGAAATAGACGAAAGAAAAGGGCCTTGCGCCAGCCCGGCCGCCCGCAGGATCTTCGGCAAGAATCCGATCCGCTCGGGTCGGCTCCACCCGATCAAAAGTATAAGTCCTTCTCTGGTGGCCCGCTCCCTACTATCGATAGCACTTTCTCGATCGTCACAGGAGCCGCCGCCTCTTCGCGGTCGGCTTCTAGGCCGCTGATCCAGGGCTGGGATTGGCGATTCTCCGCAGGAGCTTGGTTGCGGGAGAGGGGGGCTTTTTGCTGGAGGATGTGCCAGCTTGTTAGGGCTGTGAGAGCCAGTGTGGAGGCTTTGCCTCCTCAGCTTCCATGCCCTCCCGGCGGGGTCCATTTCTTTTGCTGGCCCAAAAGAAATAGACGAAAGAAAAGGGCCTTGCGCCAGCTTGGCCGCCCGCAGGATCGTCGGCAAGAATCCGATCCGCTCGGGTCGGCTCCACCCGATCAAAAGTATAGGGCCTTCTCTGGTGTACAGTTCCCCACTATCGGTAGCACTTTCTTGGTCGTAACAGGAGCCGCCGTCCCTTCGCGGTCGGCTTCTACGCCGCTGATCCAGGGCTGGAGTTCGTAGTGCCTTTGAAGGTGTGCGGTCGCCTTTGGGCGTTCATTGGAGGCCGAAGAGCCCGAAATAGAGCCTTTCCGCGTTGGAAGACAGAACCTCGCTGGCGCGGAAGACCATTCGAAAGCCGGGGCCTAGAGCCTGTTTGAAGCGGCGAAGCGTAGGCCGACTGCGTCTGCCGGAGGCAGACATCCTGTCGGCCAGCGAAAGCCGCTACAGGCTCTTGGCCACTGCTTTCGGGAGCACGCAGGGCCAAAAAGCGCAGTTTTTGCTTCCTTTTTTCTGCGCCAGCAAAAAAGGAAGTCGCCGTAAAGGCGAAACAAAACGTAACGATGCCGTGCACCGTAGAACGCGAAGCGCGGCATCCCCAACCGCGCTACTCCCTCCTTCCCCAAAAAAAGTGCGGATACCGCGCACCCATGCCGCGTTAAAAAAACGGCCCCGCTGTGCATCGCACTGCGGGGCCGCCGGGTGTGCCCTTGCCCCCTGTGGGTAGCAGGGGGCCTTGGAGAAGGACGTCTATCAGTATGGGTTACTTGAGACCATTGTTCGCCTACCGCTTCATGGAGATGACTTCGCCGAGCATCGAATCCACGGTGGTGATGACCTTGGTGTTGGCCTGGAAGCCGCGCTGGGTGGTAATCATGCTGACAAACTGCGTGGCCATGTCCACGTTGGACATTTCCAGGGAGTTGCCGTCGATGGTTCCCTTGCCGGTGCTGCCTGCCTGGCCGGTGAGGGCCGGGCCGGAGTCCAGCGTTTCGGAGAACAGGTTTCCGCCCTCGCGCCGCAGCCCGTGCTTGTTGGTGAAGGTGGCAAGGGTGACGGCGTAGAGTTCCAGAACCTGTCCGTTGGAGTAGTGTCCCGAGATGATACCTTCACGGGAGACCGAGATGTTTTGCAGGATGCCCGCGGAGTAGCCGTTCTGGCTCTGGTACAGGGTGGAGGAGCCGCCGGTGTCGAAGCTCTGGGTGGCCAGGGCGCTGACCGCCGGGTCCTTGAAGTTGGCCAGGTAACCTGTGTTTCCGATCTCGTCGCCGACCATGGCCGCAGTGGTGGGCAGGTTGCCCAGGCCGCCGCCCCAACCGATGGTCACGGCTCCGTCGCCATTGCTCGACAGATTCTTGTTGGAGATGCCGAAGTCGATCTGGAGGGGGGTGGCGTCGACGGCTTCGGCCGTGCTGGCGTTGGATTTGCCCAGGAAGTTGGCCGTACAGACCGGGAAACCGCTGGTGGAGAAGTTCGCCAGGCTCCAGTTGTTCAGGTCCTTGATGTTCGTGCCGCCGTTGGACTTGAGCGTGTACGCGCTCATGCCCGAAAGCTGGCCGGTGGTGAAGGTCAGGGTGCCGACCATGAGCACGCCCGCGGCGGAGGTCTGGCCCTCGCCGATGGAGGTCATCATGCCGTTGGCGCCCGAGAGGACGCGGCGGTCCGCATTGGGCTCGCAGGTGACCATGTATTCCCAGACGGTGTTGCCGCCCGCGTTGCTCGTGGTGACGGGGTCGAAATACACGGTCAGGTTGTGGGCCGTGCCGATGTCGTCATAGACCTTGAGCGTGGTCGAGTAGGCGTACAGGGTGGACGCCAGCGGCGTCTCGGCCGAACCGTCCCAGTTGTTGAACATGGCGAAATAGGGATCGTCGGGGTTGGTGGAGCTGTCCGCGGCCGAGGGGTCCAGGTTGGTGACGATGGACACGTTGGTGGTCGCGTTGGGCTCGGACTGGAAGTTCTCCATGCGGATGTTGGTGGGCGTGCCGATGATCCGGGCGGAGTTGGAGCTTTCCGTGGTGCTCGACGAGGTCGTGGTCACCGTGGTGGTGTTGCGCTCGATCTCCCATCCCTGGAGTACGTAGCCGTGGGGGTCCACCAGGAAGCCGTCGCTGTCGAAGCGGAAGTTGCCCGCCCTGGTGTAGTATTTCATGTCCTCGCCCATGGGGGAGACCACGAAAAGTCCTTCGCCGGAAATGGCCATGTCGGTGGCTTCGGTGGACGATTCCAGGGCACCCTGGCCCCAATCTGAGTAGATGGTCGACACGCGCACGCCGCGTCCGACCTGGCCCACGCCGTTGACCGTGGCGAAGTCGGCGCTGGCGAGGTCCTCGAACTGCATCATGGCGCCCTTGAAGCCCGTGGTGTTCACGTTGGCCAGGTTGTTGCCGATGACCGTCATGCGTTCCGAGTGTACCGTCAGGCCGGAAATACCCGAGAACAGTGATGCTCCTAAACCCATATTAACCTCCTAATCTCTTCTCCAAGAGCCCCGGACCGCCGTCGGTCCGGAGTGAAATATTGCGTGCCGTCGCCTACGCGTCGGTGTCCGTGCCGTTGCCTTCATCCGAGGTGTCGGTGGAGTCGACAACCGAGGACGCGTCGGGATCGACGACTTCCTTGACGTTCAGCATACTGACGAATCGGCCGTCCTCCAGACGCAGGTACTGGGTGCCGTCCTCCGTGACCACGCCGTCCACCCGGCCGGAAATCTCGGTCTGGACCATGACGTAGTCGCCGTCGGTGTCCTGGCCGAGAATGCCCACGCCGTACTGGCCGTCGGGCAGGAGATCGCCGTCCTCGTTCTTTCCGTCCCAGGTGTACTGATAGGTCCCGGCTTCCTTGCTGCCGAGCTCCACGGTCCGGACGATGGCTCCTTCGGAATCGTAGATGTTCATCATGATGCTGGTGACGGCCTCGCCGAAGCCGTAGTAGATGGTCGAGGAATTGCCTTCGGTCAGGCTGACCTTGTAGCCCTCGGCCTTGACTTCCTTGCCGATGAAGCTGACGGCGGTGAGGATGTCGTTCTGGGACATGCTCTTGTTCAGGGAGTCGATGCCGTCGTTGATGTTGGTTAACTGCTCCAGGCTGGAGAACTCCGCCAACTGGGAGGTCATCTCGGTGTCCTCCATGGGGTTGAGCGGGTCCTGATGCGTGAGCTGCGCCACCAGAATGGTCAGGAATGCGTCCTGGTCCAGGCTCGTTTTATGGTCGGGCGAGTTGGAAGCGGTAAGCCGTTCTTCCTGTTGCCCGAGATATACTCCGGTAGTGTCTACGTAACCCATGATAGCCCTCGTTTACGCGATAAGGTGCAAGCCCTGATCGGAAGGAATTACCCGTTCTCCGACGGATTGCACGTCCTGGGCCACACCGCCCGTATTTTGTTCCCGCATGGTGCGCATGTGGCTGCGCATGGCGATCATGACTTCCCGCTCACGGGACAGGTTGTGTTGGCTTTCGCCGAACCATCCGTTGAAGCTCTGGTTGTCTGCGAGCCCGGTCTGGACATCCAGCTTCTCCACTTTCAGCCCTTGAGCTTCTAAAGAATTCTTAATAATATTAAGGTTGTCGGTGATGACCTTGTGGGAGTCGGAGTTCTCGGCGCGGATGGTGGCACTGACCTCCTTGCCCTGGACCGAGAGCACGATGGACAGCTTGCCGAGGTTCTCGGGAGTGAGTTGCAGGGTAAGTTGTCTGGCGCCGTTTTTCAGGGTCTTGATGATCGCCTGGTCCACTTGTTTGAGGACTTTGGGGGCGGAAACTTTTTCCCAGGCCCGGGCATTGGTTCCGGTTGCGGACTGCTGAATCGTGACGGCCTTGGCTTCTGTGCCCACGGCCTCGGCGTTCCGGGCGGCGTCGGTCTTGGCGGAGCCGTCCTCCCGGACCCTGTCGAAGAAATTGTTCCATTTGCGGTCGTGTTCGGCCTCGGGGTCCATGTCCTGTTCACCGGCTTCTCCGGGCACGACGGCATCGGGCTTGACATCGGCCCTGCCATCGGCGGCAGCGTGGTCTTGCCTGCGGACCGTGTTGTCGGACGGGGCGTCCTTGCGGTTACGGAATGCCTGGGCCAGCTCTTCGCGGACGGTGGTGTCGGCCTTGTCTTCGGCCACGCGGGGCTTGAGGTCCACCGCCTCGTTCACCTGGGCCGCCGCTGAACTTTCCTTGTGCTTGTCGCCCATGACCGCGGCGAACGCCTTGCCCACCGCCTTGACCAGCTTCTGATCCTTCAAGTCCAGCCCGGCCAGTTCCTGGCGGATGCGGGTGAAGGCCTGCTTCACGTCCTTGGGCAGGGTGTTGGAGGCAAAGAGTTCCTGGAACCGGGTAACGAATTCCCTGGAGAGTCCCATGGCCGATACGAAGGCCTCGACCTCGTCCTTGGTGAACAGGAGCTGCTGGTCCTGCGGCATGGCGTCGAGCCGCGCCTCCACCTGCTTCAGGACCTTGTCGAATTGTCCCTTTTCCAACTGGTCGACGAGTTTCGAGGAGTCCTTTTCGGTGAACCCGAGCTTGTTGAAGAATCCGGCAAGGGACACCTTCTGTTCGTCGGTCATCTCGCCTTTGCGGGACTCGGCCAGCTTCTCGGCTACCGTGGAAACGAATTGCCCCCAGGTCATGCCCTCTTCGGATTCGACCTGCTCCTCGATGGCGGCGATCTCCTCCTCGGACATGCCGTATTCCTTGAGATCGTCGCGGACCGCGTCCAGATCGTCCATGGTCATGCGGCTGTCCAGTCCTGCCTCGTCCGCCGTTTCGTTTATATCGGGAGTGGTCTCCGAGGTTCCTACCCCGGCTGCGTCGATGGCCGTATTCCCTTCTTCCTCTTTCTCCGCGCCGGGCGTGGAGTCGAGCATCTTTTCCCTGTGCGTCACCGGGGCCAGGGAGAGTTCGCTCTCGACTCTCTCGGTGTGCTCGGTGAACAGCTCGGCGAAGAGGGCGCGCTTCTCGTCCTTTGCGTCGGCAGTGGCGGTCTGGGCGGTATTTTTGCCCGAGGTTGCCATCTTGACCAACTGGACGGATGCGGTGGAAGCCGCTTCTTTGGCGATGCCGGGAATATTTTGCATGTTTTTCTCCTTCGGCACGAATTCAATCAAAAGCCGTGCCAAATGGAAAAGCTGTAATATCGGAAGGTTGTGGAGTTCGGCAGGGGGAAGAAAAGACCTGTTTCGGCCGTTCGGGAGGGGAGAAGCTAGGCGCAGACGGCCACGAGTCGTTCGAGCAGGGTCAGGACGCGGCCCCAGGCGGGCCGGGAGTAGTCGTTGTTTTTCAGGTACATGTCGGCGAAGCCGGTGAACGGCTTGGCCATGGCCGGGCTGGCGGTCCAGAAGGACTGGTCGAGGGGGGCTCCCGAGCGCAGGCCGAGTTTGAACCGGCGACCCATTTCAGGGATGTGCCCGAGCAATGCGGCGGCCTCTTCGGGCGCGCCCTGGGCGAGGCGGGACCATGCTTCGGCGGCCTTTTCGTTGCTCCAGAGCCCGAAGAGCGCGCCGAAGCACGTCTGCCAGAATCGGGAGGCGAGCCGTTCGGCGTCGGGCCGGGTCTTGTCCAGGCGTTTGAGGCAATAGAGGCCGAGGTCCGAGCGGCCGGTTTCGAACAGGGCCAGCCCGGGCAGCTCCATGCGGTCCAGGCGGGCGGCGTCCGCTGGTCCGGCCAGCCGTCTGGCCAGGGCGGCGACCCTGCCCGGAGTGAGCGGCGCATGGCATTTGAGGGAGTCCTCGGTGCATTGCCAGCAGCCCTTGGCGCAGGGCAAGTCGGCGCGGAGCACGTAGTGGCCGGGGACGAACGGGCCGGTTTCCCATGGGTTGACGTTGCCCATGGACAGGTTCAGGCACTTGAGCCCGGTCCAGGCGGCCAGGTGCATGGGGCCGGTGTCGGGGGTGATGAACAGGGCCAGCGTCTGGCCCACGGCCCCGAACTCGTCGAGTCCGAGGGTGCCGCAGAGGTTCAGGGCCGGGCCTTTGGCCAGCCTGGCCGTTTCCGCTCCGAGGGCTTTTTCGGCCGGACCGCCGAAGAGCACCGGGCGCAGCCCGCGTCCGTGGAGTTCATCCACCAGCGCGGCCCAGAACGCGGCGTTCGGGCGTTTGGCCGCGTCGCTCGCTCCGAGAAAGAGGCCGACCTTGTTGCTGCCCGGCAGAGTTCGGGGCGCGGAAAAGCTGGTGGCGGCGATGTCCGCGAAGGGCACGGCGTCCAGACCGTTCAGCTCGCCCCAATGGAAGCGGTTGTAAAGATTGTTGCGGACCAGTGAGGCGCGGTAGAGCTGCCAGTCGCCGTGTATGCGCCGGGAGCCGTCCTTGTCGCGGACCGACCCGAGTCTGGCCTCGGTCTTCAGGCGGCCAGCGAGGACGGCGGCCTTTTCCCTGATGGACAGATTCAGGACCAGTTCGAATTCCTTGCGTTCCAGGTGGGCCGCCCCGGACCACGGGAAATAGGTCGCGGGCGGGGAGAGCTTCATGAGCGGTTCGTAGAAGGATTCCTCGGCAGCCACGTAGATGGGGTGGCCGGGATGGCGGCGGGCCAGCCAGAGCATGAGCGGATAGGAGAGGATCAGGTCTCCCATGCGCTGCATCTGTAATATGAGGATGGGCTTTTTCGCCATGGCCTACCCGAAGGTCTGGCGCATGGTCTCCATGAGGGAGGTCATGCGATGGTCGTAGGTGTGCTCGGCCAGGACCCGTTTGCGGGCCGCCGAGGCCACGGCTTTGCGGGCGGCCGGGTCGGCCAGGTAGCGTTCCACCAGGCCGGGGATGTCGTCCGGAGTCGGGTAGCAGACAATTTCGGTTTCCGGCTCGAACAGGGCCTCCATCTGGCGGCGGTGGTCGGTGAGCAGGAAGCCGTTGCAGCAGGGCACGTCGAAGACCCGTTGGTTGACCGCGCCCTTCATCTGCTGGCTGGTGCAGTTGAAATTGATTTCGCTCAGGGGATAGAAGTCGGGCAGGTCCTCGTAATAGGAAAGCTCGGGGTGGTAGTGCCAGCCGGTTTGCGTCCGGAGCAGCTCCTGCCAGCCCGTGTCGCCGACGATGAGCGGGTGAAAGGGCAGGGTGCGCGACACGCAGTCCAGCCGGTAGAGCAGTGTTGCCTGCCAGGTGACGAAGGTTTCGAACGCGAGTTCCCTGGCGGGATCGTCGAGGGCGGTGTACGCGGCGCGGACTTCGGGGAAATGTTCGGCCATGAACGGTCCGGCCAGTTGCGCCGAGGAGCCCGCGAACGCCTTCGCCACTTCCATGCCCGCCCGGAACAGGGCTTCGGACGGATTCGCCGCCCTGGCCCGCAGCAGGGTCTTGGTCAGCATGGAGTTGCCCACGAAGGAGATGGGGGCGCGCCACGCCTCGACAGGGGCGGCCCGATGGGGCGTCAGCCGGGTGGGGTCGGCGCCCAGCGGCAGGTGAAAGACGTGTTCGAAGCCCATGGTTCGGAGCGAGTCCACGGTGTCCAGGTCCCAGGTGAACAGGGCTGTGCGGGCTTCGTGCAGGCATTTGTACGCCCCGAGGATGAGGTGCGGGTTGTCCACGAACCAGGAGGCCAGGGGCAGACCGTGACGGCGCAATAGCGAGGCGAGCACGCCCTCCCGGTCCACGCCCAGGTGGTTGACCGTGAGCACGAAGTCGGGCCGGAACGTCTCGAAGGCGTCGGTCATGGCGGCCACGAATTCGTCGAGGTCCATTTCCCGTGTGCCGAAGTCCAGGAGGAGGTGCTCCACGCCGAGCCTGCGGCAGGCGGCCTCCAGTTCGCCGATAAGAAAATACCGGCTGGTGAGCAGGAGGATGCGCGGTGCGGCGTTGCGGAATTTCGGCCGGGTTGTCGGGGATTCTTGCATAGCTCCCATCTCTATCGGCCGGGTGGGCTTTTGTCTACAGGTCCCGGCCCCGGCAGGCGGCGTCCTTGGATTTGTACATGGCTCGATCCGCCCTGTGGGTCATGGATTCCAGGGTATCGCCTTCCTTGAACCGGGCCATGCCGTAGCAGAAGGAGACCGGAATCTCGCGCTGTTCGTCGGTCAGGGCGCAGCTCACGCGCTCGGACAGGACTCTGGCTTCCTTGATTCCGCCGTCCAGAAGAATGAGAAATTCGTCGCCGCCCCAGCGGGCCAGGGTGTCGGAGGGCCGAATGATCCGCCGGGTGGTGGCGGCCACGTCCTTGAGCACGTTGTCCCCGGCCAGATGTCCATGCTGGTCGTTGATGGCCTTGAATTTGTCCAGGTCCAGGATGACCGCCGAGAAGGGCGCGCCGTAGCGGTCCGCCTTGTAGGCGAACCTGTCGAAGGCTTCCTCCAGGGCGCGGCGGTTGGCCGCCCCGGTCAGGGGGTCGGTCTTGGCCAGCCGTTCCAGCCTGCCCTGGTAGTGATTGATGGTGAGGGTGCAGAGAACGATGATGAGGATGGACGACAGCAGGCCGATGCTCACGGTGCGGATGAGGTTGTCGCGCGCCGACGCCAGGGCCGAGGATTCGCACTGTTCCACGATGAGGAACCATTTCAGCTCCGGGATGTACCGGGTGGACAGGAGAAAATGTTCGCCGTTCAAGTCGTATTGGAAACTGCGCGAGTTGTCTCCCGGCTTGAGAATGGATTGGGCCACGTCCTGGATGCCCGGGGTCTCGGTGATGTAATCGCGCTCGATGCGCGATGTGTCGCGGTGGACCTGGACCAGTCCGTCCTGGTCCACCAGGTAGACCTCGCGGCCGTAGTCGCGGCGGGCCTTCTCCAGCAGCCCGGTGACCCGGTCGACATTCACGCCCACCCCGGCCACACCGAGGAGTTTGCCGCTGTTGTCCAGCACCCGGAAGTTGACGAAGATGGTCAGCTTCCCGCCCTCGGACTCGTTGGTGTCCACGTCCAGGTCGAACTCCACGTTCTGGCGGAGAAAGGCGTAGAACCACACGTCGTGCGGGTCCCGGGCACCGATCTTCTTGAGGATGCCGTCCTGGTAATAGTAGTTGTCGGTCGAGGCGGAGACGAGGAACGTGGTCAGGAAGCCGTACTTGTCCCGCAGGTCCGAGAGGTAGCGGGTGACGGCTTCGAGGTCGCCCTCGCCGTCTTCTATCCAGCTCTTGAGGAAGGCGTCATTGGCCATGGACGTCGCGGCCAGGATGGGCCGGAGCATGTCCGAATGGACTTCCGAATAGATGTTCTTGCCGGTCAGGGGGAGGGCGGAGTTGAGGAGCTCTTCCCGGATCGTGGCCCTGGTGAAGGCGTAGTTGATAAGGCTGGTGGTCAGGAAGGTGGCCAGCAGGATCAGGGTCAGGGCGGCGATAAGCTTGGTTTTTGCGGACATGGGATGCCGGGGTGGAGCGTGGACGCGGGGGGAGGCGGCGCGGTTAGAGCTCGTCGGAATCGAGAATGATGGTTACGGGTCCCCAGTTGGTGAAGTCCAGGAGCATTTCAGCGCCGAATCGGCCCGTGGCGAAGCCCCCCGGCGCGAGCTTGCGCGCGTCTTCGGTGAACCTGTCGAACAGGGATTCCGCGACGTAGGGATGGCAGGCGTCGGTGAAGGACGGGCGGCGTCCCTTGCGGCAGTCCGCGTAGAGCGTGAACTGGGAGACGAGCATCAGATCGCCCTTGATGTCGCTTAGGGAAAGGTCGAATTTGCCGCTCTCGTCCGGGAAGACGCGCATGTTGAACAGTTTGTCGAGCATCTTGCGCCAGGTCGGGGTGTCGGGAAAGTCCGCCTTGTCCGCGCCGCCGAATCCGACGAGCGCGAGCAGGCCGGTGCCTATCTCTCCGACCGTAGCGTCCTGCACCGTGACCTTGGCGTCCGAAACACGCTGGATGACGATGCGCACGGCTAGCCTTCTTTTCCCGGGGCCGGAGCGGTTTGCTCCATGCCTTGGCCCGGAGCGGTCCGCTCCACTGCGGGCAGCGGGCAGCCGGACTGGTCCACACGTTCGCAGCCGCGATACATGGTGCCGAACACGAAGAAGCAGACAAAGGCCAGAAAGGCGATGCCGCCCAGGATTCGTTTGGGGTTGGACCGGCTGTCCTTGGGGATGAGCAGGGAAGTCATGATCTTCCCGTAGGACATTCCGTTGATTTCGCCGCGTTTCTCGTCTCGCTCCGTCGACATTATTCTTCCCAGTAGGTGGCCTTGGACGAGTTTTTCTCCGAGACGGAGACCTCCACCAGGGAAACGTTTTCAGGCAGGGTGCCCTTGAGGTTCCGGTAGATGAACATGGCCAGATTCTCGGAGGAGGGGTTGATCTCGGTGAAGCACTCCACCTCGTTGAGGTGCTTGTGGTCGAGCTTTTCCAGCACGGCCTTGGTGCGCTGCTTCAACTCCTTGAAGTCCACGAGGTACTGGACCTTGGGGTCCAGGGTGTCGCCCTCGACCACCACTTCCACGCCGAAGTTGTGGCCGTGCATGTTCTCGCACTTGCCGCAGTAGTTGCGCAGTTGGTGCGAGGCCGAAAACTCCTGGGTGATGGTCAATTTCCATTTGCCGGGCATTATCTGGACTCCTTGTATTCGTGCGGCCTCATGCGTCCGTCGCGGAACGCCTCGGCCGGATATTTCCGTTCGTTGGTGTCGCATTTTTCGTGGGCCGCCGCAACCAGGTCGATGCCCAGTTCGTCGGCCAGCCTGACCAGATATATGAGCACGTCCGACATCTCTTCGGCAACGGCTCGCTTTCGATCGCCCGCCACGGTGCGGCTTTCCTCGGGGGTGAGCCACTGGAACAGCTCGTTCAGTTCCCCGACCTCTCCGGTCAGGGCCATGACTAGGTTCTTGGGCGTCTGGTGTTTCTGCCAATTGCGCTCTTCCACGAACCGCCGGTGCCGTTCGTTGAGCTCGTCAAGTGAATCGTTCATGGCGCATGGTTGCCAGCGCGGCGGGGTTTGTCAACAAACAAAAAGCGGCCCCGCATATGCGGGGCCGCTATGGTTCGGGAATCGTGGCGTTCGGTCTAGCGGCGGAAGCGCCGGAAGAGAGCCAGGCCGGTGAGGCCGAGGCCCATGAACAGCCAGGTTGCCGGCTCGGGCACCGGGGGAGTCTGAGAGACGGTGCCGGGCATGATGTACGCCTGTTCGTAGCCGCTGTTGAGCGAGGTCATGTTGATGTCGATGGAGATCATGTCGTAGGGGCTGTTCCCGTCGTTCCAGGCGAACAGGAAGTCGTTCAGTCCGGGAGCGATGACCGCGTAGGCCGCCCGGTCGGAACCCAGGTTGTGGGCGAACGGACCGTACACCACGTCTTCCGAGCCGCAGGACACGGGGGACTGGCCGGCGTCGAGGCATATGTCGCCGCCGGAAAGGACATAGTCCGTACCCGCGGTGGGCAGGTTGTCAGGCAGGGCCGGAACGTAGCCTGCGCCGTGCGCGTCATAGGCGTAGGGGTCGCCGCCGTACACGCCGGAGCCGTCGCCGTTGGTGCTGGTCAGCTCGAAGAACATGGACTCGGCCGACTCGTCGGAAGAGCTCCAAATCTCGATCTGGGCCCAAACCCAGAGGTTCTGCTGGGGCACGCCGTCAACGACGTTGTCGGACTGGTTGTTGTTGAAGAAGAAGATGGGGGCCTGCCCGTCCAGATAGGAGACCAGGCTGGCGATGGTCGCGTCCCAAGTGCCTTCCCGGTCGTTTTCCAGGGCCGGAGGCGGGTCGGTCACGGTGCCGGTGCCGAAGGTGGGGCCGCCGCTCGCGCCGCCCGGGGTCTCGTAGGCGTTGTCCATGCCCGGGAAGTTTTCGTTGACCGGGGTGCCGGCCGCGCCGGTGGCGATGACCACGGTATCCTTGATCTGGCCGACCGAGGACTGGACATCGTATTCGTCACCCAGGAATTCCTTGAGGATGGGAAGCGAATATGAATAGAAGTTGCCGTATGTGACGGCATATCCGGAGTCCGCCGTGGGCAGGTTCAGCGCTTCGGCCCTATCGGCTTGGGTGAAGGCGATTATGCCGACGATGAAAAGAAGGGTAATGACGAATCTCTTCATGATTATTTCCTTTTGCTAAAGAGTCTAAAGCGGAACGTGCAGGTTCGCTTTTAAGAATGATCAGCAAAATGTGGGCCATTTTTAACTATCCGAGATAATGGAAAGTATAAGGCAAATAGCCCCCTCCCAAGGTGTGAAAAAATCCGACATTTAAAAAAAATTTACACATTTGATGTTTGGATAGATTGTTTTTATGGCTTGAATAGGCAAATGCGGCAAAAAGCGGTGTGGATTCTTAAGAGAGTAGTGCGCCGGGACGTTGCGCGGCGTCCCGGCGCTCAAGCCGCCTCAAGGGGCGGCTTTGGGCGCGGAAAGCTATATCTTCGAAAATCGGGAGGTTGCTTGTCGGGCGCGCGTGTAAGGATTACCGACACGCCCGAGCGGGGATGGGGGACTACAGAAGCTCGGCTTCGGCCTCGGCGCGGTACGCTTTGGCGTCGCCGTTTTGCCACGCCTCCACTTCCTTCCAGAAGTCCCGGCCGGGGAAGACCTTCCAGCCGTTGCCCAGCCGAAGGTTGATTACGGATTCGCGGGTGATGATGCCGAGGTTGACGCTGGTGGTGCCGGGATAGCGTTTCAGGATCACCTTGAGCGCGTTGAGGTGGGCGTCCACGGCGTTCTTTTCGCCGATCCAAAGGGACACGGGCTGGTCCGATCCCTGGGCCGCGTCGGCCAGGAGCTGGACCTTGTCGGCCAGTATCTTGGCGGACTTGGGAGCGTCCTCGGGGCCGCCGGGTTCTTCGCGTACATCGATCTTTCCCAGAACCAGCAGGGGGCGGTCCGCGTCGAGCAATTCGCGCGCCTCGGCGTAGACATTGGGCAGCATGGTGATCTCGCCGTACGTGGTCAGATCCTCGGCGGAGCAGAAGGCCATGGGGTCGCCCTTGCGGGTGATGAACTGCTTGTAGTCCGGGATGATTACGGCCACGCGGACTTCAGTGCCGTTGGGGATGGTCTTGCATTCCTCCAACGTCACGGTGCGCAGCCGTTGCATGTCGTGCCGGTAGGCCAGCAGCGGGTGCCCGGACAGGAAGAAGCCGAGGACCTCCTTTTCGAGCTGAAGCTTCTCGCGGTCGTCGAACTCCTCGCACAGGGAGCAGGTGGGCGTGACGGAGCCGTCCTTCTTTTCCCCGCCGCCGAGCATGTCGAACATGTTGAGCATCCCCGATTCTTTTTCCTTGGCCTTTTTCTGGCCCAGGGCGACGGCCTTGTCGAGGTCCTCCAGCAGGGCGGCGCGGGAGCAGGAGAAGCAGTCCAGCGCGCCCGCCTTGATGAGCGATTCGAGGACTCGCTTGGTCACGCGGCGCAGGTTCACGCGCTCGCAGAAATCGAAGATGTTGGAGAACGGACCGTTCGCCGTGCGCTCGGCCGCGATCTCGTTGATGGCTTCTTCGCCCACGTTCTTGATGGCCGCCATGGCGAACAGAATTTCCCCGTCCTTGACCGAAAATCGCGCATGGCCCGAGTTGATGTCCGGCTGGCGGACCGTGATCTCCATGTCGCGGCAGGCGTTGACGTACATGATGATCTTTTCGGTGTTGTTCATTTCCGTGGACATGAGCGCGGCCATGAACTCCACCGGGAAATGGGCCTTGAGATAGGCGGTGTGGTAGGAGATGAGCGCATAGGCCGCGGAGTGGGACTTGTTGAAGCCGTATGCCGCGAATTTCTCCATGGTGTCGAAGATGTCGTTGGCCACGGCGTCGTCGATGCCGTTTTCCCGCGAGCCTTCGAGGAAGCGGGAACGCTGCTTTGCCATCTCCTCGGTGATCTTCTTACCCATGGCGCGGCGCAGCAGGTCGCCTTCACCCAGAGAATAGTTGGCGATGACCATGGCCGTGGCCATGACCTGCTCCTGGTAGACCATGACCCCGTAGGTGGGTTTGAGGGTCTCCTCAAGCGACGGGTGGGGGTAGGTGACCTCGATCTCGCCGTGCTTGCGCATGATGAATTCGTCGACCATGGAGACCCCGTGGGAGCCGATCATGCCCAGGGGGCCCGGCCGGTACAGGGCGAGCATGGCGACGAGGTCTTCAAAGCGGTCCGGCCGGAGCATCCGCAGGTATTTGCGCATACCCGAGGATTCCACCTGGAAAATGCCGTCCGTGTCGCCTTTGGCGAAGATGGCGAAGGTGTCCGGGTCGTCCAGGTGCAGGGTGTCCAGGTTCGGCGCGGTCTTGCCCTGTTCGCGGATGATGTCCAGGCAGTCCTCGATGACCGTCATGGTTCGCAGACCCAGGAAGTCGAACTTGATGAGGCCGACTTTCTCGACCTTCTTCATGTCGAACTGGGTCACGATTTCGCCCTTCTTCCCCTTGTAGAGAGGAAGGTACTCGGTCATGGGCTTGTTGGAGATGACCACGCCCGCCGCGTGCGTGGAGGCGTGGCGGCACAGTCCCTCCAGCCTGGTGGAAATGTCTATGAGCTTGGCCACCTTGGGATCGGTGGCGACCATGTCGTCCAGCTCGGCCACGGCCTTGACCGCGTTCGGCACGGTGATCTTGGCCTTGTCAACGCCGAGCAGCTTGGCCATGACCGCCGGGTCGTCGGGGATGAGCTTGGCGATGCGGTCGGTCTCGCCAAAGGTCATGCCCATGGCGCGGCCCACGTCCTTGATGACCGCCTTGGTCTTCATGGTTCCGAAGGTAGTGATCTGAGCCACCCGGTCCGTGCCGTACTTCTGGGCGCAGTACTTGACCACCTCAAGGCGGCGCCGCTCGCAGAAGTCCACGTCGATATCCGGCATGGATACGCGCTCCACGTTGAGGAAGCGTTCGAACAGCAGATCGTAGGGGAGCGGGTCGAGGTTGGTGATCTTGAGCGACCAGGCCACGATGGAGCCTGCGGCGGAACCACGGCCGGGCCCGACCGGGATGCGGTGGTCCTTGGCCCAGTTGATGAAGTCCTGAACGATGAGGAAGTACGCCGGGAAGCCCATCTCCTTGATGACGCCGAGTTCGTAGTCCAGCCGTTTCCAGTATTTTTCCTCGTCCACCTCATAAGTGATGGTGTTCAGGCGGCGTTGCAATCCCTCGCGGCAGAGGCGGTCGAACTCCTCGTTCATGGACACGCCTTCAGGCAGCTCGTATTCCGGGAAATAGTAGTTGCCCAGCTCGATTTCGAGGTTGCACATTTCCGCGATGCGCTGGGTGTTCTGGATGGCCTCGGGCACGTGGGCGAACGCGCGCTCCATCTCTTCCGGGGTCTTGAAGTAGAGTTCGCGGGTTTCCATGCGGAACCGCTTCTCCGCGTCCACCGTGGTCTGGGTCTGGATGCAGAGCAGGGTGTCGTGCGCTTCGTAGTCCTCGGCGGTCAGGTAGTGGCAGTCGTTGGTGGCCACCAGGGGGAGGCCGGTTTCCTCGGCGCACTTTATGAGCAGCTCGTTGAGCCGGGTCTGCTTGGATATGCCGTTGTCCTGAAGCTCCAGATAGAAATTCCCGGGGAAGATGGATTCGTAGACCCGTGCCGTTTCCACGCCCGCCGCGAGCCCCTCGTTCATGAGCTTGCGGGGCACCTCGCCCGCCAGACAGGCGGACAGGGCTATAAGCCCTTCGGAGTGTTTCTTCAGCAAGTGCTTGCAGACACGGGGTTTATAGTAAAAGCCGTCCAGGTAGCCGGTGGAGACCAGTTTGATGAGGTTCTTGTACCCGCGCTGGTTCTTGGCCAGCAGGACCAGGTGGTAGCCGCCGCCGTGATCCTTGCGAGTGTGCGCATCCTCATCGTCCAGATCGCCCGGGGCCACGTAGACCTCGCAACCGATGATCGGCTTGATGCCCAACTCCTTTGCGGCCATGAAGAAGACCACGGCTCCGTACATGGACCCGTGATCGGTGATGGCCACGGCCGGCATACCCAAATCCTTGGTCCGGGTAAGCAGGTCTTTGATTCGGATGGCGCCGTCCAGGAGGCTGTATTCGGTATGGACGTGAAGATGAACAAATTCGGCCACTTGATGATACTCCTTGTGGTGGAAGAATGATAATAGCGTAAAGCCGTTGGGACTGCCAGAGGAGATTCCCGGGCCGGTGCGGAAGCGGATGATACGCTTTGACTATTGACCATATGTGCGTGATCCGGTTAACCCAATTGAGAAAAATAATCCTTTTCCCGGAGTTGGTCCGGCAGGCGGGAGCGAAATGTCAGGACAAGCCGAAACCAAGGTCGACGAGCGAAAAATACGGGAGATAATCAACTCCCGGGATGTGACCCCTCTTTTCCAGCCCGTCGTTTCCATCTCCACCAAATCCATCGTTGGCTTTGAAGTCTATTCCCGAGGCGGCCAACACAACGGGATCGGTTCGGAAGCGCTCTTCAGCGAGGACCTGAGCCCGGACGTCATCGTGGAGGTGGATCGGCTGTGCAGGGCGCGGGCCTTGGAGCAGTTCAAGCCGATCCATGCGCATTACGGGCAACTGCTCCTGTTCCTGAACGTCAATCCGCTCATCATTCCGGAGGTCGGCCGGCAGAGCATGTTTGTCGTGGATCAGATCAAGGCCGCGGGAATTCCCCTGTCCAACGTGATCCTGGAATGCCCCTTGAACGCTCCATATCTCGGCGAAATCGAGGCGTATACGCGGTCCCTGCGCGAGGTGGGGCTCATGGTCTGCCTCGACAACTGCGCCGTGGACCATCCCTTCAGCCATATTTTGTCCCGGGTCAAACCCGCCTACGTCAAGATCAACCGCTCATTCTTCGCCGGGGATGGGGACGAAGGCAATTCCCGCAGGACCTTGGAGGCGTTCATGGATCAGGCCTGCCGGGTGGGCAGCGTGGTCGCGGCCCAGTGCGTCGAGAGCGAGGAGGAATCCCTTCGCCTTCTGTCGGCCGGAGTCCAATTGCAGCAGGGCTATTACTATGCCAAGGAGGACGGGGCTCCGGGCGACGATCCGGCCCGGCAGTTCTTCGACAAGATGGCGACGGTTCACAAAAAGTACAAGGCCAAGAAGCACCAGCAGGTCCGGGCAAAGAAGGAACTGTTCAGTGACATCTTTCGAACCGCGACCTCCATCTGCAACAAGCTCGCGAATATGACCGAGGACAGGTTCGACGACGTGTGCCGGTCTCTGGTGCAGGGCCGAAAAGGAGTTATTTCCCTGTTCGTTGTGGACGACAGGGGAGTGCAGGTTACCCACCGGGCGCATCGCGGCAAGGGAGCTGGCGCGGTCCGGGGCACGCCCAAGGGAGCGGACCTCTCGGCCGAGGATTACGTGCTCTATCTCGATATGGGCTACGACAAGTTCGTCACGCAGCCTTTTGTCTCGGCTTATACCGGGGAGCGGGCCTGCATGGTGAGCCGTCCGTTTTTCAGCCTTAGCGGTTTGCGCTACACGGCCTGCATGGAGATGGCCTGCCAGGCAGGCTGTTGACATCCCGGCGCGGACGCGGTCCATTGCCGGAACAGACTTCCGACCTGGAGATGCCGTGGAATCGCTGACCGACGTGACCGCTTATTTGTGGGGGAGACTGCCCCTGATTCTGCTCTTCGCGTGCGGGTACCTCGTGTACCAGCTCATGGCCGCGACGCGCATCACGGACGGATTCGTTGCCTGGGCGCTCAGGCGCAGCAAGGGAAAAGCCTCGCGGGTCCTGCTCTATATCATTGCGGCTTCTGCGGCGCTTTCCTCCTTTATTCCCAACACGATCACGGTTCTGACACTGATCCCGATGCTGAAGAGGCTGGACCGCGGTTTCGCTGACCGTGGCGTGACGGGCATGACCACGGTGCTCATGTGTTCTGCCATCTACGGCGCGGCCATCGGGGGCATGGGGTCCATGATAGGCTCGCCGGCCAACGCCGTGCTCTTCGCGGCCCTGGACCTGTTCGAGGTGGCGGGGCG